>CACYRP010000012.1 GCA_902776765.1 Fibrobacter succinogenes
AGCCGGCTTTTCCTTGTGGTAAATCTGGAGAACGTCTTCGAGGCTGACCGGTTCGAAGTACAGCTTGTCGGAGGTATCGTAGTCGGTAGAAACCGTTTCGGGGTTGCAGTTCACCATGATGGTTTCGTAACCCATTTCGCGGAGAGCCATTGCAGCGTGGCAGCAGCAGTAGTCGAATTCGATACCCTGACCGATTCTGTTCGGGCCACCGCCCAAAATCATGATCTTCTTCGGGTTGTTGGAAGCGGTAGATTCGTCCTTGCAGTTGTAGGTGCTGTAGTAGTAGAACTGGTTTTCCACACCGCTCACCGGCACTGCGCACCAGCCTTCGACCACGCCGAGTTCCGTACGCTTCTTGCGCACGTCCTTTTCGCGGATGCCGAGAATCTTAGCGATGTACTTGTCGCTGAAGCCGTCCTTCTTGGCCTTGATGAGGAGTTCGTCGGAAGGCAGGCGGCCCGGAGTCTTGAGCATTTCTTCTTCGAGTTCCACGAGTTCGCGCATCTGCTGCACGAAGTAGGCCTTTTCGTAAGTGGCGGCGAAGATTTCTTCGTCGGTTGCGCCCTTGCGGATGGCTTCGTACATCTGGAAGTGGCGTTCGGAAGAAGCGGTCTTCATCATTTCGAGGAGCTCTTCCTTGCTCTTCTTGTTGAAGTCCTTCGCAAAGCCGAGGTCTTGCCGATAGCCATGACTTCGCCCACGGCCTTCATCTGGGTGCCGAGGCAGTCATCGACGCCGCGGAACTTTTCGAATGCCCAGCGTGCGAACTTGAGCACAACGTAGTCACCGCTCGGGGTGTACTTTTCGAGGCTTCCATCGCGCCAGTACGGAATCTGGTCGAGGGTGAGGCCTGCAGCGAGCTTTGCAGAAATGAGGGCGATCGGGAAGCCGGTAGCCTTGGAAGCAAGAGCGGAGGAGCGACTGGTACGCGGGTTGATTTCGATAATCACCACGCGGCCGGTCTTCGGGTCGTGAGCGAACTGCACGTTGGTACCGCCAATCACGCCGATGGATTCCACAATCTTGAAGGCCTTTTCCTTCAGTTCTTCTTCGAGCTTCTTGTCGATGGTGAGGAACGGGGCTGCGCAGAAGGAGTCGATGAGGCACTGGTGCGTCATGGAGAGTTCAAGACCGTTGGAGCAAATGGTGCGGAGTTCTTCCACGTTGTAGCAGAAACCGCCGCCTGCACCGCCCATGGTGTATGCCGGGCGAACGACAACCGGGTAGCCGATTTCGGCCACGATCTTTTCGGCTTCTTCCACAGAGTGGCAAATGCCGGAGCGCGGGGTGTCGATGCCGAGCTTCTGCATGGTTTCCTTGAAGACTTCACGGTCTTCGCCGCGTTCGATAGCATCGAGGTTCACACCGATGACCTTCACGCCGTACTTGTCGAGCACGCCGGCCTTGTTGAGGGCGCAAGCGAGGTTCAAGCCGGTCTGACCACCGAGGTTCGGGAGGAGGGCGTCCGGGCGTTCCTTTTCGATAATCTGGGTCAAACGAGCTACGTTAAGCGGTTCGATGTAAGTGGCATCGGCCATGACCGGGTCGGTCATGATGGTAGCCGGGTTAGAGTTCACGAGCACAATCTTGTAACCCTGTTCGCGCAGGGCCTTGCAAGCCTGGGTGCCGGAATAGTCGAATTCGCAAGCCTGACCGATCACCTCAGGATGACACTGAATAAAAAAGGCTGAACCAAACGGTTCAGCATTAAAATCAAAAATGGAAATAGCAATAGCAGCGGTTTCCGCAACATGATGGGCGCCGCAAGCGCACTTCATATTCATCGAAATTCCGTTCATCTACTTTCCTATTTCGCAAAGACTTAAACTTGCGCAAATATAGAATATGTAAACGGACCTTTCAACCGCCAGTATAAGAAAAAGATTTCTTTGTTTTAGCGAAAATTAAAGAGCCTCATCAGAAGAGTTGTCGTTCACATCCTCTTGACATTCAGGAAGCGATGGACGATTCTTGCATTTTTCGCGAAGAGTTTCATAATCATTATCTTCATATTCGTTGCATCCAACAAAGCCACAGACCGATATAGCAAGGAACAATCCCAAAAGAATTTTTTTCATATAAGACCTCTAAGTTATTGATTATCAATATAATAAACCATTCGCCGCACAATTTTGCAAGACAAAAAAAAAGGTCGCCCAAAAGCGACCTTCCCTTTGCGAAAAGCAAATCTAGCTCAGAGAAATTACTTCTTAGCCGGCTTGTTCTTAGCAGCGGTTTCCTTGAGAGCTGTACCAGCCTTGAAGCCAACAGTCTTGGAAGCCTTGATCTTGATGGTAGCACCAGTCTGCGGATTGCGGCCAGTACGAGCAGCACGGGACTTCACAGCAAAAGTACCGAAACCGATGAGCTGAACGTTGCCGTCCTTCTTGATGCCTGCAGCGATACCGTCGAGAACGGCGTCGATTGCGCGAGCAGCAGCAGCCTTGGATTCGATGCCAGCTTCCTTGTTAGCAAGCACAGCTTCAATGAGATCTTGTTTGTTCATTTTTAACTCCTTGAGTCAGATTTGTGAAATGTTTGGTAATATTATACTTTTTTTTTCTTAGATAAGAGTAATTTAAAATGAAAAAAGTTTTTAAAACCCCATAAAATCAAGCCTTGGGAGCCAGTCGGCCCGATTCTTCTACATACTGGTCGGCCCTGGTCCTTAGTTTCTCAATATAGACAAGGCATAAGCACGTGAAGGGGATTGCGACCAAAAGTCCCAAAAAACCAAGCAGTTTACCCCAAATCGAAAGCGACAACAGAATCCCCACCGGCGGGAGGTTCATGGACTTTCCGACAATGTGCGGCACCAAGAAAAAGTCCTGAATAATCTGCACGACAAGGTAAATGGCAAGAATAATAACAGCCACTTCCCAGAACGGCATTCCCTTATCTAGAGCGTAAACCACCGCTAGCAGTAAGGCCAAGGGAATTGTCGTCAATTGCATGTACGGGATCATATTGAGCGCCCCGGAGAAAAGTCCAAAAGCAATTCCCATCGGAAGACCCATCACACTAAATCCTATTGCATACAAAACGCCAACCGTAAAAGCAACCATTGATTGAGCACGGAAGTACGTTCCCATAAATTTATCTGTAGCACTTGCAAATTCGCCTGCTTCGCGGCGGTAACGGCGAGGAATCAGGCGACGGATTCCCTTCCTTATTTTATGCATATCAAGCATAATGAAGACAAGGTACATAAACACAATTGCGGCACTCGAAATACCCATAAGAATCGTAGATGTCTTCGAAAGAATATCCCAAGCGCCCGGAAGAATACGGTCCGAAACCGTTTGGATAACGTTCCACACATCAAGCGATTCCAGCGACTCGGCAATACTGTTCCAAGAAATCATCGTTTTCACAGACGCCCACATATCCGCAGGCAAGAACGTCATGATTCGATCGCTCCAAGTGGAATCTGTAAAAATTCTCGAAATAAGCGTTCCCAAATACTGGACTTCGTGCACAACTTTCGGAACAAAGAAATACATACAACCGCCAATAATTATTGCGGTTCCCAAAAGCACGAGCACCACAGCAATCACACGGTATCTAAACTTTATCTGTAGTTTACAAACAAGCGGGTCCATGATATAGGCAATCAGGAAGGCCGCAAAAAACGGAAACAAAACTCCGCTCAAATAATTCAACACGACAAGAGATACAGCAACGGCTACGGCAATCAGCACATAGCGCATTACCCTATCAAGCGTCCAATTTCTCTGCATTTTTTCCCCCGCTATTTTTTAACACATATATTAAAAATAGAACAAGACCAAACAAAATGGAAGCTAGATACATATAGAATTCTTTTTTCTGCTGCGTTTTATCGCTCCAAAGGTGAACATAGCGGATTTCCATTTCGTCCGGAATGCCACGAAGCGTTGAACTTCCACTTACAATTTCAAAAAACTTGGCGCTATTCAAATACGTTTTGCCGTCATCATTTTCGAGCCCCACCGACGAGAGCCACCATTCAGGCACTCTAAATTCACTAATGGCAAACTTGCTCACCGCAAAGCGTTCCTTAGCTCCCCCCATTAACAAATACGGAGCCGACGGTATATCCTTTTCTAAAACGCGATACGTTGCATAATCGCCCTTGCGCGTGTAAACCGGATCTTCTGTCAAAATGCGGAGCTTCATGGAATTCATGCGCTTCGAAGCCACACGAACTTCCAAAGAATCGAATTTCGTCAAATCGAAAGGTTCCAGGCGTTTATCCAAAGACTTTAATTTAAAGCCAACCCCGGCAAACGTAAAAGCCTTGCCAGAATGGATATTTACAGAAGCCGTGAGAAGCGTATCCATCGCTTGGACTTCGCTTGTTGAAAAACCACCGACAGCGCTGTCGTTCAACGGGAATATATCGAACGTTTTCCGCGGGAACAGTTCAACATCGGCATCCCCGCATTTAGAATATTCATACCACCAAGCTAAAAGCAAAGCGGCAAAGACAAGCACCCCCACCCATTTGCCTATCCTATTTTTCATCGTACTCCTTTACAGGGTGGCTACGCCCAATCGCCACAACCATTAAGCCAAGAATCATGAACAGGAATATTCCATAAGCTTTATTACTGACCCCACTCACAGAAATATCCCTGACGTTTACAACAAAATTCTTTCCACGAGGCTGTTTCCAACCTGCCGAAATTTCCACACGGGCTATATTTTCATGATGTGGATTGTTGCGAGAACGTTTTACACCAAGATTGTCATACCAAAAATCGGGAATGTAAAGTTGTTCAAATGGAATAGCAACCTTGTTGTTTCCCGCTTTAACAGGCACTTCCTTCAAAAGCATCTTGAACGAACTTGGATTCGACAAATCGGTCACATCCGGGTCATACGACCAAACTTTAACATTGACTTCATCTGTTCCCGAAACATCCATGTCTAAATAAAGCGTATCGACATTTTTCCAGTTGTGGTAATTTTTTTCGCCCTTCGGGTCAAAATCAAAAACAAGCCCACACCAAGTCGGTTTCTTTTCGTCCACGCCCATTGCACACTGGAACGAGACAAGAGAATCGGACAAAGCGAATCGAACAACCGAAGTCCCTCCATCCGCATTATCGTCATAAGCAAAAGCTTTTGTTCCATCCCCTAACGGGAATACATTTTCAGCAAACCTCTCTTTCGGAATCATCACATAAATTGCAATAATAATAACAGCAATGATTCCCAAAATGGTATATGATTTTTTCATTTACTCAAAAAATTTCCTTAAAGTTCTATTGTACTGGATCAAATCTAACGGATCTTCTTCAACAGGCTTTTCGCCAAACAATTTGGACACAAGCGCATCAATCCAATGAATAAAGAAGAAGTGGTGTTTCCCTTCTTTCGCCTGCGGTTGGGCCTTGATATCCAACGACCACTGCAAAAGTTGTTTCACAGTCGATGGCGGCATATGGAACATTTCGCAGCAAGTCGTCACGTAACCATCGAAGCCGTAATGCGGAAGCTTACCCTTCACAAGCGGCTCTCCATGGTCAATGCACTTTGGATTTTCGCACGGCGGATCCTGCACGTTTTTCTTCTTCAAATCTTCAAGCCACAATTCACGCGTCTTGTCTGAAAGTCCGCCATAAAAAGCGAACGTCTGATTGCACGGGAAATAAATGGAATAACACTTTGGGCAAATCCTCAGATCTAGATTGACAATTCTGAGCGCCTCAACATCTGAACCACAAAAAGAACATTTACACATGTAGATTAATATAGATAATAGACGAAAGACGAAAGACGAAAGACGAGAGAAAATAGTGTTTAGGGGAAAGCTTTCCCCTGTATCTAGTAACTATTAACTAAATTTACCAGCATGGCTAAAGTAGTTCAAATTACCGCAGAAAATTTTGAAACAGAGGTTATCAAGGCCTCCGAAACGCGCGCAGTCGCCATTCTCTTCTCATCCGCAGAATACCCAGATTGCGCCCCGTACTCTCAATTGGTAGGACAGTTTTCTACAAGCATGGACTTCACGCTTGGCGTTGTCAGTTGCGACGACCGCGAAAACATGCGCCTCATCCAGATGTTCCGCGTACAGTCCGTTCCCGAAATCCACATAGTCGATAAAGGCCAAATCGCAGACGTCATTCAAGGCGTTCTCCCCGAAGCAGACCTCAAGAAGCGCCTCGAAAAGTTCTACGTTTCCGACGAAGCCCGCTTTCAAATGGCTCTCGAAGACGCCATTGCTCAAAAGAACTTCGACCAAGCGCTCCCGATGCTCGACGAAGCGCTTTCCAAGAATCCAAACGACAAGAAGCTCCAACTCTTGTGGGCAAAAGCAAATCTTGAACTCGGAGACACTGCAAAGGCAAAAGAGATCCTTTCCAAGTTCACCGAAGCAGACGACCAGTACCGCGAAGCCAAATCTCTCCTGGAACTCCTCGATTTCCATGCCGAAGTCGCCAAGAAAGATGTTCAAGGCAAAGAAGCCATCGTCTATCACGAAGCCTGCAAACTAGCCTGCACCGAAGATTTCGAGAGCGCCCTCCAGGCATTCCTGAATTTGTACGTCGAAGCCCCCGAATGGAATAACGGCGCCGCCAAGAAAGCAATGCTCACGCTCTTCGGTGTTCTCGGCCCCAAGCACGAACTCACTTGGAAATACCGCGCGAAGCTAAACACGATGATGTTCATCTAGGGATAGACCGGGCTTTCAGCCCTCTTAGAACTTAGTTGGCAGAACTTAGACAAGAAGCGCAGCTCAAAGAGCTGCGCTTCTTTGTTTTCACAATATGTCACCGTCAGGAACCGGCGGAATTCAATACTTTATTTGCACTTCGTATTTGCAAGGTTGAGCAAGTTCTTGTAAGCGGCCATACAACGTCTGTGATCCTTAGTGCCTTCGGTATATGAATAGCATTCGCCAAGCTTGGTATTTGCCATATCACGTTCCTTGCACTTTTTCGGAGCCGATTCAGACTTCTGCACATTGTTCTGTTTCGGAGCCGGTGGTGGAGGCACACCCGGCTGATCATAAGAGTACACAAACACTTCAATACGGTTGTTCTTCATGCGGTTATCCGGAGTCGTATTCGGGACGAGAGGTTCATCACCGCCCTTACCCGTTGCAATGATGTCCTGACTCGGAATTCCGGCATTCACCAAATAGCCCTTGATTTCTTCAGCGCGCTTCAAGGCAAGAACACGACTTCTTTCCGGGCGATCAAGATTGTCCGTATGAGAAACAATTTCAATTTTCTTTCCATGATAATTTCTCAAGTGATCCGCAAGTCTTCTCAAACCTTCAGAAGATTCCTTCGTAAAGCGAGACTGACCTACGCCAAAGGTCACACCCTGCAAAAGGAACTTTTCCAAAACAGTCTTGTTTGCAGAATTTGAAGAAGCAGCAGGAGTCGGAGCAGCCTGTGTCGTTGTAACAGTCGGCTTCGAAGCTGCATAAGACGGAGCATTCTTCACGCAACGGAGCTTATTCGTATAAGCATCACCATGCTTGAAGTATGGCGAGCCCTTTTCACGAATAGCATTGTACTTCCAGTCCACATAAGTCATTTCATTACCGTTCTTCGAAGAAGTCCAGTAGCCGCGCTTGAAGTCAAAATTCAAGCTGCACGGATTTTCCTTCGTGTCACGGTTGTTCCTCATGCGCTTGTCGTTTGCACGAAGTTCAAATTCCGTAGCCTTCGAGAAAAGCTGTTCGTATTCATACTGTTCCGGGACATGCCAACCACGCGGGCAAGCGCGTCCGAGGTTTCTCGCTTCCATTTCGTCCAAGCGATCGAGAACCACGTCTTCGGCCATCCATGTCTGGTCACCGATCTTAAGTGTTCTATAAGTCTTTCCAGCATTGTCCATCACGCCACCGAGACGATCTTTACAAGCGGCTTCCCAATTCTGGATGCAACGAACAGAGTAACCATTCGCCTTGCGTCCCTGGAACGCAAAAGTTTCGAGGTTCTGGCCTCTAAAGCTCATGGCATCGGCACGATCTCCGCCCTTTTCATCGCCAAGCCAGAAGAACGCACGATTGCCCAAGTCTATATAGCGTTCGCCATCGACATAGTAACCACCATCAAGCACTCTAAAGCTATTCAAGTTAAAGTCCTGGTAGTTGAGATCGTCACCCACCGGCAAGCTCCATCCATCAGGGCAAGCCTTCTTGGCTGCATTCCATGTATAAAGTCTACCGTAAGTTTCGCAATTCTGGGTATTGTTTTCGTAGCAATAGCTTTCCGGCAAGCGGAACTTCAAGTTTTCAGCCATCCACACGCGGCCACCGATCTTCACTGTAGAATAACGTTCGCCATCGCGGTTATCAATCAACAAATTTCTAGCTTCGTCATACGTCGATGTGTTCTGGAACTTATTCGATGCATACTGCTGCTGAACCGGCTGAGTTGGGCGAGAAGCCATAGCAGCACGTTCTTCTTCAGAAATACTGCAATCATATTCCTGAGGAAGCTTACCAAAATAGTGGTTGTACTTATCCGGTGTAATCCAGATTTCACTGTTACCAACAGACGAGCGCATAAAAGAACGCGGATAATTAGCGCATCTGAAAAGCACATTGGCGCATCGATCGTCCTTCTTTTCCGTTCTATAGGTATCCTCCATATCCGGGCAACGCCAGTAGCACGAATTACCGAACATGTCATCAAAGCTACAAGCAACCACAGTTTTATCACTAGACGGGCCAGCAAAAACCGATTCTGCGGCAAGGAGAGTCGTTGCCATAGCTAGAACGCACTTTTTATTCATAAAGACTCCGTATTCCAACACAATTAAACGTGTTTATAATAATGATTAGACCAAAGATACAAATTTCAAAAACCACCTTTTTAGATGAACGAGTCATTCTAAGCGTTTCTCAACCACCAACTTTTTTAAAGAAAATTTTCGTTTACAAAAAGTGTCTTTTTTTAACACTAATTTAAAGAAATTATTAATAATATGAGGGCTCATCATTTTTCCAAAAATCAATTCCACATCCATTCTAAATTCCTAGTCCAGAGCTCTAAATTCTGACATCTAAATTCTAAACACTAAAACACCCTACATTTAACTCCGTATTTCGCACTCTTCGAACGCTTATGGCTAGGCCCGGAAGTGGTCCGTAAGCAGCTCAGCCTCACTCGCCTTACGCAAAAATTCTATATTTACGCCCGTATTTTTATTGTACAGTAAAACTCAGGGATCCTATCCCACAGGAAAACATTATGAAAAAGATTCTGTTCCAAGACACCTCGTTCCGTGATGGCTTCCAGTCCATCTTCGGCGCTCGCGTGTTCATGAAAGACTTCATGCCTGCAGTTGAAGCAGCCGTCAAGGCTGGTATCACCCACTTCGAAGCAGGTGGCGGCGCCCGTTTCCAGGCTCTCTATCAGAACTGCGGTGAAGACGCATTCGACATGATGGACGAATTCCGTCGCGTTGTCGGCCCGAAGATCCGCCTCCAGACTCTCGCTCGTGGTATCAACGTTGTGGCACTCGCTCCGCAGCCGCGCGACATGATTAAGCTCCATGCCGACATGTTCAAGAAGCACGGCATGACCCGTATTCGTAACTTTGATGCTTTGAACGACGTCAACAACCTCATCTACTCCGGTAAGTGCATTACGGACGCCGGTCTCGAACACGAAGTCGTCGTTACCATGATGGAACTTCCTCCGGGATGCGACCTCAACGCCGCTCACAACCCAGAATTCTACGAACGCATCCTCCGCAACATCTTGGACGCCGGTGTTCCGTTCGCATCCGTCTGCTTCAAGGACGCTTCCGGTACGACGAACCCGACTAAGGTTTACGAAACATTCAAGCGCGCTCGTAAGCTCCTTGGTGACAAGGTCGAACTCCGCATCCACAGCCATGACACTTGCGGTACCGGTGTGGCTCAGTACAAGGCCGCTATTGAAGGTGGCGCTGATGGCGTTGACCTCGGCCGCAAGCCGCTTTCTGGCGGTACGGCTCAGCCGGACCTCTTCTCCATGTTCCACGCTCTCAAGGGCACGGAATACAAGCTCGCCCTCGGAGAAGACAGCATCGTTGACGATCACATTCCGGAACTCATGGAAGCCAACAACGTCGCTGTTGAATGCCTCAAGGACTACAACTTCCCACCTGAAGCACGCCAGATTACCACCGACGTTATTTTCAGCCCGATGCCGGGTGGCGCTCTCACGGCCAACACCCTCATGATGCGCGAAACCAAGACCTTCCACCTCTTCCCGAAGGTTATCGAAAACATGAGTGAATGCGTACGCCGTGGTGGCTTTGCTTCCTCTGTGACGCCGGTTTCTCAGTTCTACTTCCAGCAGGCTTACATGAACACCTTGAACCAGGCTGCCGGTCGCGGTACGTGGTTCAAGATGACCGAAGGCTACGGCAAGATGCTCCTTGGCTACCAGGGTAAGACTCCGTGCGAACCGGATCCGGAACTCGTGAAGATTGCAGCCGACCAGTTCAACATGAAGCCGTTCAAGGAAGCCTATCCGGGCGTCCAATGCGCAGAAGAAATCCTTCCGCCAGGTATTCCGGCAGCAAAGAAGCTCCTCGAAGAAAATGGTCTCCCGGTCAACGACGAAACCATTTTCATCACGGGCTGCCTCCAGACGAAGGCTGGCAACAAGGGTATCGAATTCCTCAAGGGTAACCGCCACATTGGCGTGCCGAAGAAGGACCCGAACGCAGCACCTGCAGTCGACACCAAGAACATGAAGGCCGGTGCCGCAAGCACCTACCGCATCGCTCTTGGCAACCAGAGCTGGGACGTCCAAGTTCAGACCCTTAGCAAGTAAGCTTTTGCGAAAGTCTAACGACTTCGTCCAAGCCCAAGGCTTTAAAAAAGGACTTCGAGCATTTGCTCGAAGCCCTTTTTGTTTGTACTTAAAGCATTTATAAAAACGCAGAAAGGGTTCCAAGAACAAACTTGAAGCCCTTATTAAGGATCTATATGAACAAAAATCTATCCACGTCGTAAAAATCAGAGAGCATCAAAAGCTGAACGTTTTGCCAAAGTTCACACCATAACCAACCTTTTGCACAGCAAAGAAGCCTCCATGAAAGCCCGACGGATGGAAGTAATTCAACATGAGCCCGACATTCAGAGTCTTCAGCCACATGACGTCTGTATCAAAAGCGACCACGCCATACGACCCAAGCCTAGCACCAACGCGAGCCGTAGAATAAAGCTTGACTCCAAAGCCTTCGTCATCATTTTCAGCAAGACTCTTCCCGAGATAATCGCGAACATCGTCAAAATCGCCACCACCTTCGAAAAGTTGAACTCCAGCACCAAGACCCAATATTACAGGACCAATGTCAAATTCTGCACCAACAGACATGCGCTCCTGCAAATTCCAGAACGAATATTTCTTCCGTCCTTCCGAAGTTTCAAGCCACGCATTGTAACCGTCATTGCATTTTCCGGCTTCGGAACAATCAAACGAAGCTTTACCACCTTTACCGCCAAATGCAGCCTGCACATACAGCGGCGAAGTGATTCCAAGCGGTCTGTAGTTCAACGCCACAGAAGCGCCTGCCGAAAAACCATCTTTGACATTCCGGCCAGTCGTTTTAGCTCCGCCAAAACCATCAACAGAAACCGTTATCGCAGACGAATCCCCATTCACCGCTAAACGCGGCTGGTGCGCGACAAGCATTTGCGATGCGCCCATCGAGCTCAAGTGCGGATTTAAGCATCCACATAAAGACATCATCGCCACAGACAAAAGACCCAAAAGAATCGACTTTTTCATTGAATTCTCCTACTTATTTTGTAATGTACAATCAATATATCTTAATTCTAGTAACATAACAAGGTGCCTCTATTCTAGCTTTATGGACTTTATGACACAGCGCTCAGAACCGCCTACAGCCTGCAAATTCAAGCGATGAGCGGTTTTGGAGCCATGAGGTGTTACTCTTAAATCAATGATTTCGTCCAAAGGTAAAATTTTTCGAACAAATCCATTTTGCAACCAACCGTTTGCAAGATTAGCATCCGTCAGCTTTTTTGAATCAAAATAAGCAAGCGTACGCTGGCAAGTTCCAGGCCAATAATCAACAACTAAATTACGGTAATTATCCATAGAAACCATTGGTCCAAACTCAAAGTGCATACCGCGCTGCGCTTTATCGAACTTAATTTGAATACCTATTCCAAGTTCATCACCATATATATTTATATGAGTTTCATCATCCCATGAAAAATACTCATAACGGCTCGGATAAATATCAGCAGAGCTAATCTTAGGCAGAACAGCAACATCACCGCGCGTATTCAAAACCAATTGCGCATTCGACACAGTCACATCGCCTCCGTCAGAATTCAGCACCAAACGGAACCAACGCATTCCATTAAGCGCGCCTTCATTTGCAGGCATTTGCCAACGCAACGTATGCGATTTTCCATCAAGAGGAACAGAGACTTCGTTCAGTTGCAAGCCGCTAGAACAGGACTTTACGCGACATACTACAAGTTCCGCATTCATCCAGTTTCCTTTCGGATTATCAACTTTGACATCAACTTCAAAAGAAGTATTCGCCATAACATCCCCACCATAACTCCATGAAGCAACCCATTTCCAGCCCGCCGGTAATTTGAATCGCACATCAGTACTTTTTTCCGTCGCAGTCGCATTATAATCATAGCGAGCATACGCAAACGGAATTGCCAGAACCGCTCCTGCATTGCGAATAATATCAGGCATTTTGTCAACATCCATACACTTCGTATCTGGCGAAAAATACCCGATTAGCTTGGGATTTCTGAACTGTCCTAAACTATAATCGTAGTCGTATTTTGCCACCTCACATAAAATACGCCACATATCCACTTGCATGCCGCTCAAAACAAGCGAATTCAAGGTATCATTTTCAAAAGGCATTTCAATATGGCGACCACTAATCGATTCGGCATAACGCGGATGCGTCGGATCCACAGCAAACGCCGCTGTAGCCGTACTTTTCGCTCCAGGATTTTCAAACGGGAATCCAACATAAGATTGCGTAAAACCGCAATCCGAGCGAATCGCCAAATCCCCATTGCATTTCATATCCATGGCACTTGCCGTCGGGATAAATGTACTGCGGTCCTGAACTAATTCATCCCGCCCCCACGATGTATTGATATCAACATCCCAAAAGAGCACTTCATAAGTCATGCCATTAGGCATCGCATCATAAAATCCCTGACGAAGAGATTGATAAATCGTAGCAGCAAACGGATACGTAGAGCCCTGAATAAAATCATAACGGGACGTTCCCACATAATCTTCTAAATCAGCATCATCAGTCGTTTCCTTTTTACGATTATGAGCAACAGTTCCATTATTATTCGAATATTGCATATGGCTCACAGCCGAACCCAATGTAAAAGGTCCCTTTTCTGCATGGCGCTCCAAATGATAATAATCATTCTTGTGTACAGGATCACGACCTTTCAACTGCCCTTGCGCAACAAGCACCGTGGGGAACTTCTTGTATTCAGCCGCATAACGATAATCGTCATAAAGGAATCTACCTCGAGTATTCGCTTCCGACGTGCAAGATTTTTCACATTTATTTTCATAGACCAAAAGATCCGCAGCTCCTTTTGCCAGCAGCAAGTCCTTAAACATCTCCGCAGCAGAAGAACCGCCCTTATTACTCCAGAACGCGACCGTATTAAAGAGGCCCATCGGCATTACAGCCCCCTGATGCGGCGAATCCAAAGATGCAAACAACCGAATCGGGGCATCCGAATCACTGCGATGCGTATCGTACAGGTAAGCACCATAGCGCCCAATAACACCACCCTGGCTTATCCCCATAACGACAAAGCCATCTTCTTTTGCTCCTGGAAACGGAATAAGTTTATTATAGTTCAAAAACGAAAAGAGTTTATACAAAACTTTTGAGTTTTCTTGAAGTGACATTCGTACAGTCTCTGTAAACTGCACAAGAATAGGCGTATATCCAAGATTCTTTAGCATCATTGGAAGCCCAACTTGTTGAACCTCACCTTCCAAATCCGTCAAAGTTTTCTTTTCAACAGGATTCAAGTCTATCCCGTCAATAACAAAGAAGGGCCGCTCCAAATAAATCCCCGTTTGCGAGTTTTCATCTTCAGGCGCATCTATAATGCGAATACTCACCGATGGAGCAACCCCCACACACGTTGTTCCTGCACCATCAAGTCCCGTTAAAACCCCAAGAGACTTACTTGCATTTACGCAAAGTCGATCTTTACTATCAAGGAAAAACGTATAGTCTTTATGCGCCGCCACAACATTCGATGCAAAAAAAGCTACAAGAGCAAACCATAAATAACGCATCATCATTTCACCTCCACAAAGAGTTTCTGTTCAACACTACGGTCTCCGTTTTTCATTTTGACGACAATCGTCTGTAATCCTGACGACGGGAATTCAAGTTCCAACCGTCCATTAGACTGAATCGATCTGCACGAGCCAGAAACACAAACTGAAATCGTCGGCAACGCCCTTTGTTTTGTAACTATAAAGTACGGATCAAGCACTAAGCTAACTTTAGAACCTCTCACAAATGAAGTCGGAATCCCTGCCGTGAGCAAATGAGCGTTAAAAATTTGATTCGAATCGCAAGTTGAATTGGCACACATGCCATACGCATAATCCAAATCAGCAACAAGTAACGGAATCACTGTATAATCTGAATTTGCAGCAATAGCCTCAGCCTCAAAATAGAGCTGTTTGGGATTTGCCACCACATTTTCCCGAAGTCGGTTGCGCACAACGGAGTATAAATTATCGTACCACGTCAAACGCGACTTTTTAGCAGTCATTTCAGTAGCACTAATACTATTCACGATTTTCAAATGTTCCAATCCGCTCACAAGAAAATCAGCACCAGTCTTCGAAATAAGCAAAGCTCTCTCTTGTGGAGAATACACTGCACTATACTCCGATTCCAAAGCAGGCAACAACCGCGCTTCGCGAGACGGAGAACTAGCATCCGCATTAGAAAATTCATATTTCCAAGGAGTTTCATCTTCATTATCCCAAGCAACCGATGAAGACGATTCCACACTCGCATGATTTTTCGCACAACTAAATTCAATATCATCTATAAAAAGCGTTGTGTACTGATATTGCGGAACTTGGAAAAGCCCCACCCCCACATTCACAACATCGAAAGTTCCTGTCACGCCCAAAGTTGCAAGAGGTATTTTCAATGAATGGTTTTTATTCGCAGTCAATTCTGCATAATACGCTCCACTTTCCGATGTTGTTCCCTTTAGCCAAATACCAAACTTTGCATTTTGCGTAGACCGCACTTTTATTCGAAGCACGCCTCCATCAACATGCAGAGGAAGTTGCGAAAACGAAAGCAACCCTTTCCAATCGCCTTGCACATTTTTTATGCCAGACAAACGGATATACGGAGGAACCATGTTGCCTAAGTTTCCCCAATTAGCCTTCCATTCCGGCAGTTCGGGGAATGATCTCCCCGTTTCAATCATTTGACCATTGTCGTTACCGTCTGAATACAGCACGACGCCCTTACATTCCTCGGCAAAGCCATTGAGTGCCCACAAGGCACCACACAAGGCAACGCCCTTAAACATCCTATTAATCATAGGATTTCCCTTATTTTGATTTTAGATAAAAGGCTTATTCAGCCATAATTATAAAAGGAACGATATAAGAAAAAAATGTAAGTAACAATAAAAGGAACCGCCTCGAACAAAATCGAAGCGGATATTAAACTACAATATTTTTTTTAATGTGTAAAGGGGTTATTTAATTTTTTACGAATTTTCTTTTTTCAGGTGAATTATCAAATCACTGATATAAACTTCATCGACAATATTCACAGAATACTCATAAGAGCCCGAATAAATTAAATCTAATCGTTTTTCAAAAGTAGCAAGGCCAAGCCCACCATTTTTACGCCCCGACTTTCTCGGGAAATTCGAATTCTCGGAGTGGAAATGTACTTCACTATCCTTCTGCGTGATTGAAACATGTGCAAAACTTTTGCCGTTCGGATTCACGCAATGCTTCATAGCATTTTCCATCAAAGGCATCATCAGCAAAGGTTCTATCATCACGTTCGGATTTTCAAGTTTTACGTTAAACACAAAATCAAAACTTTCATCGAGGCGAAGTTTTTCCAAGTCGGCATACTTTTGCAAGATATCGACGTCCTCTTGCAAGGCAATATATTTATCCTTAACCTGATACAGCATCATTCTCAAAAGTTGCGAAAGCTTATTCATGGAACTTTCAGCGCGTTTCGGATCAATCTGGATTAAAGCAGAAATGTTGTTCAACGTATTAAAGAGAAAATGCGGACTCAACTGATTCTTCAAAAAATCCAGTTCATACTGGAGGCCCATGCGTTTTTGCTCACGCAAAATAAAAGCTCGCATAATCTGACGAAGCGTCAGGTGGTAAAAGACGCAAATCAGACAAACTAGGCTCACCAGCATTACAAAAGTTGCCACAGTACCAAAGCTAAAATGACCCTTAAGCGAAGAAAAGCAATAAGCATCAAAAAAATAAGAGACGCCATCGTCCGGAGTCCGTTCCATCACAAACAACATCACTTCACGCAAGAACAGCGTAGCAAATACCAAGACCGAGTTGCTAAGGAAATACAAGCCGTAACGTTTTTTAAAGATACAAAGCGGGACCAAGTACCTCTGGTTCAGCATAAAGATAAGCAATGTACAAAATAACGGAAAATAGAAGGTAAGGAGACCATTTAAATTGACGCTAGAGGCGTTTGAGGGGTCCATGATAAACACCAGCGGGAACAGAAGCATAAACAGCCAAATAAGGAGCGCCGGCAAAAAAATGGGAATCGGGAACCGAATAAATTCACGGTCGTCCTCCAGAATCTTACGAACCTTTTCTTCATTACGTTCAAAGTCCATCTCTTGCAAGACCGAGAGGAAGTTTCGCATTTTCTGGATAAAGCCAGCACTTTTTTCATTACAAAATGTAGAGCGATTGTCATTCATACTAAAAAATTTAGTCAAAAACCAACCTATTTTGCCCATCATGACAATTTCATGACAGAAATCACGTTTTTTTTTAACAAAAACTCAATTTAACTTTTGCACGCAGCATTCTAAGTAATGACACAAGCAATCAAAAGTGGAGGTAAATTTGATGATGTAAAAATGAGGAGGTCACCATGAAAAACCTTAACAATCGAGATCAAAAAGACATTTACATGCAATACCTGAACGACATTTCCCGTTACCCATTGTTGACAAGAGAACAGGAAACGGTATTGCTCCAGAAGTCCGCCGAAGGCAGCAAAGCAGCCTTGGATATGTTGGTCAACGCAAACTTGCGTTTCGTCGTCAACATCGCAAACCTTTACAAGGGCCGTGGTCTCGACATCATGGAACTCATCAACGAAGGTAACATGGGACTCATCGAAGCCGCTCGTCGTTTTGACCGCTCTCAGAATATCAAGTTTATCAGCTACGCCGTGTGGTGGATTCGCCAGAACATCACCCGCGCTCTCGCCGAAAAGGGTCGCATGATCCGCATCAGCGCAGAAAAGGAATTGATGTTGCGTCGCTTCGCTCGTCACGCAAAGGACATGCACCAAGTGATTGGCGGCACGTTCACCATCAGCACCCAGAATCTCGAAGGCCTTTCTAAGTACAAGGCTAACGAAATTGAAAAGATCTTGATGATGGGCGCTACAGCATCTTCCCTCGACGCTCCTGTCAACGAAGATGGCGATGCAACGCTTGGTGATACCATTTCTGACGCACAGAGCCGCACCGACGAACTCGCCGATGACAACAACCGCGCAGAAGTGTTCAACAAAGTCATGGACAAGAACCTCTCCAACCAAGAAAAAGAAATCATCAAGCTCTATTACGGATTCAAGATGGATTCCGACTTGAACTTGAAGGAAATCGCTCCGATGGTGGGGCTCTCCAAGGAACGCGTCCGCCAGCTCAAGGAAAACGCTTTGAACAAGCTCCGCGATGCCGAAGTCGAACGCCTCCTCTGCGAAGCTGCATAACACAACTTTTTGCTCCTATCATATTTCATACTCTCTCCTTTCGTAAAAAAAACCGACTTTTATAGTCGGTTTTTTCTTATAAGGTGGTGATTTTTTATAGGAAATTGTATTTTTAACGCATGATGTTCAAATTTTTTAGTATCCGCTCTGTATTTATGGCTACGCTGTCCGCGCTTTGCATCGCGAACGCAGCAACCGACAAGAAAACTCCTCCTGGAGATTTTTACGACGAAGTTTCACGATTGAACAAGGTTCTTTCCGAAGTCAACCGCAAATACGTTGAAAACGTAAACCCGACAGAACTGACTGACGCCGCCATCAACGGTATCAGAAACATTTTGGACCCGCACACGACGGTTTTCGCCCCCAAGGACTACGAAAGCTTGCGCGTTTCCATGGAAGGCAAGTTCGGTGGCGTGGGCATTACCATTAGCCTCCGCGACAATATCCTTACTGTTATTTCACCGCTCTCCGGCACACCGGCTTTCAAGCTCGGTATCCGCGCTGGCGACCGCATCCGTAAAATCGACGGCAAAGAAACAAAGGGCATGTCACTCGACGACGCCGTGAACAAGTTGCGCGGCAAAATCGGTACAGACGTGACCGTTGCAATTGAACGTGAAGGCGTTCCCGACCTCATGGACTTCACCATCACGAGAGCCGAAATTATCGTGCACGCCGTTCCTTACTACGGCATGGTCACACCGGAAATCGGCTATATCAAGCTCGCCACCTTTAGCGACAAGACCACAAGCGATGTCGAAAACGCAATCCGCGGTCTCCAGAAGCAGGGCATGAAAAAGCTCATCCTGGACATGCGCTACAATCCAGGTGGACTTTTGAACCAAGCTATCGAAATCAGCGAACTCTTCTTGAAGCCGGGTAACGTTATCGTTAGCACTCGCGGACGCACTCAGAAAACCGAAAGCGCTTCCCGCAGAAACCCGATGCTCAAGCCAGATGTGCCGATGGTCGTGCTCGTGAACCAGGGCTCTGCCAGTGCCGCAGAAATTGTTTCCGGCGCACTCCAGGACTGGGACCGCGCTCTCATCGTCGGTAAGACTTCGTTCGGTAAAGGTTCCGTGCAAACGATTTTCCCGCTTGATAACGCCGGTAACGCACTCAAGCTCACGACAGCTTTCTATTACCTCCCCTTCGGCCGTTGCATCAACAAGCCTGAAAACGGCATCAAGGGCCTGAAGCTCCAGGAAGAAGAAGACGATGAAACTGAAGAAACCGAAACAGCAAAGACTGATTCTGTAAAGGCCGATACAGCAAAGCGTGACACATTTTACACGAACAATGGCCGCATGATGTTTGGCGGCGGCGGCATTACGCCGGACGTCGATGTGGAACTCGATCCGATGCCTTGGGTCGTCCAAGTACAGGAACGCATGGCCATGTACTTCAAGTTCGCCGTGAAGATCCGTCCGAGCCTTGAAAAGGCTGGCGTCAAGGTGACCCCAGAATGGGTTGTACCAGATTCGCTCTTCACGCAGTTCAAGGCATACTGCAAGAAAGACACAAACTTCATGAAAGTCAAGAGCAACGCTCTCGTCGGCGTGGATCAGCTTGAAAAAAGCATCATCCGCGAACAGAACTACATGGGCGACAGCGCAAAGACTATTTCGGACACAAATTTGGTCAAGCGTATCAGCGAAATGCGCAAGGCTCTTGAAGACAACCGCGATGCCCAGTTCGAAGCCAACAAGGACTACATCAAAGACGGCATCAAGCGTGAACTCCTCACTGCATTCGTAAATGACTCCGTCAGCACAGCCTTCTCGCTCAAGCGCGACAAGCAGTTGAACGAAGCCATCAAGTACTTAAGCGACATGCAGCTCTTCAAGAAGTCGATTAGCGCTCCGCCGAAAACAAAAAAAGCCACTGCTAAAGTCAAGAAGTAACGGTTCAATTTGATATCGTTAATGAACAAAATGGCCGAAGGCCTTGGACGCGCAGTAAGACGTTTCCTGAACAAGGTTGTGGGTTACCTTGCGTTCATCTGGGAATTGTTCAAGAACATTCCCGGAGCCTTCACCAATTTGCACACAACAGTCGAACAGATGTACCATGTGGGCATCACGAGTATTCCCGTGGTGTTCGCGGCATCGCTTGCGACAGGCGCTATCATGTCGTGGCAGCTAGCCTACCAGTTCGGCGACATGATTCCCATGATGTTCGTGGGCATGGCCGTTGGTAAATCCGTGATGGTGGAACTTTGCCCGATTCTTACCGCAATGGTTCTCGCCGGGCGAATTGGCGCTTCGATGTGCTCGGAGCTTGGAACGATGGCTGTCACAGAGCAGCTTGACGCATACAAAGTATTAGGCCTCAATCCCTATAAATACTTACTTGCACCAAGACTCATCGCAACGGTTATCATGCTTCCGGTATTGACAATTTTGAGCATTTTCATCGGCATTGTCGGTGGTTACGAAGTCGCACACTTGTACAAGGAAGTTTCGTTCTCGGTGTTCTTTTACGGAGTACGCATGTTCTACCAGAACTGGGACTTGATCGTGGGTTTAATCAAGGCAACTCTTTACGGATTTTTCATTTCGAGTTACGCTTGTTTCTTCGGATTCTTTACCCATAGCGGTGCAGAAGGCGTTGGAAAAAGCACCAAGGCAACAGTCGTTGCCGGCATGACAAGCATCTTGATTGGCGGGTTTACGCTCTCTAAACTGTTGCTTGTTTAATGCGATGAATTTGTACAAATGTTCGAAACAAAACGCACAAGCAACAAGAGTTATACAGGGAACAAACTTCAGGACATTCAAGTCCTTTTGGAGCAAGTTCTTTCAAAGAATCACATCACCGAAGATATCAATTTCAAGACCATTTCGGAGCGATTTTCAGAGGTGGTTGGCCCCCTCTTAATAGACCACGTAAAGCCCGAAAAAATCGACAAAAATATATTGGTCCTTAAGGTCGCTAATTCGGCGTTAAAGTTCGAAATGAACCTCCAAAAAAAAGCTATTATTGCTAAGTGCAATACCCTTTTAAGAAAGCCGTTTATTCAAGGAATACGGTTTATCTAAGAGGGGTTTAATAGAGGAATTATGGCAGAAGAAACAGAAGAAGTAAAGAAGGCGGAAGCAGATTATAGCGGTTCAAGTATCACCGTTCTCGAAGGTCTAGAAGCAGTTCGTGTCCGCCCTGCAATGTACATTGGTTCCACCGATATCCGCGGTTTACATCACCTCGTTTGGGAAGTGGTCGACAACTCCGTAGATGAAGCTTTGGCGGGTTTCTGCAACCATATCGAAATTTCCATTTTGCCTGGTAACGGCATCCGCGTCACCGACAACGGTCGTGGCATTCCGACGGACATCCACCCGAAGGAAAAAGTGGGCACCATCCAGGTCGTGATGACAAAGCTCCACGCCGGTGGTAAATTCAACAACAGTTCATACAAGGTTTCTGCCGGTCTTCATGGCGTGGGCGTGAGCTGCGTGAACGCACTTTCAAACAAGCTTATCGTTACGGTTCGACGCAACGGCAGAGTTGTCCGTCAAGAATTTGCTCGTGGAATTCCAACCGGTCCACAAGTTGATATTGGACCATCAGACGGAACAACAGGAACTTCTGTAGAATTTTATCCAGACGATACGATTTTCTCGGAAACCGTTTACGTCTATGACACGCTCGCCACGCGTTTCCGTGAACTCGCCTTCCTCATGAGCGGGCTGCGCTTGACGCTCACGGACGAACGCGATCCAGAACACAAGCAGACCGATACGTTCTGCTTCCCCGGTGGTGTTTCTGAATTTGTGCGCTATGTCGATGAACACCGCACACCGCTCTTCAATGAACCGATCCACTTGTTGCTCCCGGATGGTCAATATCCCTTGGAAGTCGCCATGTGGTACAACGACGGCTATCAGGAAAACTTCTTCAGCTTCGTCAATAACGTAAACACGTACGATGGCGGTACACATGTGACGGGCTTCAAAACGGCTCTCACGCGCGTCATCAGCAAGTTTGCACAAGACATGCCGAAGGGCAAGAAAGAAGTGCAGATTACTTCTGACGACATTCGTGAAGGTCTTACCGCCGTTATCGCGATCAAGGTTTCGCAGCCGCAGTTCGAAGGTCAGACCAAGCGCAAGCTCGGCAACTCCGAAATTGCAGGCTATGTGGCATCGGCATTCGGCGCCAAGCTCGAAGAATACTTCCAGGAAAATCCGGCAGCCGTCAAGATTATCTTGGACAAAGTTTATAACGCCGCCGTGGCTCGTGAAGCAGCCCACCGCGCACGTACACTCGCCCGCCGTAAAAACGTTCTTGAAAGCGGCGGCCTCCCGGGCAAGCTCGCCGACTGCTCTAGTCGCGACCCGAAGGAATGCGAAATGTTCATCGTGGAAGGTGACTCTGCAGGTGGTTCTGCAAAGATGGGTCGTAGCCGTGAATTCCAGGCGATTCTCCCTCTCCGCGGTAAAATTTTGAACGTCGAAAAGGCAAGCCTCCACCGCGTGCTCGACACCGAAGAAATTCAGAACTTGGTGAACGCCATCGGAACAGGTATCGGAACGGAATTCAAAATTGAAAAGCTCCGTTACAATAAGATTATCATCATGACCGATGCTGATGTGGACGGCTCACACATCCAGACGCTTTTGCTCACGTTCTTCTTCCGCTACATGCGTCCGTTGATTGATGCGGGGCATATTTTCCTTGCCATGCCGCCTCTGTACAAGCTGAAGATTGGACAGAAGGAACGTTACTTGTTCGACGAAAACGAAAAAGACAAGGTCATGGCGGAAGTCGAAGACAAGAAGAACGTCACGATTACTCGATTCAAAGGTTTGGGCGAAATGTCGCCGGAACAGTTGAACGAAACGACCATGGATCCGAAGACCCGATTCCTCAAGCAGTGCCATGTGGAAGACAGTGTGCTTGCCGACCAGATTTTCAGCATGCTCATGGGCGAAGACGTGGAACCGCGCCGCAAGTTCATCGAAACAAACGCATATAAAGTCTTGAACGATTTGGATATTTAAATGAGTCCGACGAAAGCCGACTTCAAAGCCGTTTTATCTCAAGCACGTGACTTGGTAAAGACGGAACTGAATCAGACGGAACAAGTCATTATGCAGGTGGCAAAGAACGCCCCCGCCGGGATTTCTGACCGCCTTATGACGTTGTTTAGTCGCAAGGGTAAACGCATCCGCTCAACGCTCCTTTGCCTACTCGCGAACTGCGGAACGCAAAAGCCAAACATTGACCGCGTGGCGCATGCCTGCGCAGCTATAGAGCTATTACACCTCGCCAGCCTCGTCCACGATGATATCATTGATGGCACAGACGTTCGCCGCGGACAAAAGACCGCCCACCGCGAATGGGGCACGCAAGTCGCCGTGCTTATTGGCGACTATGTGCTTTCGCAGTCCATGCGTTGTGTCATCGACGAAGAAGTCCGTAACGTGCCGCTGATTATTTCTGATGCAGCCGATAAGTTGATTATCGGTGAAATCATGGAACTCGATCATTGCGGAGACATGGGCCTTTCGCGCAAAGCCTACAACGAAATCATCGATGGAAAAACAGCTGCGCTCATCGACGCCGCAGCTCGCCTCGGTGGCATCATGGCAGGCTTTGACCAGACAATGGTTGACGAATGCGCCAAGATGGGAACGCATTTTGGAATCGCCTTCCAAATTATCGATGACCTGCTCGATTACGGATACGGTTCCGTGAACATGGACAAGGCCAAGTTTACGGACCTTTCGAATGGGCTTATCACGCTCCCGTTGCTTTACTATTTCGAAGATTGCTCTGCCGAAGAACGCATGGAAATGGAAGGCTTTATCGCAAAGGCTTCCGAAGAAGGCGTCCCGGAAAAAATCCAAGACCGTCTGATGGCTAAAAAAAGCTTTGCCAAGGCAAAAGCCGAAGCGCAGGAGCACTTGGAGCAGGCGCTCGCTATCGCTGATAAATTTCCCAAGAGCAATTTCACCGAAGAAATTGTAGCCATGTTCTCCAGCATGTCGGAACGCGGGAACTAAGCGGCGGAGCCGCAGTAGACAGTAGGAAGCAGGCTGTAGGCAGAACCTAAAGGCGTCATCCAGAGTGGTTCACCACAAAGGTTCCGGTCACATAAAAAAGCGCGGCAAGTTGTCGCGTTTTTGTTTATATTTAAGGCACGAAAATAATTATCGAAAAAGGAGAAAATGGAATGAAAGTCAAAGGAATTTTACTTGCAGCAGCCACATTGCTTTTTGCAGATTGCGCCAGCAAAGCCCCCACGTTTTCGGTTGCACAAACATGGACCGAAAAGCCGACAAAGCTCACTGTCGTCTTCACGGAACCTGTTGTAGAAAACCAGGATGACCTTAAGGACGACATCGAAGAATATGCAAACAACTTTGGTGAATGGTTCAAGCAGGAACTCAAGAAGGATTACGAATTGTACATCAAGGGAGCCATTGCTTTGGACTATCAAAAGGTCGATTCCGCATCCATGATTATCGAAACAGACCATGTGGACTCTACTGAATTCAAGACCCCGAAGCCAGCCTCCATGGAACAGGGCAACGGCTATTATTTGGCTATTTCTAACGTCATCTTTAGCCGCAGAGAAGATGCTCACGCCAATCAAGCCTATTATTCTTCAGGTGCTGCATTTGGCGCAAACGTAAATCCGGGACAAAACAGCATGGCATTCGCAGGCGAAACGATTGTTGAAAAAGGTCTCTGGATTTATGCAGACTACGCTATCTACAATCAGTCCGGCGAACGCGTCGCCTTCGGTCACGAAGAAATCCGCAGCAGGTTCGCATACGCCATGACGCGCTCCGACTGGGAAAAATGCGTTTTGGCATTCGTCAAGAGAAGCATAGCAAGAACGCCAATCCTAAAGTAAGCATAGAAATCCGCCGCTTACCGACGACGGACTTAACATTTCCTTTTAAACGAAAAACGCGGCCAAGACGGTCGCGTTTTTAATTCCAAATTCCAAATTCCTAAATCCGAATTCTGAATTACTTTTTGCGCATCCAAACAGCAAGGAAGACAAACACAGAAAGGAAGCAAATGGCGATGATAATCCAGAACGCCACCGGGGAGCCGACGGTCGCATCGCCGTTCATGCCAAACGGGAGCTTCACGTTCATACCGAACAAGCTTGCGAAGAACGTCGGGAGCGATATAGAAATCGTCACGATAGTGAGGTTCTTCATGAGTTGGTTCACGTTGTTATTAATAACGCTTGCACGCGCATCCATCATGGATGTCAAAATGTTGGCGTAAATGTTAGCCTGTTGCAGGCTCTGTCCGTTTTCAATCTGGATATCTTCGAGAAGTTCACGTTCAGCTTCGGTCCAGTTGAGGCTACG
This sequence comes from Fibrobacter succinogenes, assembly GCA_902776765.1. Lineage (GTDB taxonomy): Bacteria > Fibrobacterota > Fibrobacteria > Fibrobacterales > Fibrobacteraceae > Fibrobacter > Fibrobacter succinogenes_N. Next base: position 25,338 of record CACYRP010000012.1, read on the forward strand.
GCCTAGCTGGAGCTTGCGCAATAGCGTATCGTTACTGTTCAAGGCGCTCACGTAGTAAATCAAGCCCTTGTTCAAGCTAAACATCGAAAGCAAATACTTGTTTTCCATCGATGTATTGAGGCGAAGTTCCAAGTCGTCGTTGATGCGGTTGATAATCTTCAAGTGTTCATTGAAGTGCGCAATCGCAAAGCTCAAGACGCGGAGCACAAACGTATTCAGACTATCAATCTTCGAGAACTTGCGATCGTCCATCACCGGGATATCGCTGTCCGTAAGCAAAAGCACCCAGTCCTTGAAAATGAATATGCCAAAAGATTCTACACGAAACTGGAAATTATCGGCAGCAGAATAATTCTTGGGTTTCTTAAACACGATGGTCGTAAAATCATCATCGTATTCGATACGGGAAAGTTCGTCAGAGTCGAATGCAGAGGCAATCGTATGTTCGGTAATTTCATATTCTTTGACAAGGACGCTACGCTGCTCCTGGCTCAATGAACCCATCATGACAATATCAGCAGCTTCCTCGCTCGGAGCTACAGAGAGACGACCGGATTCGATCTTGTAATACTTGAGCATAAGCGCCCCCTTTATCGAACGGAGTCAATATAGAAAATTAGACGAAAGACGAAAGACGAAAGATGAAAAAATTCTATTAAAAAAAGATGATAATAGCAACAGAAAAGCCCCGGCTTAGCCGGGGCAATTTCTCTTTCGTCTTTAGTCTATAGGGCCGAAGGCCCGTTCTATAGTCTAATTACACACCCTTCTTGAACTTCTTGCTCCACCAGAGAACGATCGGAGAGCAGACGCACACAGAAGAGTAAGTACCGATAAGGATACCGAAGCACTGAACGAGACCGAAGTCGCGGATAGAAGAACCACCCTTAACAGCAAGCACCACGCAAACGAAAAGCGTCGTGAGGGAGGTAATCACCGTACGGCTGAAGCACTGGTTCAAAGAGCTATTGACAGTCTGTTCGTACTTTGCAGAACCGAAGAGAGCGGTATTTTCACGGATACGGTCGAAGTTCACGATGGTATCGTTGACAGAGTAACCAATCATCGTGAGGAGCGATGCAATCAAGGCACCATCGAAAGAAAGGCTGAATGCGGAGATAAAGCCGAGCGTAATGATGGTATCGTGAATAAGGCCAAGCACTGCAGCAACACCGAAGCCAAGGCCGAGTTTACCGAATCGGAACCACACGTAGAGAGCGATGCCGAGCCATGCGAGAATCACAGACAAGATAGCGTTGAAGCGGAGTTCCTTACCGATGGTCGGACCCACAGTGTCCTTAGCCACAATTTCGCACTTCTGGTTAGCGGCTTCGAAAGCCTTAGCCATAGCAAGTTCAAAGGAAGCGTCATCACCGCGAACGCTAACCTGGTAAGAGTTAGCAGACGTACCACCAAGAGAACGGACGCGAGCACCCTGGATACCAGCCTTGCTCAAAGCCCTGTTCAAGTCGGTTTCGTGCTTGACGTCATCCTGATACTGGATTGTATAGACCTGACCACCCGTGAAGTCGATGCTGAAGTCAAAGCCCTTCACAGCAATGCATGCGATACTTGCAATAATGAGAATCCAGGAGAGAACCTTGAACTTGCCACGGTTCTTCATAATCTGAAGGTTAGCATTGTTCAAAGCCTTGAAGCCAGAACCGATAGAGAGCGTCGTTCTGTCGCGCTTAGCAAGTCTCCAATCGAGAATTGCACGGGAAATCGTGATAGCGCAGAAGAGAGAAGTGAGGATACCGATCGTAAGCGTAAGACCGAAACCCTTAACAGAACCCGTACCGATTTTGTACAAAATAAGACCCGTCAAAACGGTCGTCAAGTTGGAGTCCAAGATGGCGCTGAATGCACGTTCATAACCCTTAGCCACAGCAGCACGAGCAGTGAGGCCGTTCTTGAGTTCTTCACGGATACGTTCGAAAATAATCACGTTGGCGTCGAGAGACATACCGACAACGAGGATGAAACCAGCAATACCCGGGAGAGTAAGCGTTGCGTTGAACACAGACATCACAGCGGCAGTCACAAGAGCGTTCACAACCACGCCGATACTTGCAATGAAACCACCGAGACGGTAGTAAGCGACCATGAACACCAAGCAGAGCAAGAGGCCGATTGCACCGGAACCGAAGCCCTGGACAATGTTTTCTTCACCGAGGGTAGCACCAACGCTGCGGCTTTCGATAATCTGCATCGGAGCCTTGAGGGCGCCAGCCTTCAAAACAACAGCGAGGCGGTTAGCTTCGGCCATGTCGTCAAGACCCGTAATCTGAGCTTCACCGTTCGGGATACGGTCGCGGATGACCGGAGCGGAAATGACCTGGTTATCAAGAACGATAGCCATCTGCTTGCCAACGTTTGCAGCAGTCACAGCAGAGAACTTCTTAGGACCAATGCCACCGAACTTGAGGTTCACGGCAACTTCACCAGCGCTCATACCATCGCTTACGCGGTACGGACGAGCATCCGTGATATCGTCACCGCCCATTTCTGCACGGCGCTTGAGGAGGTAAAGACGCTTGGCCTTGATGTTGGAATCGCGGCGGAGCTTTTCGAGACCGCTACCAAAAGCGAAAGCGACATCGCGCGGGATGAGCTTCTGGACACCTTCAGTGGCGAGGAGCTTCTTTACCTTTTCGATGCTTTCTTCAGCAATGAAACCGCCATTGCCGAAAGAGAGGAAGAAGGAAGAAAGGGACTGTCCGACCACGTCTGCCGGAGCGGCTTCTGCAGCAGCGGAATCCTTCTTTTCTTCGGTCTTGGCAACGCCACCAGCAAGAAGTTCTTCGTCAGACAAAGCCTTTTCCTTAGCTTCCGGAGCCTTCTTGGCAGAATCAACCTTTGCGGAATCGCTCACCGTAGAATCAGCGATAATGTCAGTCGTCTGACGGGTGAGGTACTGGTCGATAAGACCTACAACCTGCGTAAACTTTTCAGATTCAGCGAGAATCTTGAATTCAAGCTTTGCCGTAGAACCCACGAGCGACTTTGCCGTAGAGTCATCCACACCAGCCAGTTCAACGAGAATACGATCGTCGCCGGTCGGAGAAATCTGCGGTTCAGAAAGACCGTACTGGTCAACACGGTTACGGATGATTTCGAGAGACTGAGCCTGAATGTCCTTGATATCGTCGCCTTCCTTGAGGCCGGACTGGTCAATCTGGAGGGTGATGCTCGTACCACCAGCAAGATCCAAACCGAAGTTGACGAACTTCATCTTCGGATTTTCCTTGATGAACGTCTTTTTAACTTCACCCTTCTTGGTGTGAACCTGGATAGAAGGCCATACTGAAATGGCTGAAATAATGATGACTGCGAGAATGACAAGTTCTCGAAGACCGAATTTATGTTTATTCATTTGTAATCCCTTAAAAGGCATTAAACATACTAGTTGCGGGACAAAGATAGAAATTTAGACGAAAGACGATAAATGCGTAAGGCGAATATCGCGGCAAAAAACTTGTTTTTTGACATGATTGAGCCTAGCATTTAGCACATGTGCAAAGACGAAAGACGAGAGAATTGAGTGGAAAAAGGGGGGGAAGAATCCCCCTCGCTCGCACGATGTTGCTCGCTACCCCTTCGAGCGGGCTTCAGACGCCAGCCCGCAACGCCCGGCTTGTTCGCGATAAGGAGTGTATAAGGTATGGGCACGGGGCTTGCGCCCCTTTGAGGTATGGGGCATGGGCGTAATGTAACAAGAAATGCTAGTAGTTAGTGAATTAAGAATAGAACTTTCATCTTTAATTTTTCATTTTATCACCCTGTTTACCGTGAGAGTTGGGGCATGAGGTTATTGTAATTAGAATAGCCCTAAGCCTTGCAAAGCGAAGCGTGCCCAAAGGCACAACGTGCCGACCGCACCACCACTGTTTATTTCATTTCAAAAGTCGGATCTGGACTTGCATTCGTAACGCACAGCGTCATTTTCTTTTTGCCTAGAGTTCGGACAAGCTCTAACCGTCTGACGTTGTACGAAATTTCAAGCGACCCATCGCGCAGAACCGGCGAATTTTTACGGAGCTCGATTAATTCCCTTATGTAATTATAAATAGGCTTGCTTTGCCCTTCTAATAGCTTATCCCACGGGAACGCCCTGCGATTATCGGGGTCCTTCCCTCCAATCATGCCGATTTCGTCGCCATAGTAAATGCACGGTGCGCCCGGCAAAAAGAACAAAAGCGTCAAAGCAAGCTTCACACGCTGCAAATTACTGCACGGAAGCGATGCGAGGCGAATCGTGTCGTGGCTTCCCAACAAATTCATCGGTACACCAAAGCGCCCTTCCGGGAAAGCTTCACGCAAACGCTTCGCAAACTCGGCAAGCGCAATCGGCGTTTCGTCAAAGAGGTACGCCAAGACAGCCTTACGTAGCGGATAATTCATCACGCCATCGAACTGGTCGCCCTGTAGCCAACGCGAAGGCTCGTCCCAAATTTCACCGACAATGTAAGCCTCCGGGTTAATCGCCTTAATGCGACGTCGGAATTCCTGCCAAAAGCTATCGTCATCAATTTCATTCGGCACATCGAGGCGCCAGCCGTCAATACCGCGTTTCATCCAGTACTCGCCCACCGAGAAAAGGTACTCGCGAACATCGGGATTGTCGGTATTGAACTTCGGGAGCGCGGGGTAGCCCCACCAGCAATCGTAATTGGGCTTGCCCGAATACGCATGGAGCGGCCAACCATGCACATGGAACCAGTCCACGTACGGCGAGTTCTTGCCGAGTTCCATCAAGCTGTTGAACTGGAAAAATCCCCGCGAGCAATGATTGAACACGCCATCTAGAATCACGCGAAGCCCAAGCTTGTGCGCCTTCTTGACGAGTTTATCAAAATCCTTGAGCGTTCCCAAGACCGGGTCAATCTCAAAGTAATCGACCGTATGGTAGCGGTGGTTGGAATTGCTCTTGAAAATCGGGCAAAGGTAAATGGCGTTCACGCCCAGCGATGCAATGTACTCAAGCTTTTCGCAAATGCCTGCAAGGTTCCCGCCGAACATGTTTTCACGGGTCGGGAGCGTATCCCAATCCACAAACTTCCCGACCGCTTTGTACTTTGCGCTACGGCAAAAACGGTCCGGAAAAATCTGATAGAAAATAGCGTCTTTAACCCAAGCAGGTGCAGTCATAATTTAGTTGGAAATTGACAACTATCAGGTTATAGGTTTTAGGCTATAGGTTTTAGGAAAAATATCATGCGTTTCACGCATCTATTATAGGGCGGCTCTGCCGCGATTATAAACCTAATACCTAATTCCTGTCACCTAACAACCTATTATATCTTCCACAACGCACGCGACTTGCGTTCTTCGACAAGCTTGCCAATTTCGGCAATTAAGCCAGCGTTTGCAAGTAAGTCCTCGACACTGCACGGCGTGCGATAAGTCCAATTCTTGCCACCAACCGTTCCCGGAATATTGACACGTTCTTCCTTCGGATCGCAATTCGAAAGCGAAGCAGAAAGTGCAAAGTAATCCTGGATTGGCGGAATACAGAACAAACTATTTGCCGTAAACACATGCGAAAGGATATCGCGAACCACCGGCGGAGTAAGCTTTTCAGGCGCAACACCCGGCAAGCCCGCATGAGACCAATAGAAGCCCTTGTCAAAATCTGACTCTTCCCAAAGTCCACGTAAAGTCGAGGTATCGTGGCAACTCGTCGTGCAAACGGAAAGGCGCGGGTATTCTTCCATGCTGTAATATGGAGAATACGGCACATTCCAATTGCGCGCCCAGCGTTCAATACGCAACGACATGATGTCGAGTTTCTTGAGCACGGTCGGTACGCACGGTGGCACGGCCCCAAGGTCTTCGGCGCAAACAAGCATATCCGTTTCGCTAGCAAGTACAGACAAAAGCTTCATTGCATTCTGTTCCCAAAGTGCATTTTGCGCCTGCTCGTTCTGGCCAATCAAGTCATGTAGTTTGTCTTGTTCATTCTGCGGGAGCGTAAAGAGCACCGGCTGGTTGTACCAGTACCAATACGGATAATACGTATTTTCATCACCCGTCGGGATAAACACGCGGTTCCAATAAACACGAAGCAAGGAATCCTTGACTTCTTGCGGTTCATCCAAAGCAAGAATCGCTTTTTCGGACAACAGATCCGATTTAATAACAAATCGGTCGGTCGTTCCCTGCAAATTTTCAAAATACAGCGAAAGAAGTCTATCCGTTTCGTCACCGATAAATTCACGCAACTGTTCCACGGAGAAATTCGGACGGCGCAAATATTCCAGCGATTCGCGGCAGAACCCCGCATTGCGGAGCACATCCCAAGTAAGCGGGATAGACGGCTGGAAACGGCCCAAAATGCCGGTCGATTCCTGTTCTGGGATAGCCCAAATACGGAAGAATCCAAGCACATGGTCAATGCGGTAAGCGTGATAGAACTTGCTAGCCTGAGCCAAGCGACGGCGCCACCAGCCAAAGTCGTCGGCTTCGAGAACATCCCAACGATACGTCGGGAATCCCCAGTTTTGGCCACCATAGCTGAACATGTCAGGAGGTGCACCTGCACGATCGGCTAGCGAGAAATACTTGCGGTCAAACCAAACATCGGCACTGTCTTCGTTGATGAGGATTGGCACATCGCCCTTGAGGCGAAGCCCAAGCTTCGAGACTTCGTTCACGGCAGCGGTGAACTGGCCTTCGGCGGTGTACTGCATCCAAGCCTGGAACAGCACATCCCTGTAATTTTTCATCCAAAGTTTATCGACATCGGCTGCGGAGGGATTCTGGAATTTTTTCCAGTCCTTCCAGCTAGCCTCACCATTCTGCGCTTTGAGCGTGCAATAGACGCAATAAGACTTGACCCAGGAATTCTGATCGACCCAAGCAAGAAGTTTTTTAGAAGCCTTGAGGACATCGTAACGGGAATCAAAAATTTTGCGAAGGATCGCGCGTTTCCAAGTGGTAATGCGGTAGTAATCCACGCGTTCAATATCGGCAAACTGTGCACGAGCCTTTTCAATTTCAGCTTCGAACGAAGAAGCTCCTTCAACAGATTGCACATTGATAAAGACGGGGTTCAACGCAAATGCGCTGCGAGCGCTATAAGGGCTCGGTTCAGAACCCGTATCGTTTACAGGCAGCAGTTGAATGATATTAAATCCGCAGAACTTAGACCACTGGGCAAAAGGAATCAAGTCCAAGAATTCGCCAATGCCAATGCTGTGCTTGCTGTGAAGACTAAAGAGAGGAACGGCAACGCCGGTTTGAAAAGAAGTTAAATCACCATATCGCATGTTTCAAATATAACACTAATTTTGTAAAAGGAACTTTTAAAATACGAGCAAATAAAAAAAGGCTCGGGAAACCGAGACCATTTTCTGTTTTCTTAATCTTCTTTTAAAAAATTAGGCACGCTTAGAGTATTTCTTAAAACTTTTGATCAAGAGGGCAGCGAGAATGCAATACATTGTTTTAGACTCCTTGTTTTTGACGGCGCCAATATTAACAAAGTTTTACTAACGTTTCAAGGGGGAAAAGTATATATTTTCGCGACTTTTTAGACAAATTGTCCATGACTAAATTACAGAATCCCCTAGACAACCTAGAACAGCCCGAAACCCTTATAAAACAAGCAAAGCCACAGGAAAATCCGTGGCATCGTAGTTAGAGAGAGATAAACTTTTTTTCCCGATTAAGCACGCTTAGAGTTTTTTCTAAAGCTCTTGATCAAGAGGGCGGCGAGAATGCAGTACATTTAGACTCCTTGTTTTGACGGCGCCAATATTAACAAAATTTTACTAACGTTTCAAGGGTGAATAATATAAATTTGGGCAAATTTTTCGAAACGTGCGTTTTGCAAATGTAAAAGCATGCGGGCGGGGCCCCATACTTAATCCCATCCTGGCGCAAGCGCCAACCTTACGGCTCAGCAATGGGGCTGCAAGCAGCCCCGCTGCGTTCGCCTTTTAAGGTTGTGGCCAACGCTTTATTCTCTCAACGTTTTTCTGCTTTCTCTTTTTATAACAATATCCCGCTCTTACCGTTGTCATGATCCGCGTATGGGGACGGCATCACCATTGACACGAACAAATCCGAGATTTCACCAATATATTGCAATCTCGCTCGTTAAAATTTGGTAAATTATGTGGCATGAAACGTATTTTGCTTTTATGTCTCGGTTTAACAGCATTTGTAGGCGCAAGGCCATCACTCCAATTCGATAAAGACCGCATCGAAGCCGGTCAGACATTCAATTTGCAATTTATCGTCCCTTTGCAAGAGCTTCCGCAAAACAGGGGCGCCCTCCATCTAGAAACCCACGACAACTTCAAGTTCCTTGGGCTCGATAGCGCTGATCAAGTCATGCGCCCGGACATGGACGATATTTTCAATTCGTTTTTCGGCGGTGGCGGAAGAGCGTATAAAGCGCGCATCTATTCGTTCAAGGTGAAAGCCCCTAAAAAAACAGGTGTGCTCGATCTTGGCAAATTGACTTGGAACATTGGCGGCGAACCGAATGTCGTCAGCAACAAGATATCGGTCGAAGTGCAGCGTTCCTACAACGACGATGCACTCGCCGTGAGCCTTACCCCAAGCAAAAAGTCCATTTACGAAGGTGAACAGTTCAGCGTCACCTTGAGCCTCCACACTTTCGAGCATTTCCAGGGTGGCCTCCAAGCGACCGACATGAGCACGGGCAACGATTTCATCGTCCACCGCAACGACCTTTCAAACATGGAATTCAAGCATGTCGAAGGCACTCGCCGCGAAATGAAAGCGACCACGCGATTTGCATGGCTCAGCCCGACCAAGAGCGGTTCGCTCGAAATTCCGTCTTTCAAGTTCAAGTACACCAAACTTGGCGAACCCAAAGTTGTCGAAGAAAAGAAGCAAATGGGCGGCATGTCTTTCTCAAGCCGTAGCGTAAAGCAGGAATCCATCGAAACAGAAACAGCAACCGCGCCGCTAAACATTACCGTTCTCCCCCTCCCGACCGAAGGCAAGCCCGCAGACTTCTCGGGCATGGTCGGCAACTACAGCTTTAGCGCAAACTTCGACCGCACAAACTTGAAGGTCGGCGAAGCGCTCACACTCGCGATTAACATCAAGGGCGACGGCACTCCGGGTACAATTACCGACCCGAAACTCCCCGACTTTAACGATTTCCGCTCTGTACCGCCCGAAAACAGCATCAACAAGAAAGTCAAGGGCAACAAAGTCATTACCTCGAAGGATATCAAGGTGTTCCTCTACCCCAAAAAGAAAGGCACCTTCGAAATCCCGGCCATTACATATTCCTGGTTCAACCCAGCCAAAAAGAAATACGAGACAGCATCGGCAGGCCCGTGGACTATCGAAGTTGAAAAGGGCGACGCCCCTGCAGAACCTGTTTACCAAGCTCCGGTCTCCGCAGGCCCAGGCCCCTCCACGCCGGCAGTCCAAAAACAGGAAATTGAATTCCTCGGCAGCGACATCCGCTTTATCCACCCGATTACGGACAAATCCGAAACCGCAGCACCCCACAGGAACGCACTGTTCTGGATTCTGTTCCTCGCCGCAATTCCGTTCTATCTGATTGCAAACTTCGCCATCACGCGCAAGCGCAAGCGCAACAGCAACACGGCACTCGTCCGCAAGGGCAAGGCAAACAAGCTCCTCAAGGAAAAATTCGCAAACGCACGCACCGCCCTCAAGAATGGTGACGGCAAGGGATTCTTTGCAGCTCTCGAAAACGGCCTTATCGACTACCTCAGCAACTTGACGAACGTCGAATTCAAGGGCATGACCCGCCCGCAAATGAAACAGGAACTTGAGAAGCGCGGAGTCAAGAACGAGACCATCAACGCCATCGACAGTTGGCTTGAAAAGTGCGCCTTCGTACGCTATGCGCCAGTCACCGCATCGACCGAAGAACAGTCGCAAATGCTTGCTGACGTTGAAAAACTTTGCGAGGCGCTGAAGCTATAAAAACATTGAACATGTCATTCCCGAAACAAGCTGTCATTCCCGCGAAAGCGGGAATCTCCAGCAAAAGAAAAACCCGAACAAGTCGGGTATGGCATTAGAAGGAAGATTTATGAAACTGAATAGAATTTTTTTGACAATCGCAGCCGCACTGCTCATGGCGACAGCCAGCATTGCCGCTGAAAAATGCGCAGGCATCGAAGCCGGCACCAAAGCATACAACGAAAACGATTTTGAACGCGCTATCGACGAATGGCGCACCTGCGTTGACGAAGGTGTTATCAATGCAGACCTCTATTACAATCTGGGCAACGCCTACTACCGCAGCGGAAAACTCGGCTTTGCGATTTTCTACTACAAATCGGCACTCCGCTTGCACCCCAGCGATGACGACATTCAGCACAACTTGAACTTCGCCCAAACCAAGACCCGCGACAAGGAAGGCGACGAAGAAGAGAATCCGATTTTGCAGGGACTCATGGACTTGCACCACGCAATTTCGCTCAAAAGCCAAATGAACATTTCGCTTGTTCTCTTTTGGGCAATCGCACTCGTGATTCTCGCCCGCAGGTTCGTGAACGGCAGCCGCGGCAAGAATATTTGCACAGGCGTTGTATTTGCAATGAGCGTTGTTCTATGCACTATTGGCGCAAGCGCACTTTACAAGATGTACACGCTTGAAACAGACATCACGGGTGTCGTGACCGCCTCAAGTGCCGACGTGACTAGCGCCCCCAGCGACAAGTCGCAGACGCTCAACACGCTCAGCGAAGGCACCAGCTTTGAAGTCATCGGCGAACAAGGGAACTTTGCAGAAATCCGCCTCGGCGAAAAAATCCGCGGTTTCGTAAAACTCAGCGAAGTCGGGATTGTGAAGTAAAGCGGCAACAAAGACGTCGGCAAAACCTAAAACTTAGAATTTATCGGCATATCCCAGGGGCTCACCCTTCCAGAGTCTATGGGAATGACCACTGCATCCGGAAATTTTCCCGATTCCTTTTTCGGAACAACGGCTTCTACAAAAGCCACAGGGAGAATCATAACGTCAAACATTCCGCCAACAAAAAAAAGACTTGCATCAATTCTAGATGTACTAGACAGAAAGAACGGCCAGTGATGCAACAGCCAAGGGCGAAATTCATACGAATCCTCGCCACGATACACAGACAACCGCCCGTAGATTCTCTCGTTTTTGCGAGCTTCCAATTCAACTTTATCTTTCTTTAAAGACACCGAAACAACGCAGTCGTTGCTTTGGGAGCAAGCCAGTTCACCATCGCAATAAATGGAGTAATCGTCCCTGTAATCCGACACATGCACCTTCATGTCAGATGTAGAAGCGCATCCAAGAAAAAACGAGGACAAAGCAAGCAAAAGAACAATCAATAAACCACGAAAAAAAAACATTTTACAAATCAAAGTCAAAATCTTACACAATCTGACCGCCACCGAGGACCATGTCGCCATCGTAAAAGACGGCACACTGGCCCGGAGTCACGGCAAAGAGCGGTTCATCAAAAACGGCGACCGCCTTATTTGTATCGACAATAGTCACTTCGCAACCCACCGCCCGCTGGCGGTAACGCACCATGCCTTCGGCGCGGAACGTCGTCCCGACCTCCCGCGCACCGCCGTGCCATTCGCAATTCACCATTTCCACGCGATCAAAGCAGACCGACGACTTGTCGCCCGTCACCAAAATGTCGCCCGTTTCCGGGTCCACACGCTTCACAAACGCAGGCACGCCAATCGCCACGCCCAGGCCTTTGCGCTGCCCGACCGTGTATTTATGGAACCCATCGTGCGTATTCCACACCTTGCCCTTTTCATCCACGAAGCGGCCCGGGCGAGTCATCTCGCCAAAGTGCTCACGCAAAAAATCCGTGTACTGCGAACCATAAATGTCAAAGCAAATATCCTGACTGTCACCCGTCTTCGCATTCACAAAGCCGTTCTGTTCGGCGATTTCGCGGACTTCGCTTTTCACGTACGTTCCAAGCGGCGTAAGCACGTGGTTGCGGCGTTCATCCGGAACCCAGAACAAAAAATAACTCTGGTCCTTGCCCGGATCGCGACCGCGTAAAAGCCTGCGCACGCCATCCACTTCTTCGATGCGCACGTAATGCCCTGTCGCCAAGAAGTCAGCGCCCAGCGATTTCGCGTAATCCATCATCCAGCCGAACTTGATAAAGCGATTGCAATAGCAGCACGGATTCGGCGTCCGCGCATGAGAAAAATCGGCATGGCAGCGCTTTAAAACTTCACCTGTAAAAGCATCGGAGCAATTGGCCACATGATGCTCGATGCCAAGCCTTTCGGCAATCATCTTCGCACGGACTACACTCGAGTCGTTTTCGGCATCAAACGCAGATTTTTGAGCGACATCAGGCAAAACGCGGAGCGTCACGCCCACGACTTCGTAACCCTGCTGTTGCAAAAGGAGTGCGGCAACGGACGAATCCACGCCACCGCTCATGCCTACAACCACCTTTACATTCGACATTCCCTATTTTACTCCAAATACAATATTGAGCACTATTAACCACCTAATAAGTTACTAGTTCCAAGTTACTAGTTTTTTAGTTCGATTTTTTCTAGTAACTACAAACTATTAACTAGTAACTAGCGGCTGCGCCGCCTTAGTCAAATCTCAGCATCAATGCAAGTTCGAACTGGAGAATCTGGCGGATATGAGCCGTTTCGTCATCCAGCTTTTCATGAATCTGTCTATACTCGATGTACGAACTGAGCGAAGCCATCTTGTTGAATGTGTACGAAGCACTCGGGCGAATGAACCATTCATGCGTTCTCGATGGAACTGTACGATAGTTCAATTCAAGTTTCGGCTTGTAGGCCACAAACGGTTCCAGGCCAGAATCATAATTCCAACGCACAAAGACACCATCCGTACCAGATTCCTTGTTTTTCATATCATAGCCTTCAACAGGCTTGTATTCCTTACGAATCGTCTTCTTGTAATCGTAACCGGCAGTCAACTTCAAGTCGATATTGTTCTTGAGCTTAAAGTACCATTTCCAAAGCTGGAATCCCTTGTCGAGCTTGAGCGGATACGAAATCGAGAAATCGTCACCAATGTTAATCGCAAAGTCGTTGTAGAGCCATGTCGGCATCCACGGGGTTTCAAGGAAATAGCGAGTAGTATCGGTGCAATTTTCCTCTTCCTTCGGCCAGCACGGATTCGAAATCACTTCTTCCTTCGGGCGGCGATTCGTCGATTCGATCTTCATGCGTACATTGTTTTCAATGCGCATGTTGTTTTGCGTCAAGAACGTGATTCGAATAAGCGGGTTAAAGTTCCAAACGCGAGCCCAGGAATCTTCAGCACTCTGGAACGGGCGGCTGGTTACTGTTCGGTTGTAATCAAAACGGCTGTTCAAGCTCACGCTGCGGAAACTGTTCAAGAACGAAACTTTCTGGGCGATATTTGGGATTGCTATGCCAATGCCAAACTTCGGGAATGTCGTTGTCGTGTCGATGTATAGCGGATATTCACGAGACTGCGAGAAGTCTTCCTTCCACTGGAAGTCGGTCGTCAAAGAAATATCCCAGAACGGCAAAATGAGACCCGTAGAAATCTGCAAAGAACGAGATACAGAATTGCGGAAACTACCCTGATACACAAGCGTATCCACATTCTTGTTCCTGTACTGGGCAAAACCTGTATAGTCATCACGGCTAGAGAGGCCCATGTTACCCGTCATGATATTCCACAATCCACGACCGCCGCGGCCATCGCCAAGGCCCAAGCCGTAAAGATAATATTGGAACGGAGTCACACCCTGTTCTTCGTACAACTGAGCAAGCGTAAAGTTTTCACCGATGGTGTTTGTACTTGCATTCCAGTTGAACTTGACTTCGCGCCATTTGAGCTTGTTAAAGAATCCCGAAACGGCATTGTCTTTCCCGAATAAGTTGGCAAGTTCAATAATTTTCAGAGACGGCGTAAATTCGAAACGATTCGTCTGCGAAATCGTCCAGTAGTTCTTTTCAATGTTCGACGGATCCGTAAAGTTGAAATCATCCGGGATGCTCTTCTGTTGGTTAAAGTCAGAAGAGAACTGCATATTGAACGGGATGAACGGGATCAACTTGGGATTGAAATTAATCCTGAATTGCTGATTTCTAGAACGTTCGTTGCGGAGAATACCATAAGCACGGCCATATTCACGATGTCCAACGCTATCGACCTTGTAGAACGCCGTCGTATCGTACTGGATTTCGTAAGAATCCGGGTTCTGCAAATCAATCGTGAGCGGCTTGCCATTGGCATCAGTCTTTGCAATTGTATCCACCGGAATAATCACGAGACTGTCGCGAGATACATAGACCTTTCGATCGGAATGATCATGGTCAAAGATGTAACCGCTAGCAAAGAGGCCGCCTTCGGACGTGGTAAAGAAGTTTTCCTTGACAAAGCCTTCGCGGTCACCACCGCCAAACATATCACGACGGATATTGATAGAGTAGTTTGTCGAGAGGAACGAAAGGATGTTCCAACGTAAATTCAACTTGTGGTTGAGTTCAGCCGTGTAGGTCACAACCTTGTCCACTTGCGGTTCCACAAAATCAGGATCGCGAGTCTGGTTCACATAGCGCACATAGTTAAAGTCAAAGAGTGTCAAGTCGAATGTTTGCGGCCACGGTTCAAATTCCGTCTTCGAGAATTCCTTGAGCCAAGAGTATTTGCCCAAGCCTTCGAACGGCTTAAACTTGAACATGCTGAATGTACCCAACTTGTACTCGAACAAAGTATGGTAAGAGTAGGTGGAGTCCGCAGAAGTCGTCGAACGTCCTTCAGACTGGTGGTAAGAATAGCTGAATGCCGGACGTTCCAAGAATGCCTGCGACAAGAATTCGCCGAGCTTTGTTTCACTAGCCTTGTAATCCTTATGGTAGCTTACGCTAAAGCCCAAGTCTTGCACATAAGATTCATAGCCCTTCGATTCAGCGTTATCTCTCAACCTGTTTTCTTCATTTTCCGATTCAACAGCAAGATCGCCTTGGAACATGTCACCCGTAAGGTCAACAAAGCTGCTCTTCTTAAGAATCATGTCATCCGTAGGTTTCATGTACGGGCGCTTCGTAGAGCTATGGTAACTGAACGACATCGGGATATGGAATCCGAGTGAATCGTTCAAGAACTTGTTGAGCGCAATAGAAATGTCCGCAGATACATCGAGCTGGGAAGCCGCCGTTGCCAAGTCCGGTTTCGGAGAACGTCCCGAATTCGAAAGCGTTGCAAAGTCGCCATCCTGATAACGTACCGCACCCGAAAGCGAAATGAAGTCTGCAAAATTCACCTGGCCATTCACACGTGCGGCATAACCCCATTCCGTATCCATATCGGAAAGGCGCAAATCATTGATCCAGAACTTTCCTTTAAGATCGGTCGGCGAAGCCGAGGAGTCAGCAATAATCACAAAGCGCATCCAATCGACCTTCGTAATAGACGGATTACCGACCAGTCGAAGCTGTTCTTCACGATCACCCGGCAGCTTTTTCACAACCGGTTCGAGATATGGCGGATGGCGTCCACGCTTGAGGTCCGAGAAATCAGACAAATCCATGGCAAAAGCGTTGTCAATCCAGTTCTGCTCATGGCAATCCTGCACGCGTTCCGGCTTGCACGACTTATCCAAATCCTTCGGGCGGAAACTCCATTCGTAATAATCCTTGGAGCCATCAATCGAACCTTCACCGAATTGCAAAGCAAAGCGTATCGGAACCGCATCCGTATTCGATTCAGCACCGTTCTCATAATGGATTTCCATCTTCAAAGACTTGTACGCCGAGAAGTTCTTTGTATCCGTTTCGAAGAGTCGCGTTACGCCCACTTCTTGGCCCGGACTCATGTTATGGTATTCCAAAACAAGCGCAGTTTCCTTGAGCGGAGCATTCGAATCGGCATCGCGTTCCGTCACTGTATTCGGAGACTTAAAATACGTCTTTGCGTTTTCGCGGTTGTTGATGGTCGAAACCTTGATGTACGTTGTATCGTGCGTTGCAAGCGATTCTGTCACACGGCTTTCAACACCGTTCACTTCGACAATCTGCGAATTTTCATTAGTCGATGTACGGTAAAGGTCTGCAACCGTCGTTTCTTCCCAGGCGTTACCCAAAACGCCAAGGCTTACCACCTGAACCTTCGCTTCGGAGACGCCCGGACCAAGGCGCCCCAACCACATACGAGTATACTGGGATTCCGCCAAGATTTCCTTATAGCCGCTACCCGTCGGGGAAACAATCGTATCGTACTGGTTCAGCGGAATACGCCACCTGCGCCAACCATTTTTCAAAACTTCAAACTCAGCCACATTCGTGCTAGAAAGGTCAATACGATAACGGACAAAGCTAATGTCGGTATCAAAAGAACCATTCCTGTTAATATCTTCGGTATCGTAAGCACGTTCACCCAAGTTGCCTTCAGTTCCGTTAATGCTCTTAGGCGGATCGCTTTCTTCATCCAAATCCTTGAAGTTATCACCGGCAATATCTCTTGTCGACACGTCAACCAAAGGAGATCCCGTTCTCAACGTATCAGCCTTACATGGTTCAATACGGCAATCCCAAACAACTCTAATTTCATTTTCACCCGTAACATCATCAAGACCACGGTCATGCTTTGCCGTTGTCATGCCAAGATCATTTTCACCATTGTACACGCCATTCTGCTTCATGCCATTGATCGAAACGTCTTCACTGACAAGACCCAAATCAATGAAAATAGAACCGGAATTACCGCGGGCAACAACTTCAAGGTACTTCATGTCGCTCAAGTCTTGATAGTAAGAGCTGTTCGCACGCATAATACCACCCCAAGAATTACCCATGAGGTTATCGTTCGGACGAAGCGTCATCTTGAGCACGGTCAAGTGCTGGTTATCCACATCGGAGTTACCTACGTTATCGTAAATGTACTTATAAAGTTCCGTCGTGTTGCTATGCCAAATAAATTCACCTTGATGGCGATAGTCTTGGCTTTCAATATACGTGGATAAGAACGGGAGCGAATCAACGCCACCCGGAGGAGAAGCCTGCGTCCAAGACTGCCTAGACAGCGGATACACAAGGCCAGTCGATGTCGATTCAAAGTCTTCGACAAGAGCAGTTTGTGTCTTGCTCGTATTTGCATTATGGTGGCTACCGGCAAATTCAGCTTCGACACGCCAGTTCGAAGTTGCCGTAGTCTGGATACCCGGAATGGCATTCACCAAGTCTGTAAGCGCCTTCACGGAATCCTGCAAACGGATGTTGAAACCCCAAAGGAAACTCGAATACGGTTCGTTGCCCAAGGTCGGAACTTCAGCCGTTGTGCTCTGGCTCTTGTAAAGGGCCGTGATACCAAAGACAGAACCCGCACCAAAGCCGTACAAGTCCAAAGGCAATTCGGCACGTGCACCCAAAAGAAGTTTGTTATCGACTTCGAACATGGGTTCGCATTCGAACTTGACCTTGATTTCTTGGTTCGGGTCAAGAGCGCGGTCGCTCAAAAGTTCAATTTGGCCCAGTTCATAGTTGACTTCGTAGTCTGTACCACGGATAAGCGTTGTAGAACCAGCGGTGACCTTTTCAGATCCCGGCGAAATATCCATACAACTTCCGCTGTTCACAGAATAGCTGGAATTGGGGTCGCGCACGCTAAGCATGGAATTACGGCGCTTGCCCACAGATTCAAAATAGAACTGGCTCGTGTAACGGTTCAAATTATAAACAGGCAACGTATAAAGCTGAGCAACCGCCGATGTCGTATCCAAGTTACGCAACGGTTCCAAGCAATTCTGCTTAGCAACTTCTCGAGCTCTCGAACCATATTCTGCATAAATGGAATCAGTCCACATTCGGCAGGGCAACCACATTTCGCCAGAGTAACTACCCGAAGCATCCTTCGTAAAGATCTTCGATTCACTGACCAAAGGGGTGCCAGAGTTTTCATCAGCAAGGCCCAGCGTTTTTAAATAAGTTCCAGAAACACCCGACTTGTTCTTCATGCGCAAAACAAAACTGTTGGCGCTTGCATCCGAAATACCGATAGAATAAACGTTACGCAACATCAACTTGTCGATATCCTTGAGTTCACTCAACGTAGCATCCCACTGGATAAGGACCGCTTCATCGTTATCACGTAATGTAGAACCCCACTTAGCCGCAATCAACGTATTACGGTTCACGCCATTGATCTTTACGATACCCGTTTTGAAGTCGTAAGTAAAGTCCTTGATTTCCTCCATGCGGTTGACCGTCTTGGTAATCAACGTACCCTGCGGAGTTTTATAAACAACCTTGATATCCTTAAAGACATTGTTCGTTTCGTTCAGCGTACTTCTCTTGTACAGTTTCAAATCCGTCAAAGGCTTGTTGATGTTATCGCCCTTAATCGCAGCTTCGATATAGGCGTTCCTCGTATCGAGGTCCAAGAAGTAATAACGATAGGCGACGAACTGCTTATCTGTAACTTGGAACTCCGTGGTCGATTCGTTAGCCTTGATAGAATATTCTTCTTGCTGGCCGCCATCCTGAGAAGCAATTGTCGTGAGCTTCCAGTCGCCCAACTTCCATTCAGCCTTGATACCGAAGAGCCCCTGGTGGTTTTCGGAATAACCGGTAAATTCCGTACCGGCAAGCGACAAGTTCGTAGTACCCGCTTCGACACGCTGCAAAATGTAATCTTCGAATTCGCCCTTGAACGATTCTTCGTACACAACGCGGACTTCGTTCTGCGAACCGAGGCCTTCATCAACGTTCTTGATTTCAACGGTGATGTACGGACCAATCTTACCCTCAACCATGAAGCTCGGGTTGTAGTCCAAAGACGGAGACGGCCACAGGCTTGTCTTAGTGCTACCTTCGGCATCATCCTTTTCGCCATAGCCCTTGAAGCGAACATCCATGGAACCCTTGAGCATGAGCTTCGGCTTGTTGAAACCAAAGTCCTTCATCCATGCAGGCATGTTCACAGGAATCGTAATATCAAAGACAGAACCTGTTTCAGGCGCCTCGTAGCCATCGTTCTGCCCGACGAGCCCATTAAGCCAAAGACGCTTGCGCCCGATATCGTACATGTCCGAAACGTAATCTGCAAGTTCCGGATAATGCGAGGTCCAAAGGACCGTCGTATCCGTGCGAGAAAGCGAGTTCACGCGTTTTTCCGACACGTCAATTTCACGAGTGGCGACATCAATATCATGCGAGAAAATCTGGCCCTTCGATGTATTCATGAGTCCCGGACGAGCCCCCACACCACCAAACGGCAACAAGCCGTCGAGCGGAGACGTAGACTTTGGCACCGGGAAATACTTTATGGCAGGAGTCCACGCATCATCCAAACTAACTTCGGAAGCGTTGTCCGTTGGCTGTTCATCTTGAGCCACCTCTGGAGGTTTTACGGCACTAGCCGAAGACGATGCCGGAGCCGTCGAAGACGAAGAACGCACGTCACTAGATGCCGGTTTTGCAGAGCTCGAAACTGGTGTTGCCGACGAAACCGGCGCTGCAGAAGATTGAACAACAACCTGCGCAGAAGACGAAGCAGATGCAGCGGAGGAAGCCGGAGCTACAGCAGAAGACGCGGGAAGCGCAGCGGAAGAAACCTGAGCAGCCGACGACTTCGGTGAAACCGCAGACGAAACCGCCACAGACGGTTGAGACGACGATTTTGGCTGAACGGCACTAGAAGCAGGCAACGCAGCACTCGAAGACGCTATAGAAGCAGTCGACTTCGGAGCAGGCACATCCTGGAAAAGTTCATCGTCAAATAAAGATTCATACGAGCTAAGCGTCCCGTCCTGAGACCAGACGGAACCCACAGCAACAAAGCTGCAAGCAGCAAAACCCCAAAGGGCGGATTTAAAAAACTTTCTAAAACGCAACGGTCACAAAATACAAAAACGGGACACAAAAAATTAGCACCGATAACATAGAAAAAAAGAAGCGCCCCCATGGAGTGGAGACGCTTCAAAACTGGATTCTAGACCCTATTTACAGGATAAACTAGAGAAATACTTCGATGCCACCGCGGCACTTTTCCCAAGCCGGATTCTTCTTGCACAAGAGTTCAATCATCTTGTCGTAAGTAGCCGTGTTGGAGAATCCCTTCCACAAGCGACGTTCCACAGATTCACCGGAATCCTTGTCGATCGTCGTAATGGTATCGTAGTAGGCGGTGTTGTCCTTGAATTCAGAAATCAAGATGTTCTTCAAGTCATCCGTGTAAATGCGGGATGCATACTTGAGGATGGAATCGTTGAAGTTGAGTTCGTTTTCGACGAGCCATTCGAAGTCCTGGATCGGGTTGCCGTAAATGAGCCAGTGGCGGAGAGCGAGAGCAACCACGAGGTCCTTCACGGCACTGCGGAAGATGAATTTATCTTCAAGGCGACCGTTCCACGTGATGCGGGTCAGCGGGTTATCGTCGTTAGCTTCGATAGACACGCCCTTGCCCGGAGTGACCTTGCGGATCTTGATCGGGAGACGGCTAAGGAGCTGCCAAGCCTTCGTAAAGGCGATGGTCTTGCGGACGAAGTCCTTTTCTTTTTCCGGGGCAACGCGCACAAACGCACCGAAGCAGCGCTGGTAGAGCGTTTCCTTGTCGAAGATGCAGTCGCTGGAGCGGCATTCGCTGAGCTTACCATCCATCATGAACAATGTCTTAGCAAGTTCCGGGCGCATGCGGACTTCGAGCTTACGGGTACGGGCCTTGAGGCGGACACCGTCCTTATAAACGTAGGTAAAGCCTTCTTCCTGGTAACGCTGCCAAATGAAGAACTGCAAGTCGTCTGCGGCACGCAGATGGTAGCTGAACACCGGGTTCTGGCGGTTGTTAGCCATGGTCACCTGATTCAAGAAGTTGTCGGCACCCTGGTACGGCACCACAACCTTGACGAGCACCTGCGGATTCACCGGATGCTTGCTCTTCTTGGCGTACTGTTCGTACGTGAAGAGGGACTGCGCACCGTTGATGATCTTCGGGCGTTCAATGAAAAGCACCTTCTTGCCATCGCGTTCCTTGAGGCGCAGGTCGTCGCCCGTGAGGGTCATACCGTTGTGGAGGAACGGGAAGTCATCGACGTTCACGTTCTTGTCGTCATTCCTTTCCATCGTCTGGAAGGCATCGATAAGAGCGGCGTTCGTATGAGTGAGGTTACCGAGATAAGTACGAATGTTAGAGCTTACGATAGCCATGTTGTGCTTGGTCTTGAGGCGCTTACCAAGGGCAACGTGGTAGTCAAAAATCGTGCGGATCGGGCAGAAACCGAGGAAGAGTTCGCCGTGATCGGAAGTGAGGTGGAGCGGTTCGGAGTCCATCTCGATTTCAAGTTTGTCATCTGCGCTGCGGAAATCACGAGTGAGGTCGTCGTGTTCGGCAATGATTTCGAGCTTTGCCTTGACGTCGGCCTTCCAGAGAGTGAGCTTGCGGCGCATGTCCTTGAGGGTACGTTCAAGTTCGGAGTCCGTGATATCGCGGCTTGCGCGAGTGCGGAGCACCGTGATTTCGAGCGTTTCCATGTACGGACGGCTGGCAGGAGCATTTTCATCCTCTTCAGTCTCTTCGTCCGTAATCTTGTTGACGGCCCACGGGTCTGCTTCTTCGCGAAGCGAGAGGAAGAACGGATTGGTCGGGTCGCTGGTACGGAACACGGCAATCTGAAGCTGTTTCAGATCGGCATTCAAGTGTGCGACAACCTTTTCGAGCGGAGTATCTTCATCCAAGAAGATAAAGAATTCCATGAAGCCCTGTGAATACTGGAAGCCGTGGAAGCATCCATTTTCATCCAGGTTTAGATGCCGGAGTGCCTTAATTCGATCGTTAGGGTCGTTAGGGTTCAAGCTCAAGAGGCTAGCGACAAATGCTAAGCGGCGTTCCTGCGATTTTGTTAGTTCCATTTTTTCCTCAATAATTACACTGCAAGACCAATATACAATAATATTATATATTGGAGTATTCTCGTAATTCGCACCCTAAAAATAGCTTCAAATTGTAACATTTGCGTGCAAAAAAAGATAAAACATGCATTTTTTTGGGGTAAACTCCCATTTTTTAGTGAACAAATGGATAAAAACATCATTTTTTATGTTTTTTTCGTATCGAATCATGTTTTTTTTTACAAAAAAGCTATGATTTAAACATTAGGAGTCTTTTTATGAATTTACTTGATGTTATAGCGAAAGCAAAAAAAGAAAAAGCAAAGACGTTGGACTTGTCTCAGAAGGGCCTCCGCCTTTTGCCACCCGAACTTTTTGAAATTGAGTCCCTTGAAGAACTCAACCTCGACCGCAACATGCTCGTCGAAATTCCCGACGATATCGGTCTTTTGAAGAACTTGAAGAGCCTTTCCGTAAGCGAAAACGACCTCATGGAACTTCCGGAATCCATTGGCGAACTGACAAATCTGGAAAATCTCTATCTCGGCTACAACAGCCTTTCGGACCTGCCGGAATCGGTTGGCAAGCTCGTGAACCTCCAGACGGTGAACATCGCCAAGAACCAGCTCCTGGACTTGCCGCTCGAAATCGGCAACTGGCAGAAGGTGTTCAAGCTCTCGCTCCACGACAACATGCTCTCCGAAATTCCACCGACCATCGGCAAGATGAAGAGCCTCGTGAAGCTCTACCTCGACAACAACGAACTTACGACCATCCCGGCAACGCTCTCGCACCTCGAAAACCTCGAAATTCTCATGGTTTCCGGCAACCGCTTGGGTTCCATTCCGTCTGAATTTGGCAACTTGAAGAACCTCCGCGAACTTGTGCTTGACGCAAACCAGCTCGCCACACTCCCGGATAGCCTTGCCGAATGCAATAATCTCAAGACAATATCCGTTATCGAAAACCCAATGGAAGAAGGCGTACCCCGCGTCCTCCTCGACAAGAAGGGCTTAAGCATCGATCAGTAAGATTAGACGAAAGTACGCCACTTCGTGGCTACAGACGAGAGACGAAAGAGGTTAGGATTAAGGAGTAGAGGCTTTTCGTGTATATTCATCAACATCCAAACGAACACAAACATATCATCCCGGACTCCGTTCCGGGCTTTCCATTTCATACTCTCGTCTCTCGTCTCTCGTCTCTCGTCTGTATTTTCCTCTTAGCCGCTTGCTCCGACTTTATCCATCCGGTCAACAGCACGCCAGAACCGACCGAATATTCCTTTAACTACTGGCTCCTGCAAAGCCTATACCTGTACGAGGACGAACTGCCGGACCTGCCCAAAGACGGAGACTCAGTCCAACTCCTCTACAACCCGCTCACAGACCCCTACACATACTACACGCCTCCCGGCAAAGAAAGCGAAGACAAATCCACCAAAACCAACACAAGCAAAATCATCGGTGGCGATGTCGGGATGCGATACTACAACATCACCGGTATAGAATATCCCATCTACATCGCCCGCGTTTATCCCAAAAGCCCCGCAGGGAGGGCCGGCATTCCAAGATACGGAAACATCCTCAGCGTAAACGGGATTGAACTCAAGGGAGAACACGCCAAAGCCACTTACGATTCAACCCTCACGTTCAATAAGAACATCGACCTTCTTATCGCCTATAAAGGCGACACGACTCTGTACAAGCTTCAAAAAGAAGAAGTCTTTGCCCCGACCATCTTTGTCGATACGCTTTTCGAAAACGCATCCAAGGGTTATCCGGGCATCGTATTCATAAGAATCGAAGGATTCAAGCCCGAAACTGCCGACCCGGATTCCGGAACTTACGGGGAACTCAAAGACTATCTGATCTCAACAAAAAAAGACAAGCGCGTCCGCGTTCTCGACTTGCGCAACAATCCCGGCGGGCACGTGTTCCAGAGCACCCGCATGGCAGACCTCTTTGTAAGCAAGGGAACGCTATCGACGAAAAAAATGCGCTCGCTGACTGCGGACGGAGGTTCCGTTAATTCAATTTCGACCACAGTAGCAAAAGCCGGCGACATCGGTGAATCCGGGAAATACATCATCCTCGCCAACCGAGCTTCCGCAAGCGCCTCCGAAATATTCATTGCGGCAGTCACCGAATTGACAGACATTCCTATGGTCGGTACGAGGACATTCGGGAAAGGAATCGGGCAATCCCAAATCTGGACTTACGAGCGTGGGCTCGCCACAATTACAAGTCTCGAATTCAAAACGCCCAAGGGAACTTCTTACCACGGCAAAGGAATCTCTCCAAAGTACGAATGCGAAAGAGAAATCGTCAATGATACCTGTGCAGCCTTGGTTGCGAACAAAATTTACGGCGTAAAGATTCCGAAGCAAGAAAAGAGCGCTCTCGCAAAGCATTTTACTGAAACGACTGACGACATCAAGGAATTTGAGGGAGGAGCAATAGAATGGGCCGATTCGGATATTTATTTCAAGACATTCGAAAAAACGTATCCGTAATTGCAACAATCGCTATTACGAGTGTTGGGATTATCGCATGTTCTTCTGATACGACAACAGCACCGTACAACGGGCAGACCTCTTGCATGGGCACTCCAGAGTTCCAGCAGAATTACATGAACCTTTTTTACTTGTACATCGACAAGGACAAATACCTACGCAACCCTGAAAGCTATCTGGGAAAAGTCGATACCGAGGCGTTGCTTGAAAAAGGCATCCCTTGGGACTACCACGACATTTATTACATGTACGCCCAAATGAACGACCCATACACTTATTATGTGGATCCTTCACTTTCAATGAGTTTGGTGAAATCCTGGACGAGTTCCGAACAGAAACTCGATGCAGGATTCGTGCTCGATTCCGCTTACATTCCCGAAAAATTTGTTGTCAAGAAGGTCATAGAAACATCACCCGCCGATCGAGCAGGCATCAAAGCCGGTGACGAAATCGTAGAAATCGAAGGCGTCGCTCCGAAATCGAATATTGTATTCAACCGTCTATCGGAAGCTTTAGAAGATGATGTTGTAACTTACACCATCAGGCGCGATTCTACAAATTTGACCATTCCGGTAAAGATTGCGCCATACAACACACCAACTGTAGAACTTTCATTCAAAGATTCCATTCCAGTCATCAAAGTTTCGGAATTTGCGGAACATACATCTAACGATTCGGGCACTTACGGTGAATTTATCCGTTATCTCCATGCAACTGAAAATTACAAGACAACCATCATCGACTTGAGAAACAATGGAGGCGGAGACATATCCCAGTGCATTGCCATGGCTCAGGCTCTTCTTCCTAAAGGGGACACCGCTATCGGCATTTTGTCGATGCTAGCCGATACAGTCCATAAAAAGCAAACCTCTAAAACAACCTACTATATCAACGATCGCGACGGTTTATTCAAAGACAGATACTTCGTGTTCCTAGCAAACGAAAATACGGCAAGCTGTTCCGAAATCATGATAGCAGGTGTCGTTTCAAACAAAAAATATCCAATTGTCGGGAGCACAACCTACGGGAAAGGTATCGGGCAAAGAAGCTTTTTGACGCAGTCT
The DNA here is from genome assembly GCA_902776765.1 of Fibrobacter succinogenes. Classification (GTDB taxonomy): domain Bacteria; phylum Fibrobacterota; class Fibrobacteria; order Fibrobacterales; family Fibrobacteraceae; genus Fibrobacter; species Fibrobacter succinogenes_N. The sequence continues at coordinate 50,739 of CACYRP010000012.1, forward strand.
TATTCCCTGGTTTCCATCACCAACATGAAAACCATAGACAAGCAAGGCAATACATACCACAAGTATGGAATTGTTCCAGATTTTGCAATCTTAGATGATGCCGTCGCAATAAATAAAGCCGTTGCACTTGCCAAAGACCACAATTATGTGCGAGTCGCAGGATACGGAACAACCAATACAGGGCACTTCGCCAAAGCCGCGCTGGAGCCCGATACCATGTCGGGATTCTTCCATTTTTCCGAAGAATACACTCCAGAAATCAAGTTAAAGTATTAAGTTACTCGCCAGAGTTTATCCCGGACGGAGTCCGGGACCAGCATGACGACAGCGGGTATTACTTCAGCACTAACGACAACAAAAAAAATTACTTCAACATGCGCATACGGACCATAACATCCGTAGAGTCGTTCGCCTTGACGGCAGGCGCAGCAAGCGTGAGTTCAATTTCCTTGCGGATATTGGCGACTTGCTTTTTCAGGCGGGCAAGGCGGTTGCCTTCGAGCTTAGGTGTTGCAATCATCGTCTTCTTGGCGGGGTTCATCCAGTTGCCGCGAGAATCCTTGAAGCCCAAGTGCAAATGCGGGCCTGTGCTGCGACCTGTAGAACCGACGCGACCAATAACCTGACGCGGAGCGACCTTGGCACCGACCTTCACTCCACGAACAGAAAGGTGCATATACCAGCTTTCGGAATTATCCCTATGGCGCACGGCAATCTTGTTTCCGCTCAAGTCATCATAGCCAGAAACCGTCACGACACCTGCAGCAACGGCATAAACCGGAGAACCAGTGGGGCTACCATAGTCGATACCGTGATGCACTGTGCGGCGGCCCGTAATCGGGTGGATGCGAGCGCCATACGGACTTGTGATATGCAGACGGTCCAGCGGGTAACGAAGGCCCTCGAACACAAGCGCTTCGCCTTTTTCGGTATAGTGGGCGTTAAAGGAACTCTTCGGATCCGGGTCTTCGTAACGGAACGCTTCGTGATGGCCCACCGTGTGGCCATTAAATTCAGCATAAAGAACCTTGCCGCTAATCCAAATCGAATCTTGATAGAACTTTTCTTCGAGTAAAATGCGGAATTTGTCGCCTGGACGCGCCAATTGGAACGAGACCTTGCACTGCAAAATTCCGCTCACGGTGCCCACCATGCGGCCGGGAATACCAACCTTGTAGAGAATGCCGTTCAACGTACTTCCTGTTTCAAGCGCACCTTCGAAAACAGACTGACGGATTGTGACCGGCTTGTCGATACGGCTATAAGAAAATCCGGAACTGGTCTTGCTCAACATGTGGACCGTGGCTGGGTTCGGCGCAAAACGGAAGCGCTGGACATTTCCCGAAGAATCAAGCGCGGCATAGAACACTTGACCTACGCGAAGTGCAGAAAGTTCAACAGAGTCCTGCAAAGCAATCACGATTTTACCACGTTCGTTTTCGTTAATGTTCATGCGGTAAAGCACCTGGAAAAGTCCATCACCCGCACGGACGGTATCGTTTTTCACAAGCCATTTCGAAGAAGACTCTTGAGCCTTTGCAATCAAGGCCTTTAACGAATCGGCCGTAGCTTCAAGCTTTGCTTTTTCTTGAGTCAACGCATCAATTTTTTTCTGTTCATTACATCCGGTAAACGCAATAATTGCAACACACAGTAAAAAGAAAATTCTGGACATAAACAACCCGCTCTAAAGATTTCAAACGCAAAGATAAAATATTTGGGCATTCGCCCGACACCCTCTTTTAAATTTTATAACCGATTATAATGATGCGGGCAGAGCATACACAAAAAAAATCACCCCGCGCATAAAAGCGCAGGGCGTGAAATTCAAGCGATAAAAACGCTAATTACTTAGCAGCCTTCTTGACTTTCTTCTGATCCTGCTTAGCAGGTTCTGCCGGCTTTTCAGGCGGAATCACTTCCAAAAGTTCCATTTCGAACTTGAGGACGGAGTTACCCGGAATAGCGCGGTTGCCATGCGGACCATAAGCGAGGTCGCTCGGGATCCATGCGATAACCTTTTCGCCAACCTTCATGAGCTTGAGCATTTCCGTCCAACCCGGAATCACAGCGGTAACCGGGAATTCGAGCGGCTGACCACGGTCGACAGAGCTATCGAACTTTTCGCCATTGAGGAGCGTACCGGTGTAGTGAACCTTGACCTTGTCGTCGTCGGTCGGAGTTGCACCTTGACCTTCAGTAACAATCTTGTACTGGAGACCAGATTGCGTAGTCACAACGCCTTCGGCAGTCTTGTTCTGAGCGAGGAAAGCTTCACCTTCAGCCTTGTTCTTGGCGGCTGCGATGCTGTCCTTTCTTGCCTTTTCGGCCTGGCGGTCAGCAGAAAGTTTATTGAGAGTTTCCATAATAATAGAATCATTCATCAAGAACTTTGCAGAATCGCTATTGTAGCGTTCCTTGAATGCCTGGATGAACAAATCAAGGTCGAGATCGATGGAATCACGAGTAACGAGCTGGAAACGAGCCTGATTACCGAAATGAGCACCGAGAGCATAGCTGTACTTGTCCTTTTCAGTCACAAGCGAAGTCTTTTCGGTAGATGCGGTTTTGCACGGTTCACAACCAGTCATAAGCATGGCAAGAGCGCCAGCTGCAACAATCAGTTTAGTCTTCATTTTTATCCTCTATGAAAAAATAGACACCTTTAAAATAGTAAAACATTCCTCTTAAAGTTTACAATAATTTTCTTTTTACCTTTACATTTAGTATATTTCTCGCTAACAATAGCGAATTAGGTTAATTATGTGCGGAATAATTGGATATAACGGAAAAAACGAAGCACTCCCGATTCTTGTAGATGGACTCAAGAAGATGGAATATCGCGGATACGATAGTTCAGGAGTTGCGGTCATCGACAATAAACAGATAAATGTTGTTCGTGCATCCGGAAAAATCAAGGCTCTCGAAGACAAACTAAAGAACACCCAAATCAAAGGTTCTGTCGGCATAGCCCATACCCGTTGGGCTACTCACGGCGCACCCACCGAAACAAATGCACACCCACACACTAGTTTCGACGGAAAAATTTCAATTGTCCACAATGGCATCATCGAAAACTACGCAAGTCTCAAGGCCAAACTCATTAGTGAAGGCATAGAATTCAAGTCCGAAACGGACACCGAAGTTGTGGCTCACTTGATTGCCCGCTTTTACAATGGCGATTTGAAGAGCGCAGTTCTCAAGGCGCTCAAGCAAATCGAAGGTACGTTCGGCCTTGGCGTAATCTGCAAAGAAGAACCGAATGTTTTGATTGGTGCCCGCCGCGGAAGCCCGCTTATTCTCGGTATCGGTAACGAAGGTGATTTTTACCTTGCCAGTGATGTTTCCGCAATCATCAACCACACACAAAAAGTCGTTTATCTAGACGATAATGACGTTGTTCAAATTAAGGACAACGGATACTCCATCGTCAACATGAGCAGTCACGAAGTACAACGCGAAGTCCAAGATGTCGAGTTCGATGCAGATGCCGTGGCCAAGGGCGGGTTCCCGCACTTTATGCTCAAAGAAATTTTCGAACAACCCGAAGTACTCCGCAACACCATGCGCGGTCGTTTGCTCATCGCCGAAGGAAACGCAAAACTAGCCGGCCTCGACACCAACATCAAGGAACTCCGTAATATCAATCGCATCATCATCACCGCTTGCGGTACAAGCTATTATGCAGGCATGGTCGGTGAATACATGATCGAAGAATTGGCCGGAGTTCCGGTCGAAGTCGAATACGCTTCGGAATTCCGCTATAGAAACCCGATTATCAAACCGGGAACTCTCGTGCTCGCCATTTCGCAATCCGGCGAAACCGCCGACACACTCGCAGCACTCAAGGAAGCCCAACAGAAAGGCGCAACCGCTCTTGCAATTTGTAACGGCGTCGGTTCAACAATTGCAAGAACTAGCGATGGCGGTGTTTATCTGCACGCAGGCCCAGAAATCGGTGTGGCCAGCACCAAGGCATTTACAAGCCAGGTTACCGTACTCGCCATGATAGCCCTTTTGCTCGGTCGCCAACGCAGACTTAGCTTTGAAGCCGGTTCCGAAATCGTCAAGGATCTTTTGGATCTTCCTGAGCTAGTGACCAAGACTCTTGAGCTTTCGGACAGCATTGCAGAAATCGCAAAGACACTTTGCAAGGCAAACAACTTCTTGTACCTCGGTCGCCACTTCTGCTACCCAGTCGCTATGGAAGGCGCCTTGAAGCTCAAGGAAATCAGCTATATCCACGCTGAAGGCTACCCCGCTGCAGAAATGAAACACGGCCCGATTGCCCTTATCGACGAAAACATGCCGGTCGTAGTCATCGCTCCGAAGGACGCCCTGTTCGACAAGATTATCAGCAACATCCGCGAAATCAAGGCTCGCGGCGGCAAGGTCATCGCCATCACGACAGAAGACTGCCACCCGCTCGACGAAATCGCAGACCACATCATCACGGTCCCGAAGACTCGCCCGATGCTCATGCCGATTCTCACCTGCATTCCGCTCCAGCTCCTCGCCTACCACATTGCCGTATTGCGCGGAAACGACGTGGACCAGCCGAGAAACCTCGCCAAAAGCGTAACGGTGGAGTAGGCGTTAGGTATTGGGAGTTAGGTTTTAGGTATTTATAATCGTGGCTTCGCCACATTGTATAGATGTGCGTAGCACATGATACTAATCCTAAGACCTATAACCTAAAACCTGTAACCATTATTTCTACATTTAAGGTGTAATGGTTGATTCCGAAGTTCTTGAACAAGAAGACTACGAGGTGAAAATCGGTTCGTTTAATGGGCCGATGGATTTGCTAGTCTATCTCGTTCAGAAAAAGGAAATGACGCTGGACCAGATCCCCATTGCAGAAATCGCAGACGACTTTCTCAAGTGGGTGAACGAGTATTCCGAAACAGACCTTTCCAAAGCGGGCGACTTTTTGTTCATGGCAAGCCGCTTGATGGCGCTCAAGGTGCAAGAGTTGCTCCCCGCCGAAGAACGCGATCCAGAAATGGAAGAGGAATACAACGAAGACCGCGAAAAGCTCATGAAGGAAATGTTGGAATACCAGCGTTTCAAGCAAGTCGCAAGCGGCCTCCAAGAAATGGAAGCGAAAAACTTCGGAACGTATTCCCGCGGGCGCCTAGAAAAAACGCAAAGCGATGACGATACGCTTGCGGACGCCAACATATGGCAGCTTTTCCGCGCTTACCAAAAGAGCTTAAAGACGAAGATTTCCGAGACGATCCACCATATTGAATTGGACTACGTGACCATTCAGGACCGTCAGCAGGCGATCAACAACTTCTTGAACGTGCATGGACGTGCGCTTTTTGAAGACTTGCTCGATAACGATTCGCACCCGATTGTCGCAGCGGTGACGTTCATGGCCATGCTCGAAATGATCAAGACGGACGATATCGTTTTCCGCCAGAGTGAACTTTTCGGACCGATCTGGATTTACCGCAAAAAGAACAACCCCGAGTACGCCGACGAAATGGCGCACGAGACCGTGTTCTTCAGCAAGGATCCCGAAGTCAAGTCGGGACTTGTGGATACTATCCGCAGCCAGGCAATTGCGCGTTCCAAGGAAAAGAGCGTGGGCGACCTTGCCGCGACGATGCGCGAGGCCGTCCTTTGGACGGAGCGTGGCAGAAACGTCACCGACGAAGACCTCAATGCCATGCTCGAAGGTCGCGAAGACATTTCCGAAGTGCAGGACAATCCGTTTGCCGATATGATTGCCGAAGCGGATGCCGCCGAAAACGCACAGCAAGCGGCAAGCGCCCCCGCCGGAGATGCAACACAGCCTGCAATTCCGGGAAGCGCAGAAACAGCACCGAGCCAAGATTCCGCGCCATCCACGACTCCTGAAAATGTGGAGATGGTTCCGCCTCAAGACGCTGCCCAGCCAACAACGGAAGACGCGAACGCCACAACTACAGCACAAGACTTCGCAGACGTTCCGACGTTCACATCATCAAACTTTGACGATGAAGCGCCAGTGCTTGGCAAGAGTTCTATTCCTGAATTCGGAGTAGATGACAACGCTGATTTAGAGGAACGCGCCCATATATTCGAACCGATCAATGAGCCCGTCGAAGACAGCAATTTCAATGCAGAACCTGTAAAGGACGAGACTGCAACAAACGCCGCAGAGAACACATTCCAAGGCATGAGTGAAGATGCGGTCAAGCAAATGAGTGACGAAGAGTTTGCCGCCTTTATGCAAAAGGCTCAGTCTTTCTACAGCAACTCCAGTTCAGCAGCACCCACGACCGAGCCAACAGCACCGGCGTTCGCACATTCCTCAAGCGAAGACAACACGCCAACGATTACAAAGTCCGCAAGTTACGACTTTGCCGATAAAAAGCCAAGCAGTTCCTACAGCTCATACACAGCATCTGCGCCAGTTCAGTCTGCAAAAAAAGAAGAGCCCGAAGAAGACAAGTATTCCTCTTACAGTTTCGGCAACGAAATGACCGACGAAGAATACATCGCCTACTTGAACCGCAGCGCACGCTCTAGCCGCAAGGATGAACCGAAGCCTGCAGCAGCCACATCAAGCGCCGCACTCGAGAAGCGCGACGAAAGCAAGCCCGCGAAAAAATCCGAACGCAAATCGTTTATGCCCGAAGATGACGAAGGCGGCATGACCGACGAAGAATATCAGGCCTACCTTGCAGAACACGGCGACGATGATGAAGACGAAGAAGGCCCCGTTGTTTACGGAGCCGGAAAGGAATAATCTTTTTTAAAAGCGTTAGAGCAATTTTTTCACGCTCCAACTTCTCATTTTATTTCCATCAGGGAGTAAAATGTCTCGTTCATCAAATACTTCGAGACCGTTCTTCCTATAAAATGCAAGGTTTTTCTCGGAGTTTGTAAACAAAGTCAATTCTTTGCCGCCATGTTCGCGAATATAGTCTTCCCAGAAAGCTATAAACTTTGAACCAACTCCCATCCTCTGGTACTCCGGATCCACCGTGACAGAGCTCGTGTACCAAATGTCCGAACCGGCGTGCTGGTAATCGTGACAAGGCTTATTTGCCAATGTATCCATAGCAAGCCAAGCATTCACATGCTTAATTTTCACGCCCCAATACACCAGTAGCCAACCGTGGAGCAAAAACTGTAGGACAGACGGTCTCTTGTAATTCGGATCGTCAATCTGAGCAAAAGCCACCATCTTTCCATCGACTTTTGCAGTCAAAAAATGAGTCTTTCCAAAATTCGTCAGCCCCGCCCTATACTGCATGGACAAAAGCGCTTTGCGACGCTCTTCCGGATCAGGGAAAAAATTCGTAAAGTACTCATAAGTCATATAAGCTCTTGTCGCGAGCTCTACTGATTCCATCAGTTCTTCACGTTTCAATATACCAAACTCGATTTCCATAACATCGCTCCGTTCCATTCACACAAAATAGAGACTTTATTTAATCGTCTCGTCGGCCGCCAATAAGCCCCGCACGATATGCCCAGTAAAGCAACTGCAAGATAGAAGAAATTGCAGCGGCGACGTACGTAAGACCTGCAGCAAAGAGAACTCCCGAAACAGTATTGTATTCGCGCCCCGGAGCGACAACTTCCATGCGAGCCAAAGCTTTCTTAGCGCGAGCAGATGCATCAAATTCAACAGGCACCGTCACCAGCGAGAAAAGCGTTGCAAGCCCAAAAAGCACAACGCCCACGATAGCAAGAGATTGACCAAGCGCCTTGCCCATGCTCATAAGCATAATGCCAATAATCACAAGCCACGGTCCGAGATTCGAACCGATATTTGCAGCCGGAACAATCGCCGAGCGGAGCCACAGCGGGAAGTATCCCTGAGCATGTTGAATCGCATGCCCGACTTCGTGTGCGGCAACACCTGCGGCACTTGCGTTGCGGCCAGAATAAACTTCGGGCGACAAGTTGAGCGTCTTGTTCAGCGGATTGTAATGGTCCGAAAGGAATCCCTGATGCTTGAGCACTTTTACATCGGTAATGCCAGCTTCCATGAGGATAGCCTTGGCAACATCGGCACCCGAAAGGCCGCTAGAAATATTGACTTTTTGGCCTGCAGCAAAACGAGTCTTGACAAGCAGAGATACGGCGCCCGAAAGCACGAGCGTCACCACGAGAATCATCATGTATAAAGGATCGAACATCATAGTTAGGCAATAGGTTTTAGGTTATAGGTTTTAGTTACTAGTTAATAGTTACTCCGCCCTTCGGGCTAGTAACTAGCTTTTCATCATTACGTTTACACAAATGTAATTTACAAAAAGAATGGCAAAAGCGTCTGTGACTACGTCACTCTTTTTTGCTTACAGTATCCGTTTTTACATATCACCGGTAGTAAAATGGCTTTTATCGCGCAAATGTGTGAGGAACATTCCCAAAATCAAGTAGATAACTGACTGAATAGCAAGCAAATACAATTTTGGCGCCACATCGTAAATGTCACCGCCCATCTGCTCAATCGAAAGCCAGGCGGGCACTGCAAAGGTACTCGGCAAGATGTACGAGATTGCCACCATCCAGTTCGGCATCAAATAAGCAGGCCAACTGAAATTCGCGAGGAACAGTATCGGAATGGATAAGTTCAAGAAAAGCTGCATGCTCGATTCACGGTGCAAAAAGACCTGTGAAAGACACATCCCGAAGTTAATGACCGACGAAAGGAACACAATTGCAAATACCATCATCGGCAAGAGTTCACCGCGACGCGGAAAATCAAAGAGGTTGTAGATAAAGCAATGGTAGAAGAGGATGAATCCGCAATAATGCAAGAAATACGCCAGCGAACGTCCCAAGTAACGATAAGGCAAACTTTCGTTCTCGACTTCGGAATAACGCTGGTTCCTGCGGAAACGACGGTGACCGCGAGCGCCGCCCATAACGCAGATGCCGATAATCAACGATTGTTGCAATATCACGACAAGCACACTCGGAACAACATAATTTGAGTAGCTACCTGTATTGTTGAACATTGTTTGTATTGATAGCGGCATCGGGTCGCGCATGGCCATAGCCTTTGCCGAAGGCACTTTTTTGCCTAAAGCAATGGCCTTGACTTTGCTCACCGCACCGACTGTCAACGCACATGTCGAGAACGCCGTACCGATTGTACCATGGAGCATCACGTAGGCGCCATGCGTAAAGATGTTAATCTTTGTCGGCTTCTTGTTCAGCAAGTCCTTTTCCATGTTCTCTGGAATGACCATGAAACCAAAAATATCTTCGCGGGCCATGGCGGTTTCCGCTTCAAGCATGTCATTATAAACAGCCTTGACTTCGACCTGTTGCGTTGCGGACGCCATTCGCGTAAGTTCCCTAGACTTAGCAGAATGGTCCAAATCTACAACAGCCACCGGCACACGAGTCACAGTCTGATTCATATACGCCGTCGGATAATAGAACGCATAGAGGACCCCAGCGACAACAAGCAAGAGCACTGCTGCCGGATCAGTGAAGAACAACTTCCATTCCGTCAATGTCACTTTCAAAAGACGACTAATCATTTTTTCGCCTCCTGATTTTTTCCAACAGTTTTTTGAACAACTTATGTTGAGCCACAACGGGATTATTGTCTTCGACGGCTACAGGCATTTGGGAATCATGTTTCAAACGGTATTTCCAGCGGAGCACCATCGTAAGACAGCCAAATAGAGTCCAGAAGAGCGCCATGCCAGCCATCAACTTGATGACCTCCCAAGAGGCAAGCATGCCGACATCGCCAAGGAGCATCATCGACTGCACACGCAGCACATGCGTGAGCGGCAACACAAACGCAAAGCAACGCACGGCAAATGGCATTGCCATCACGGGGAACGTCTGACCGGCAAATGCAAACGCAGGGCCGCCAATCACGCCCGAAACGCCTGTAGCAATACGCATCACGCCTGTCACACCTACAAATACCATTCCCGCCCCCACACAGCAAATCACCATCAAGAGTTGCGCCACGGAGACCATCACAAATTCTTCAAAGCCCATCGGCATGAGCATGCGGTGCGTGTACGCATAACAGCCCATGTATTCAAGCCAAAGAATGATAACGGCAGGAACAAATGAAGCAACGCCAAGCGTCACCCAAGAACGTTCTGCATACTGGTAAAATTCACGCACGCGCTTGTCACGCAACGGGAACGAAGCGATATATACCGCCACAAGCATGGCTGCCAAGTGGAACATGGCAGACACAAGCCCAAGCGCCAAGAAGCCCTGATAATTGCCTTCGATATTACCGACTGAATGGATTTCTGTTTTTATAGGATCTTCAAACGAAGCGGTGAAAAGTTCCGAACCCACATCGGTAAGAACCGCACGAATTTCCTTTGTTGCAAACATGTTCGTGAGGTAATTCTGACCACTGGAATAAACGGGAATCACAGGCGCTTCAAGGCGGAGTGCACGGCGTTCCAATTCATTCGGGAACACGATAAACGTTTGCAAATCACCGCGAATGACCGCATGTTCGCATTCGCTCATGTCATGGCACAACAATTTCACATCGAGCACCGGGCTAGACTGGAGAGCCATTTCCAGCCTATCGGCGAGCTGGCTATTATCTTGCTTGACAATACCAATCGGGATGTGCTGTACAATTTGAGAAGAGAACATCTCCAGCATGAACACGGAGACGCCCACGGGAAGTACAGCAAGAATCATCCACAAAACAAGTTTGTGGCCGAAATAAATCTTCCCAATTGTCTTTAAAAGGCCTTTCAGCACAATAACCTTCTATCCAAGCTTACTGAATGTCGTCAACAGGGAACAGAACGCTCATGCCTGGGCGGAGATTTTCGACCTTGTGGGTCGGACGCATACGGACTTCGAACGTCTTGAGGTCAAAGCCCGAGCTTTCCTTGGAGCTACGCCATGTGGCATAATCGCCGACAGAAGCAATGTAGCTTACAACCATTTCAACCGTCTTGTCGAGAGCCGGAACCTGGAGATAGAACTTTTTGCCTTTGTACACATTCTTGAGGTAATCTTCGCGGAGATGGAAAACGGCCCAAGAATCGTTCAAGTCCGTCACAGCGATAATCGGCATACCGGAACCCACAACTTCACCTTCTTCGGCGAGCTTGAGAGAAACTTCACCAGAAATCGGTGTGCGGATTTTGGTTTCTTCGAGGTAGGCATCAACTTCGGCATTGGCACCTTTCGCCTGCAACACAAGAGCGTTTGCGGCAGCCTTGTCTTCGCTACGGGCACCGGCAAGAGCCTGATTGTATTGGGCACGGGCGGCATCGGCGGCAGACTGAGAAGCCTTCATCTGCGTTTCAGCTTCGTCACGTTTCTGGAGCGGGAGCACGCCTTCGTTGTAAAGCTTTTGCACACGCTCGTAAGTGTTCTTGGCAAGCGTTGCGGCTTCTTGAGCGCGGTTCGCCATGGCCTTGAGCGCGGTAATGTCTTCGCTACGGGCACCGTTGCGGGCCTTGCTTGCCTGAGCCTTGGCAGCCCCGAGAGCGCCCTGAGCCTGAATCTTTTTCGCTTCGATTTCCGGGCTGCTAATCACAGCGACCAAGGAATCCTTGCGAACCATATCGCCTTCGTGAACGAGCAATTTTTCAATGCGGCCCGGAACCTTGCCAGCCACAAGCACGCGGCGGGCTTCCATCTGACCTTGCAAGAACTGTTCGCGCGGTTGCGTTGCAAACTGTTGGAGCTGGGAAATTCCCATAATAACCAACACAATCAAAGCAAGTACAACTATAACTTTTCCAATCATCTTTAATGCGTTCATTATTTATTCTCCGTTTCTAAATTTTCGGTTGCAGCGTTTGTCGAAGCATCAACCGGTTTTTCTACAACAAGCTGCTTGGAAACAAGAACCGTCCCTGCCGTCGAGACCTCGCCCGCTGCTTCGAGAAGCCCAAGCCAAGCAATAACGGCATCGTAATGAGCCTTGAGGTCGGCCACCTGCAAGCGGGAAAGCGCAAGTTCTGCATCCACCACATCAAGGCCTGTAGCAAGCCCAGCTTCGTAGGCCTTGTTCTGGCTGCGCAATGCTTCGTCGGCAAGCTCGCGCGTCTTGGCGAGGCTTGCAAGCCTACCCTTTGCATGTTCTAGTTCGCGCCATCGCTTTTCGACCAGGAGTTTCAAATTGTCAATCGTTTCTTCTTCGAGGCTACCCAAGGAACGGTCCATGGCCTTTGCAGAACTGACCTTGGCGCGGGTATCGCCACCCTTGAAAATGTCCCACTGCAACTTAGCGCCAAGCGCCCATTCCGGTTCCAAAAGCGTCAAGTCCTTGGTGTAAAGTTCCTTGTAGCCAAACAAAGCGATTGTCGGGAAATAATCGGCGCGGGCAGCGTTAATGGCATTCTGATTGCGTTTGCGTTCTATGCGCAACTGACGAAGCCCCGGATGTTTGTCAATGGCAAGCGCCTTGAATTCATCCATCGTGCGGATACCTTCCGGAGATTCCACCGGCGTCGTTGCGGTAAGGCTTGTGTCCGTGTGCAAGAGGCTTGCAAGCGCCATACGGGCCAAGGACTGGTCACGGAGTGCATCTTCGTAAGCGTTTTCGGCTTCAGCGAGGGCAACTTCGGCACGGAGGCGTTCGGTCTTGCTAATCTGGCCGCCTTCTTCAAGTTTCTTGGAGCGTTCCAGATGTTCGGCAAGGTCCTTCTTGGTCGTTTCGCGCATCACGACAAGCTCTTCGCACAGGCGAAGCGTAAAATACTTTGTCGCCACATCCATGAGGACCGTGTTCTGCGCCATTTCGAATTCGGCCTTGCGGGCATTCACATTTTCTTTAGCGGCATCGTAAGCAGAATAAATCTTGAGTCCTGTAAAAATCGGCCACACAACGGTAAGGCGAGCGTTAAAGAACCAGTCGTCTTGCACCTTCATGTTGAAATCGGCATCGTTGATATTCTTCGTTGCGGCCGCGCCATACTGTTCTGCGGTCTGCTGGGCAAACGCTTCCGGAGAACTCGTCCCGATTTTTTCTTTAAGTGTCTTTTCTGCAAAAGCCTTTGCTTGAGCTTCAGGCAATTTTTGAGCAAGAGCACCCTCGTAAGCCTGCTTGTAGCCATCCGAAGCCTTGTTATAGGCATCGATATAAGCCTTGGAATAAGCGGCAGCGCCTGCAATATCGCCAAGCGGTTGCTGGATGCGCCCAAGATCTATCGAAATCGGGTCATTGATTTTTGTAATACCCGCCGAGAGGCTCACCGTCGGGAGGAAACGGGCAAAAGCTTCATCCTTACCGCTTTCGGCAATGTCCACTTTCGCCTTTTCAGCCTTGATTTTGGAATTGTTGGCCATGGCCATATCCAACGCATCTTGCAAAGATAGCGCTGTTGCATTACTAGCCACGCAACCACAGAGAATAAAAGCAAAGTACCGTTTCATAGCTACTTTAATAATACAAAAAGATGTCAACAGTAGCAATTCCAAAACGGCGCAATACACCCATGTAATAAAAAAAGTTCCGACAAAATGTCGGAACTTTTGGCGTAAAACTCAAAAAGAATAATTGTAGCTGTGAAATGACAGGATCCCCTCCCGCGTTTCACTTGGTCGAGGATGACTGTACGAGTAACTTTACTTGCCTGGAGTCGGGTCTGCTACTGTCCAACTGGTATAGCCATAACCCATCGTAGTAAAATCCTTACGATTGAGGCTCTTGCCCTTACCATCAGCTGTATACATATCCGGCCAGCGGTCACTATAAAGAGTTGCATCAGAAAGTTCATAGTACCATTGTTTCGAGCCATCAGCCTTTGTTACAAACGAATAAGGCTTTTTCACAGCAACAGTTTCACCGCGGTTAGAAAGTTTACCCGCATAGAAACGGATAGGCACAGCAGCATCAATACCATAACGAGTACGGAGCTGAGATTCATAATTCTTAAGAGAATCCCCAAAGAGGACCATCTTTCCACCAGCAGGAATCACATCACCAGCCGCAAATTCCATATTCACGCCTTCAATTTTCCAACCTTGCGGAGTATTATCGATGCTTTCAACCAAAGTAACGGCTTCTGTTCCTTTATTTACAAGTTCCAAAAATTCAAGGTCCTTGAGGTCCTTTTCGTTTTCGTGGTAATGGATTTCGCTGATGAAAATCGGACCTGCCTTAAGTGCGGAGTTTGCCGCACCCGGAGTTTCCGTCGCCATGGCCCCCTGAGCCGTAGAACCGACAACGTCAACCACGCCGCTGGATTGCTTACCCGCAGAAATCAGCAAGCTCGTTTCCTTACCTGTACGTGTGCCTGCCGCAGTTTCGTACAGATAAATTTCATCACCGTTATCGCTCAAGTAGAGGCCGTCACCGAACACAGCGGCAGTCGCTTCGAGCAGCAAATAGCCCTTTGCCGGAACAACAGTGTTAGCACCACCGACAGTCCATTTTTTGCCCTTGAGCTTGGATTCGAGTTCCCAACCTTTAACATCAACAGGAGCGGCACCAGCATTATAGAGTTCCACCCAGCCATCAGAAGTTCCAAGGATATACGGCTTGATTTCGTTCAGGCGAACTGCCGAAGCATCAAGAACCTGATCGTTACCTACGCAGGGGCTACCATTTTCTACAGCGCTAGCACCCCAAGAAGTCGGGTCCGCTTCGTTGCCAGTTCCCTTATAAACAAGGGAACGACCATTGCCGTTTGCAAGGCTCGGCCAAGGCGGATTATTGCTAAATGCAGCACTAACGTCACCTTCACCTCTAATCTTGACATCGACAACATCGCCTTCGTTTACGAGTTTTGCAACAGCGTTAGTCTTAGGGTCCTTATCCCAGGGACCATAAACCTTGCAAGATGCGGTCGGATAAGTCTGCCTGAACAGATTAACGTCATTCGTAACAATAACGTATTCGCCCTTTGCAAGGGGTTCTGCCGGGAACGTAAAGCTAACAGCACCGTCCAAACGAACATTGCTCAACTGCATGTTGGCAAGATTTGGGCCTGACTTAATATAAACTTCAACCCATTCCAAAGCCGAACCGCCAGGAGCGTTGTACATGATTTCGGAAATACCCATATAAGTTGAGTTCGAATCCAAAACAACGTCTTCAGGATTCGAGCTAGAGGACGTCAGAAGCGGATCGCCTGCAGAAGACGAAGAATTTGCAACAATATCCGAAGAAGATGTCGGATTGACATCGCTACTACTGTTTGGCTCAATAGTAGAGCTGCTTGAAGCAGGATTATCTACCGGAGGAGAAGCAGGGCTGTCATCGGAGCAGGCAGAGAACATACCAAGCACAGAGACACAGGTGCCAAGGGCAAGCATTTTTTTCGTATTCATGAGCGCCTTCCTTGTTTATAGTTTAAATCCATTTTAGAAATTTCCCGCGAGTCGAGTCCAGTACGGGCTCTTGAAACGACGCGGATTTTCGTAAACACGTTTCCATTCCGCAGCAGCATTTCCGAACTTGGAGAATGCGCCATGCTTTAAATTAAATGTACGAATCAAGTCGAACATCCAATAGGGC
>CACYRP010000013.1 GCA_902776765.1 Fibrobacter succinogenes
GACCGTATCATCCCGGCACGCTTCCTCAAGTGCGTGACTTTCGAAGGCCTCGGCGACAACGCCTTTGCCGACGATATCGCTGGCCTCGCCGCTCAGGGCAAGGTTCACCCGTTCCGCGATCCGGCCTACAAGAACGGTTCCATCCTCGTTTCGAACCAGAACTTCGGTTGCGGTTCCAGCCGTGAACACGCTCCGCAGGCTCTCAAGCGCTGGGGCATCCGCGCCATCATCGCCGAAAGCTACTCCGAAATCTTCTTCGGTAACTGCGTCGCTATTGGCGTGCCTTGCTACAAGGTAGACCACGCTACGGCCGACAAGATCCTCGCCTGGATCGAAGCCAACCCGAGTGCAGAACTTGTCACGAGCACCGAAAGCCGTACGCTCAAGATGGGTGACGAAACCATCCAGCTTACGCTCGCCGACGGCCCACGCGGTCAGTTCCTCGACGGTTCCTGGCACGCACGTTCCGCCCTCATGGCCAACGCCGACAAGGTGCAGGAACTCGCCAACAAGCTGCCGTACATGCAGTTCTTGAAGTAAACAGTGGTTAGTGGTTGGTGGTTAGTTAGTGGTTAGGAATGATCACGTCATTGCGAGCGTAGCGAAGCAATCCAATCCAACGTCATCCTGGAGCCGCAGGTCCCTGAGCTTGTCGAAGGGTGCGGCGATAGGATCCACAAGCATTACAAAACGCCCGGTTTAAAAGCCTGGGCGTTTTTTTGATATTCTGAGACAAAAGACATTTATTTCGTGAAATATTATTAGATAGTCAAATTTTGACAGCGGAATTAGAGTATATTTATCGTGAGAAAAAATCTTCAACCATGGTAACACTTATGATTACAGCAGAACAGGCCGTTGAAATCAAAAAAATAATACAAGGAGTTACTTATGGACATGTCTTTTGAAGAAATGATCGAATTTGCAGAAAAACACAATATAATCCCAGACAAGCCCCTGGATTAGGCCGGAGGCCAGATGGCTTGGGCAAGGTTACAACCAGGCGGCTAGGGAATGGAACAAGAAGCATCCCGAAGACCCGGTAGAGTTGATGGACCCAAGGTCCGAAATCTAGTCGTCTATTTTGTTTTATAAAGGATCTTTATAAGCAGAAAGTTTTAGCACGCAACCCTACCCTACACCATCTCGGCCTTGAGCTTTGTGACCCGTTCCGCAAATTTTCTATTAAAGTTCCCACCAAGGAACGGCCCAGACGTCATCGGATAGTTTGTATGGCATAGGCGTATTGCAGGCGACAATTCCGGTGGCAATGTTTTCTTGCGGGAAGGTTTCTCTGAAAGAGGCAAATCCTTTGATATCCTTTTTTGTGGGATGTGTCGCGATTTTGAATTCCAGCGGATACAACTTTCCATTGTAATCTAAAACCAAGTCAACCTCGGCCCCTGCATAAGTTCTGTAATGATAAAGTTGAGGTCTTGCACTCCAAGCGCTTATCCGCTTGACAATCTCCATTACCACAAAGCTTTCAAAGACGTGTCCGCATAGCGGGTGCGATAGCAGCACCTCGGAAGAATAAATGCCCTGCAACTGGCAAAGGAATCCCGTATCAACAAAATACCCCTTGCTCTTTCCTGAAATTCTCTTGACGGCGTTGCGTGTAAACGAAGGAACCGAAATCCATTGGTAGGTCGCTTCGCAAATATTTTTCCAACGCAAAGCCGTCGTCCTGTCAATTCCGAGATCACGTCCTAGTTCGCTTTCATTCACCTCTTGCGCCGAAAGGGCCGAAAGTAACCGCACAAAACGAGAGAACAGAGTAAGATTTGAAATTTCGGCAACGGTACGGACATCGCGCTCAATGTAGGTGCGCATGTAGCCCGTAAAGTAATCGGGAATGAGTTCATCGGGCATTTCCAGGATGCCGGGCATTCCTCCACGCCACATGAGTCGCCCTAACGCAGGGACAGAACCGTCGCCGAAAGCGGAAAAATCATCCGATCCCTCCTGCAGCCAAGCTTCCAACACACCGCGTTCGGGCTTTTGGAACATTTCCTTATAGCAAAGCGGATAGAGATCGAGCACGGCTACGCGACCCGCCATAGATTCCGCCGCACCGCGAAGGACATTCAGATTCTGCGAGCCGCTCAGGTAAAACATCGACTTACGCGAGCCGCTTGCATCGACAAACCTTTTGAGAGACGCAAGTACCTGAGGCACAAACTGCACCTCGTCCAAAAAACCGGGAACAGGCATCTGTTGCAAGAAAAGGTCCGGATCAGCCTTCGCCCCGCGGATGTCTTCAACAGGATCAAATGTGACCATAGCTCCTGCCGGGACAAGGCCCTTGACAAGGGTAGTCTTGCCGACCTGCCTTGCCCCCGTCAGCAAAACGCACGGAAAGTACCTAAAAACATTTTCAAGCCGATTTTGGATGAATCGGTGTAACATATATCCTCCATTTTAATGGATAATATACATAAATTTTAAGCCAAATGCTAGTTTTAACTATAAAAATATGGATTAAATCCATAAAAATATAGATACTATGCTGATATTTTATGGTAAAAACATATTTTTCACAAATCACCAAAACAAGTTCTTTACACTTGTTTATATATCATAATTTTTCCTCCTCCATTATTACTTGACTTTCTTTTTAGCATCAACACCCTTTTTCAATCGTCTTTCAACCTTTTTCACATCCTCGCCTGCCGGCAACTTTTCAGGAACGATGCCGCGATCAAGCAACATCTTACGAACGGCACGATTGTTGTCCACATGTTCCTTTTCAATTTTTTTTGTCCGAAAAGATTTTTGGTTTGTGTTTTGACAGACGTCATTTCAGCAGCAAGGTCCTTGGCCTTGATACTGACTGTCGGTAAAAAATCTGCCAACGGACGACTTGCAGGAACATTATACTTGCGCTTAAGCAAATTCGTATCAATATTGAACAAAGCTTGATCACCCTTCAAACGAATAATAGCGAACCCCTTGCTATCAACGCCGCGTTCAAACAAGACTCCGGAAAGAATCTTTTCTGTCTGTGCAAGTTTTGCACGAGCTTGAACACGTTCAAGTTCATGAATACGAGTTTCTACAATTTCTGCAACACGAGTCTGAACTGCAAAGTAATTTTGAGCAAAAGAAATCTCCGGCTTACGGGAATCACCATTCTGCGCAATCAAATAACAGGCATAGCGAGAAAGCATGCAATCATCTACTTCACGCCTTGCACCCTTAGCAAGATCGATCATTTTCCCCACGCGGGGAAAATGATCCTCAGAAAGTTCTCCCGCATTATCACAGGCTTCTTTTGCCTTGTCAATCACATTCAAAAATTTTTCCCACTTGCTATACCCAAGCAGAACAGCAAGTTCGCGAGCACTCCAGCATTCAACGCCTTCGTATTCGCATGCAATTTGTTCAAACTTGTTGAACAGTTCCTTGATTTCATTAGACTTCATATAGCCTCCATTGATGTGGTCGCAAACTGCGGCCGGTTGATTTTTAGAGGCGTTTTTCAAACAGAGCTATAGCCTATTTAACGAAAAACGCATCTCGCCTTTCTTAGACGAGATGCGTTCGGGGATGCAGTAATTTTACCTATGTTTTATGGTTCTGGCAAGGGATGAGAAAAAATTTTACATAGAGCAAACGAACCTGTACGAATAAAAGTATATTCAAAAAAGTCTTATAAAGGCTCTTTATGAGTCGAGGGGCAACACAATGAAATTAGTCGAACTACCAATGAATACATGGAAATTCCTTGACTGGGCCATCGACGAGCTCATGTGTGAATCGCCACTTGTAATCGAGAACGGCAAGGTTCAATGGAACAGGTGTGTGAAAGCCACCATGGACGAGGTCGAGGGCCTCCAAGAAAAGGGGCTGAAGCTGGAGACAGTGGAAGCTGAGGAGACAAACTTTGGTTTCGGCTTCAGGGCGAAAAGTTCCGATGGGACCGAATGAGAGCCAATCGGTTCCCTACACATCCTTACTAATAAAGCGCATTTTCACAGCATCCTCTTTACCTCAATAGCTACCCAATTAGAGCGTTTTTCTGACGTCAGAAAAATAAGATTTCACGACAACTCACGGATACGCCATAAACAAATAAAGTATATTATAATCTATGATTTGCAAAAGCCTAGAAGAAGTTCGTTCAAACATCGACCGCATCGACGATACGATTATTAAACTCATTGCCGAACGTGGTGGCTACGTCGCGCAGGCCTCTAAATTCAAAAAAAACGAAGAAGGCGTAAGAGACACTTCGCGTGTGGAAAAAGTCATCCAAAAGGTACGCGAAAAAGCCGAACTCTACGGCGCCAATCCCGA
This sequence comes from Fibrobacter succinogenes, assembly GCA_902776765.1. Lineage (GTDB taxonomy): Bacteria > Fibrobacterota > Fibrobacteria > Fibrobacterales > Fibrobacteraceae > Fibrobacter > Fibrobacter succinogenes_N. Next base: position 4,300 of record CACYRP010000013.1, read on the forward strand.
CATGGTCGAAGCTCTTTACAGGGAAATGATTTCGCGATTTATCAACATGGAAATGTTAGAATTCCATAAAAGCAACCCTTGATTGCACACGAACAATAGATGAACAAGTTCCTTAAAACTGCGCCAAAGAAAACATTTTTTCTTTTACTGCTAGCAACACTTCTATTTATTTCTTGCACTTCAGAAACGGAATCCCCAAAAGCCATGCTCCCCTCACCCATCGACAACATTCTCGTAGAAAAGGCGAAACGACAAATGCACCTGCGCAACGGCGAGAACATCGTCAAGACGTACAGGATTTCGCTGGGCAAGAATCCCGTGGGAGCGAAGGTCAAGTCCGGCGACAACAAAACGCCCGAAGGCAATTACACGATTGCAAAGCACAACCCCAAAAGCGCTTTTCATCTATCGCTGAAAGTTTCGTACCCGAACGCGGAGCAAATCAAGGCCGCGAAAGAAGGCAATTACGAGCCCGGTGGCGACATCATGATCCACGGTTATCCGAACAAAGTTCCCGCATTTCTTTTTAAGTTTTGGCACAAGTGGAAAGACTGGACCGCCGGTTGCATCGCCGTCACCAATGACGAAATCGAAGAAATTTACAACGCCGTCAAAGACGGAACGCCGATAAGCATTGAACCATAGCTCATTAGAGTCACTTGTTCAAAAAAAATATATTTTTAACAAAATTCCATTGAAGGAGATGGTTATGAAACGTTTTGCAACTCTTTTCTTTTTAGCACTTTTCATTCTGGGCGGATGTGCATCGGGGCCACGTCAACCAATCCTCAACGAAGTACCCGAATACGGTCATCAGCCGAAATCACCGGAACAGGAAAAAGCCGACCAGGAATTTTTGGCCATTGCACAAAAGCACCCTGACGCAGCAGACCAAATGATTAACGCCGGATGGGCTTTTATACAACGCGGAGACATTCTTTCCGCAGTCAAGCGATTTAACCAAGCATGGCTAATCGATTCGACCCGATGGGAAGTCTATTGGGGATTTGCTGTAACCGAAGGAAAACAGGAAAAAATTGAATCAAGCAAGCACTATTATGAAAAGGCTTTCAGTCTCGGCGGCGACACAAAAATACTGAATCCAGAATACGCCATAACTCTTCGAGAAATTGCTAAAGCCGAAAACAATAGCGAAAAATTGGCAGAAGCAGATAATTTGTTCAAGAGCGAAATTGAAGCGGGCAACGAAAAAGCGGCCTGCATTTACGCGTACCAATTGTTCCGCGACAACAGAAAGAACGAAGTATGCGAAATCATGGCAACATCGTGCAAATCCGACCGTGACAATCTAAAAAAGAGAGCAGGTTGTGAATAATCAAGTTCAACATTTTGCTCCAATGCCATGAGACAAGAAGAAACACAAGCACGCCCAGAGATTTGTCATGAGTAATTTAAAGACAATGCACATACTAGGCTGGATGCTTTTTTGCATGTTCATGCCCTTCATTCTCTTGGCAGGCACTTTCGGATTTGCAGAATATTCGCACAAATCCGAAGACTACATAGTCCTAATACTTTTCCTCATTTCATATGCAGGACTGCTCGCCATCCCTTTGAGTCTGCTGAATATATTCCTTTTCAAAAGAAATCTAAGTACCAATGTGGCCAAGCGGATTGCAACCATTCCCCTTGGATTCGGCATTGCTTGCTCGGGAATACTTTTCTTGCTCAGTTTTCTTTGCTTTTTAGGCGGTCGTTTTGAAGCAATTTTCATATTGGTCACAACAGCCCTTCACTTTTTTATAGCAATCAATGCAATTTACTGGTTTAGGGATAAAATAGAACAGTCAACATCCAACAATCTTTAATTTGCAAGGAGAACTAAATCAAATGACACCCATGAAAAAATCTTTAATTTTACTAGCGGCTGCAACTGCCTTTTCTTGTAGCGACAAGCAGGCGCAACAGCAACAGAAATCAGTCGATGACATGCAAGCCATTGAACTGCAAGAACCAAGCAGTTCTGTAGCAGCGGCAGTTTCGACTGTCGAGACTTCGTCATCCGAAAGTGTAGCAGAGTCTTCTTCTAGCTCAATCAAAATTTCATCGAGTGCTACGGCATCTTCTTCAAGCATCAGCAACACATTCGATGCAAAAGTTTTCGACAAAATCCAGACGTTCTACAGCAGACATATTTTCGGAAACGAGTTTCCGAACGATTCCGTCATTGCAAAATATTGCACAAAGGCCTTAGCGAAAAAACTCCGAAAGGATTACGACAGCGAATACAGCGACGGTGGCGGCTACGCCGTCTGGAAATTCCGCAGTGACGCTCAGGATGGCGAAGACATTCGCGAAATCGAAAAAATCGAACCCATTGGAAAAAACAAATACCGAGTCCATTACAACGACATGGGCAATAAAGGAACACACACCATCACAATCGTCCAACAAGGCGGCGAGATTTTCTTCAACAAGCTTGATTAATCTATTTTTGAGGCCATCGTAAACCGCAAAGGTATTTCAATGGATATCAAAGTACTCCGAGCAACAGAAGAATGGCAACGCGCGGGTGCGTACAGCGTACGCATCCAAGCAATGAATCGAGCATATCACATTTCGCTTCGAGACGAATTCGACGAGCACGATTGCGACGGTACAAAGTTCATTGTTTTGCTGGATGACGAATACCCTGTTGCTACGTGCAGATTCTACGAAATTGACGCAGATACGGCAACGATTGGGCGCGTAGTTGTCATGCCGGAATACCGCGGAAAAAAACTCGGTGCCATGGCGGTCCGCGAAGCCGAAAAGTGGATTCAAGAATGCGGTTACAAACAGATTATCATCGACAGCCGCTTGGAAGCCACAGGCTTTTACGAAAAACTTGGATACAAGCATACAGGCGACAAACCACACCGCTGGGGAGTCTTTGACTGCACCCGCATGAAAAAAATTCTCTAGAACTTGATTAGCGGATCAACCCATTCCGTAACTATCATCCGCGATACTTTGTATTGTATCCGTGATTTCCTTTGGGGCGCAAATCGTTCGGGTACATCACATCGGTGTAGATATCCTGCTGCAACTTTTTCACGATTTGGTACACTTCCGCATAATTGGCAATGCTGTCTATGGAAATGCCCGCGTTGGTGGATGTTCTCCGCCCATTCATCGTAGCAGGATTTGCCTGAGCCGAAGTCGTGATGATATCGCCCACGCCAAACCACTGGTCAAAAATACCACGATGCAAATCCACATGCGAAAGCTCCGTGAACGGTTTTGACTTGTACGTGCGGCTAAACACGCCTCCCGAGGCATAAATCGCCTTATCCGTAACAACATAACTTGTATTCTGGTAGCGCCTAAACGACAACAGCGCACCAGCCAAGTAAATCCAGACCGGCATCATGTGGAGCAACATAAACGGAACGATAAAAAATTTCGCCTCGTTCGCTTTGTCCGATGTGAACGCAGCCCCGATAAAGAAAAAATCGAAAAGGCCCCAAATCAGCGCAATCGGAAGCAACGGATTGAAAATACTTTCGAAGATGAAACACTTTTTATTGGGCTTGCCCGCATATATAATTTTCTCGTCATCGCCAATCAACAATTTCAATTCGTTATCCATAAGATGCTCCTTCAAAATTCACACTCTATAAATTACAATAATTAATGAAATTTGCGCAATCTGCATTTATTTTTCTTTACATTTCTGATTAAAAGGTGAAGATTATCGCAAAAATTATGATATATTATAAAAACACTAAAAGTGTATGGAGATTCATATGGAACAACAAAATATCCGTTCGGCCGAAATCGAAAAGCAAATGAAAAAGATCGGTTTTAAAATAGCGTTCATCATGGCACTTTTGATGAGTTTTTCGCTTTCGCTCACAGGAAACTTGATGGCAGAACATCCACCAGAGATGCCCATGATCGCATCTGTCATCGGATTTCTCGAATGCTTCGCATTGAGTTTTGTCATCAGCTTTGCGATTGGGTTGATCGTCCCAATCCCCAAAGTAAACGCAGCCCTCGCCCGCAAGTTTCACTTGCAACCGCGCACACCTAAAGCTCATTTCATTGAATCGCTCGCCTCGAACTTGATTTACACGCCGCTCATCACAACTGCGATGGTCACGTTCGTTTATTTCGTATTGATGCCCGTGGGGCACAAGCCACCGTTCTTGCCGATGTTCATCCATTCACAAGTCATTTGCTTTATCGTCGCACAAGTGCTGATAATGCTGTTCGTACCGATTATCATGAAGTTGGTGCTGCCCAAGGGTGTTGCCGGCCAAAGACCAATGCCGCCGAAGGAATAACGCAAAGAGCAATATTCTCGCCGCCACAAGAACGAGAAACGCTCCGAATAGCGCTGCAATTATAAAAGAGAAGAGCCCCGGAAAGGGGCTCTTCTGCTATACCCGGTTCGCGAGTCGAACGCGAGTTTAATCCTTAGGAGGGACTCGTTCTATCCATCTGAACTAACCAGGCTCATTAGCGCATGCGAATATAGAAAAAAAATCGAGAATCATCAAGCGAAACGCCAAATTCTGTAAAAAAGAACGCCCGCCACCGTTTTCACAATGACGGACGCCTTATCAACAAATAAATAAGATCTCTAGGAAGCTAAAATTTTTTCAAAGCCTATATCATTACGGCCCTTTAGAGTCTCCTTATCAATAAAGAACAGTTTCGACTTTTCAAAAACAAACAAGTCACTACAAGACTGACGTGTTTCTTCAGAACTAGACAGAACAGAAACGTACGCATTCAATTCAAATCCGCGAATTTTTTCAAGCACAGTTCTTGAATCGCCAGAAAAATCCTCATAAAGAAGAACTTTATCATTTGAAGCAAGATTATCTCGAATCCAGTTTACAAGACTTGAATTCCACAGTTCGTCGTTGATTGGCAAAAGAAGAGCAAATGAGGTATTCAATTTTTTCTCTGTCTTATACTTAATCAAATCCTTAATTTGATCAAGTTGCGCACCAAAAGATTCTTGCAGAGCTTCGGGTTTTATCCAGACTTCATCGACATCGCAATCAACAAGTTTCTTATATTCTGGAGAATCTATTTTGGAATTATCAAGGAGAAGCACTTGGTGATTCTTTTGCAACTTCAGTAAACGGATCATGTCCAAAGCATCTTGGTTTTGAGCCAAACCATCTCCGCTCAAAACAACATTTTCATAATGCTTTACATCATGGAATTTAAGAAGATTATCAAAAGTTTCAGAATCTATCGAGTCCGCACTTCGTCCGTCATCTAAAGCCACAAATACATTTCTGGGTTCCGTCAACGGAATACAATCACTAAGCAACTGTGGCAATTGAGGATTTTCGTCAAAGGCTTCGATTAAATACGGTAGCATCAGCTTATTGAAAACACATATTTCATTTTCAAATTCACCATCCTTTCCTGTATAATAGTCAACAGCATGACAAACACCTCCGCACAGAGTCTTCCAAACACAATCTTTACAGCGTTTAAAGTTATTCTTTGATCGTTGCAAAGTCTTCGCGACAACACTACTCTGAGCAAGAATTTCATCAAGTGGCGCTTCATTAATATTTCCAATATTAAATTCGGGATCACCAATAAAATCATCACATATGTAAATATCACCATTATTAGAAAGGCCCAGCACTTTTCTTCCTGCGCCGCAAGGAGTCTGCGTGCACATAAACGTATTTTCGTTTGCAAAAAGGCTTAATGCCATATTTGACAAAATACGTTCCTTTATCTTTTTTTCATTATGCGTATTATTTTCTACTATCCTATGGAAAATCTTCTTATACGCTTCAAAAATCTGTTCCCCAGATACATACAAGGAACTGTCATTTCCACCACGTCCAAACTTCATCAACGGAATGAACGAGAATGTATAAATATCATTTGCAAGATAGAAGTCTAAAATTTCATCAATATGTTCAGCGACATTGCTGGTCATCACGCTCAACACGCCAAATGGCACTTCGTGTTTTTGCAGGATACGAACACCACGCATAACATGGTCAAAAGACCCCTTTCCATTTCGGAATGGTCTTGTAGCATTTTGGAAACAAGCAGGCCCGTCAAGGCTTACTCCAACTTCAATGTTATTTTTCTTAAAGAATTCCGCATGTTCATCATTCACCAAAGACGCATTGGTCTGAATCGTTATTTTGACCATATCGCCATATTTTTTTGAATATTCAAAGACGTCTTTAACCAGCTTAAAGTTAATTAAAGGTTCTCCTCCATGCATCAGCATCGTAACACAGTTGTTGGGATTTAACCTAACATACTCATCAACAATTCTATGCGCAGTCTCAACAGACATATGTGCAGACTGATCAAGACCAGCATTCGCATAGCAATACACACACTTTAAATTACAAGCCAGCGTTGCTTTAATCACCGCCAAAACCGGATATTCTTTCTTTTCACAAGATTTACATTTCCGTTTTTCATTTTGCTTTAGTGAAATCAAATTATGAGTACGCAATAAAATCTTTAACCTGTCGATCTCACTTGCAGGAATTCCTTCATATTGACGAGAAATACTTTCCGTGGTCAATCCTTGTTCGATTTGGTGTACAAGTTCTTTACACAAATCATCCAACAGTAGCCATCCTCCAGTTTGAGGATTTATAGCCATTTGTCTATTTTTTAATGCTAACCATTTAATAGAAGATTCTTTATTAATCATAGCCCTAATAATTTCAAAATATTGGAAAGGCTATATGCCTTTCCAATAACAATTTATTCTCTATTTAGTTATTTATTTTTCAGAATTTTTTCAACTATAGGTTTATTTACGGCATCACAAGTTATTTCATTCCCTGAGAATCTGCATCCAATTTTCGCCAAAACAGTCAACTGGTTCTTCGTCAATTTCGTTTCAAAGAACTTCGTATAATCACGATTATCAGATTTTACAGTCAATTTCCACGGATCATCAGAAAAATCCATCCATTGATAATAAGCAGATGTTTTGCCAGCATCGTGAAGTCCTGCAACAGTACCACGAACATTCAAAGCTTCAATATCAGCTCTAAGAATTTTTTCAACCGCTATCTTATACTCAGGATTACAAGATACTCGATTTCCTGAAACTTGGCATCCAAGCAACGTCAGTTCTTTCAGCTGAGCTTTGGTCAATATATTACCAAGTACACACGTTTTTTTATCATTGGTATTAGCAACCAATTCCCACGGCGTATCAGAGAAATCATACCATTCAACATCCTGCGCCTTAATTCCCTCAAAACGAGATCCCGTAGACAAGGCTGAGCCTTTGGCATTCAGTTGAGTCGTTGCCGTTTTTTTGCTAGTATTAGTTTTTGTTTTTCCCATATTAGTTTCCTTTTTTAGTTAATGTTGTTGTTTACAAAATAATAAATAGTAATAATGTTATAAACTAAAAAAATTTATTTTACATTACTACAAACAATGTAAATTCAAAGATTCTATTTTTTTAGAATCTTTTCAACCGCAGTTTTATTTTTTTCCAATAGGATTATCTTATCAGCAGTCAATCTACAACCTAGCGCTGTAAGCGCGTTCATTTGCATTTTCGAAAGATTTTCTTTTCGATTAAAAACAACTTCATCATTCTTTAAACGTACTCCTTCTGGATAATTTCTATCCCATCCTATTTTTTCATCATACCATCCATGATCATCCTTAAAAACATTTTTCCCACCTTCATACCGCTGGTTTGCAGCGAGAATTGAATTTTTGACATTTAATGATGCGCTCGTATGAGGATTAATCTGAGCATGAGTCAATGCATCTTTTGCTGCTTCAATCTGAGTTCGAGTCAATGTTTCTTTCGATGTTTTAATTTTAAGGTTCCTCACGTTTACCCCTTTTTTAAAAAAAATAGTTTACGATTTCTTCGCCTTTCAAATTATCCATACCTATTTTCAAGACATCATAATTTCGCGAGAAATTTTCAAACCCTTTATTTTGAGACGAAAGAGAATCCAACGGAATATTGGCAAGACGAATATTCGTACTCCAAAAATCATCTCCAATACGGTTTAGCAAGGCATTTGCCTTTTCAGCATCATCGTGCTGATTATTCCCATAAAGGACCAAAGTATCCGAAGATTTCAATTTGTCCTTTATCATGGAATAATTTTGTTCAATCGCATCAGTAGAAGATATCGGCAAAAAGAATGTCAAACTCGCATCACAATTACTTTTTTCTCGTTCTTCTGCAAATTGGCGGATTACGACATTCATCGTATCCGGATTATCCGTAGCAGTTCTTACCCAAAGGTTGTCAAATTGGAGCGCCTTTTCAACGTTTTCCTTGCTTAAAGAATCAGGAGACAACACGACAAGTTTCGGTTGAATATTCTTTACTTTTGCAAAATTGACATATTCAACCAGATTGGAGTCTTTCAAGCTCTCTCCATCAAAGAATACATCATCCATATAAGATATGGAATGCAATTTAAGCAAGCTCTTGAAAAGATCAGCATCCATTTGATCCTGACAATTCTTCGACTCGGCAGTTGAAAGCACAACTTTTCGAGAATAATCCGTCATGGGCCCAATAAGAAGTTCAGGAAGATCTGGATTAAGATCATATTGCTGTATCAGATACGGAATCATGAGTTTGTAGAAGACGCAAGTTTCCGTTTCTTCAACACCCCTTGCCCCCGTATAATAATCGGTAGAATAACAAATACCGCCACAAACACCTCTCCACTCACAATTCTTGCATCGAGAAAGATGTTTCATCGCTCTAAATTCAGTTTGAGCAACAACCTTGCTTTTTAAAATCTGATCCTTGAAATGACCGCCATCAAGCGTTCCTATTCTAAAATCTGGATCATTAATAAAGTCATCACAGGCATAAAAATCGCCATTAATGCCAAATCCCATAGTATTGCGACCGGCACCACAAGGAGCCCTCATGCACATAAATTGTTTTTTATGCAAGAAAACATTTCGTGCTAAATTTTTAACAAAGCGCTCTTCAATTCTTTTTTCGCCCTTATTTTTCGTATTAAAATCGACGATGCGTTTCATAATCCGCTTATACGCGGCAAACATCGTTTCGCCATCAATATAGGACTGTTCATCATTCTCGCCACGGCCAAATCTCTGGAGAGGAATGAACGAATAACTATAAATATCATTCGCCAAGAAAAAGTCAATAATTTCATCGATATGTTCCGCATTTTGCCCATTCATCACAGAAATCGTTCCAAACGGAATTCCGTGTTTTTGCAAGATGCGGATACCCCTCATAACCTGTTCAAACGAGCCTTTACCATTTTGAAGCGGTCTCGTTTTGTTATGGAATTCGGCAGGGCCATCAATGCTTACACCAACGCCTATTTTATTTTCTTTTATAAACTGCGCAATTTCATCTGTGAGTAACGTGGCATTAGTCTGCATCGTTATATCAATTTGATCTCTGCGATCTTTTGTATAAGCAGCCAGTTTCTTAATCAAATCAAAGTTGAGTAAAGGTTCGCCACCATGCATCGTCAAGTTGACTTTACGCCCAGGATTCATAAGGCTATACTCATCTGCAATGCGGAATGCCGTTTCGGGCTTCATGAAGTCTTTTTGATTACAGCCCGCATTTACATAACAATAGGTACACTTTAAATTGCATGCTTCGGTCAAATTCAAAACGGCATGAGTAGGCATTCCATGATTACACGGCCTACAAGAATTATCAACAACCGATTCGTCATCTATAAACTTATTCTGTTCTAAAAGATTAAGCAGTTTACGAATTTCATTCGGTTCCAAACCTGGATATTCGCGTTCTACGTCAGAAATTTTTTTAAATTCGCCTAAACGAGATATAATGTCTTTGCTTAAATCATCTAAAAGCAACCATTCCCCAGATTCTGGCAGCAACGCCAAATTATGCTTACCTAAGTCAATCCATTCGATTTGTTTGAGTTTCATATCTTACCAAGAGAAAGGGAGAGAAAACCCCTCCCTTTCGGTTAAACCATTTTTTATTTCATGATTTTCTTTACGGCATCCAAGTTTGCCAAAGGAACAAGGATTCGTTCCTTACCGATATAGCAGTCTAGAGTAGCTAACGATTTGGTAAGTTCCTTAGTCAAATTTCCCGTAAACGAGACACTCGCAAAATCGGTCGGTTTCAACCCCGAACCACAAATATCCTTGGTATAATCACCCTTAAAATGGGTTCCACCAAATTTACACCAGTCTCCCTTACAGTAATCCGGGCAATCATCCATGGCCAAGCCACCTCGTCCAGCGAATTCAAAAACCTTTTTATCGCCAAGAATCCAACGACCCGTACGGCTGCTAGAATCAGACTTGATAAGTTCTGTAGAATGGATCTTACAGTGAATTGTACCATCGCCCCGATCTTTGCAATGGTTGTTTGGGTCTTCACTCTTAATACCTAAATTAAGATTTTTAGACGCCAAGTCTGCTCTTGCATTCTTGATATCAAGTTTAGCACCAGCAAGGGATGCCTTATTAAGTTTATCGTTTATATTTGCCATATTTTTTTTCCTTTTTTACAAAGTTTCAATCGTACGCTTAAAATAACATTAACATAGCATTAGAACAAATTGAAAAAATTAAATTACACACATTGCTTTTTAAGAATTGCTCCAACCTTAGCTTTATTTTATTTTCAATAGAATTTTCTTTTCAACAATCTTAAAGAAAAAAAGGGAGAGATTTCCCTCCCTTTCAATATATCAACAAAACATCAAAGCAAAAAAAAGAACAAGTTACGCAAATTACTTTTTAAGGATTTTTTCAACAGTGGTTCGATCAACTTCTTTAAATAAATTTTTTTTATCTACGAATTTACAACCTAACGAAGATGAACACTTATTTGTTTTTTCGTAAGCTCTGCATTATGTATAAAATACGATTCATTTAATGCTCGACGATCTAATGGAGGTCCATCCATCCACCCTTTTATCCATCCTGGGTGTCCCTCATCCCATCTATCAGAATGATTATTCATACGTGATTGCATCAACCGATTTCCTACACTTCTTACAGATTCACAAGCATTCAATTTCTTATTTGCAAGAGCATCCTTCTTCATTTTTATAACAGAATTCAGCTTCATTTTGTCATTTATATTTGCAATATGTTTTCCTTTTTTACAACAAAGCCTACGTTGTAATTTTAATATAATAACAAAATACTTTTCACAAAATTTGAAAAAATTATATTACATATATATACAAAGTAAAGCAACAAAGTATTCAACACTAGGAAACACAACGTGTTACAGCATTTTTTAACAAACCACAACCAAACAATAAACAATATTTTACATTGTGTAAAAACAATATAATTTTATTATATAGGATAAGAATGAACTTATTACTAAGTCTTACAGAACAATGTAATCTTCGCTGTAGTTATTGTTACTATAAAGAAAGTCAAGCGGAGCGATCGAGGATAATGAGCAACGAGGTTTTAGAATCATCGTTGGAATTGGCTTTTGAAAGGACAATAGAGCTCAAGCACAATCTTTTGAACATCACATTTTTTGGTGGCGAGCCTCTATTGCGGTTCCAAACTATCAAAAAAGCGGTCAAACGGGCCAAAGTTCTAGCAAAAGAACGTAAAGACAAGCTCCCTGATGATTTTCAACTGCGCTTTTTCATCAATACTAACGGTACTCTTTTAACAGAAGACATTCTCGGTTATCTCAAAAAAGAACATATCGGAGCACTTCTTTCGCTTGACGGCCCCGAAAGAAAGCACAACATTTCAAGAAAAAAAACAGACGGATCTGGCAGTTTTCAGGACTTAGCCAAATGGATTCCTGATTTTGTAGAAATGAATGCCACCGTTTTGATGGTTATAACCCGTAAACATGTTCGTAGTTTGAGTAGAGCCATCAAGTGGGTATTTGAACAAGGCTTCCGCAATGTCGCGACGGCAGTTGACTTTGACGGGAAATGGACAAACGAAGACTTTGCTGCGTTATCGATCGAATATCAAAAAATCGCGCTGTTTTGGTTCAAATTCAGAAAAGAGAATCCGGATTTGTACCTAAGCACTATTCAAGACAAGGTTTCGTACCTTCTTCTCGGTAAACGGCAGCGGAATAACGACTGTTTTATCTTTAAAGGCGCAATCGGCATAGCCACAAATGGCAACGTGTTCCCCTGCAGCAGGTTCATCACCAGCAGAGACGATGCAAAATACAAACTAGGAAACGTTCTCGACAAGAAGGGCAGCATCTTTACAGGACCTGTCGCAAAGGACATCTGTCGCTTTTTGAAATACGACAAGCCCGAATGCAAGGGTTGCTTGATCAGGCACCGTTGTTCAGCGCACGAATGCGCCTGCACTTCTTTTTATACAACAGGTTCAATTTACGGAGTATCTCCGGAAGTGTGCGCACACGAACGCATGCTGACATCCATTTGTGACGAGATTTTAGCAAAGCGACAAGCTTTAGGCGAACTTTTCTAACCAAAAAACAAAAAAGGAAAAAAAAATGGCTTCAACAGAAAAAAAAGCAACAAAGAAAAAGGTAGCAGCAACTCTCAATCCAGCTAACGCCGCAACTTTAAGCAGAAGACTCGGCGGCATGCCGGCTGAAAAAGCACTTTTTGATCAGTTGCGCGATCTTGCCGTATCGTTAAACAAGCTCAACGAAGGCATCCAGAAGGTTTACAATGTGAAGACGCCGGTCGTCAAGACCGAAATCAATATTCCAAAATGCGCATACCGCGGCGATGACGAATTGGGCGGAATTGCAGCAGAAAAGAGCCTGTTTGCACAGCTGAAGACCATCAGCAGCAGCCTGGACAAAACGAAGGGCTACATGCAGAAGGGCATTCAAAAGGTTGTCAAGGCCAAGGCAGAAGCCAAACGCGCTGTAGCCAAGAAACCAGCAGCAAAGAAAACTAAGTAATTAGCGATAAACCGTTAAAGAGACGAAAGGCTGGCGAATGCCAGCCTTTTGTTTTACGCAATGATTTATGCGGTAGAAAGTTCAGCGCAAGCGACCCAGCACTTTTACGCTTTCACGCTATTTTCGCCCGCTGATTTCTCCCCCGCTTTTTCTGCGTTTTCCGCATTTTCCTGATAGACGCGCGTGCGGGCGTCATACAAGTTTTTCGAAATGTGCGTGAACGTATCGACGATTTCGGGGTCAAAGTGCGTGCCGGCACCTCCCGTAATAATCTCCATAGCCTTCTCGTAACTAAAGCCTTTCTTGTAAATGCGTTCTGCAATGAGCGCGTCGAATACGTCGGCAACGGCCATGATTCGCGCGGAGAGCGGGATTTCTTCGCCCTTGAGGCGGTACGGGTAACCGGAACCATCCCACTTTTCGTGATGGTAACACGCCATTTCAATCGATTCGTTCAAGTAGTCGGCATCGAAAGCGCCCTGAGCATCTTCGACAATCTTCTTGAGGATTTTTCCGCCTTCGACGGTATGATTTTTCATGATGACAAATTCTTCATCAGTGAGTTTGCCATTCTTGTTCAGAATCAAGTCCGAGACGGCAATTTTACCGATATCGTGGAGCGGGGCTGCGCGTTTTAGCTTGTGGATGTAAGCGTTGGTGAGAACGTCCTTGAATTTGCCTTCGACACGGAGCTGAACCGCAATGGCTTCGACATATTCCGCCGTTTTCTTGATGTGGTCGCCGGTGCTCTTGTCGCGGGCTTCGACCATTTCTGCAAATTCCATAATGATGACTTCTTGCATGCGCTGGATGCGCTGGCTTTGCGCCTGCACTTTCCACATAAAGTTGTACGTATCGCGGGACATGTTGCTCACGTCTTCATACAACTTCCCGATTTCATCGTGATTGCATATTTTCAGGTTCACCAACTTGTCTACTGATTTCTTAATTTTATCAAGATTTATGTTTTCGTCGTCAAGTTCGCTTGCAAGCATCGTATTCGTCGCAATCTGGAACACGGCCAAGGACATATCGTTCAATGGCGCCACGACACGACGTTTCACAAGTTCTATCACAACGCAAATAATCAAAATGGAAAGTCCAAAGAACAGCGACAAGAGCTTGATAAAGAATATGGCTTCGTCAGTCTTGATAGTCGCCATGGCAATGTCTACGCCCACATACGCAACGGTCTTCCCCACTTTATTTTTTATCGGTTTATAGACCATGAAGAGCCAACCATAAATATCATTCGAGATAATCGGCTCGATTTCTTCGCCAGCCAAGAGCTTTGGCAAATAAGGCTCATACGAGGGATCGAATTTTATTTTTTTGCCGGGTTCAACGCCGGGGATTCCTTCGGCATCAAGGTCAAACACGACCATAACGCTGTCTTCCATAAACTTATAGACATAAAGGAATTTCGTCTGCGCGAAACTTTCGCGGATGCGCTCCAGCACCCATTTTGTACGCTCATAGCCTTCGGCCTCGTAACCGTGTTCTATGTAATCGTCAATTTTTTCGGCATCAATCGCCACGGTGGCCGCCTGCGCCGCGCCATATGCTATATCGGTAAAGTTGCGGATTGATTTTTCATGGTACAAGTAAAAACCAATAGCACTTGCCAAGGTTCCCAAAAGCACTTCGGTAATAATCATCACGATAATGACTTTGCGCAGCAAGGAATTGCTGACCATAGCGCTTCCAAACCCGCTACTAGAGGGGGCCTTGCGCAAAAAGACTTTATTCATTTTTTCGCGAAAAGCCTTGGGAACAAAGCGGAACAAGAATACCGCCAGAACAACAATTATCGCCTTGTCAAAAATATCAATGACAATATCTGCAAGGAACTGCGATTTGAACAAGCTAAATCCCATGACATCATGGAACGCGATTGCAATCGGAGCCGAGACGCCTTCGCCAAAATTAAAGCCGAACAAGAAATAAGTAAAGACGGAGCCCAAGCCGCCGCCGATAATGGCAAACGTAAAGATGACCACAAGCAAGCGTAACGCGCTCTTGAAAAATCCTTTTTTATAAAAGAGCGCCGCACCGACCGCAATCAAAATGCTCAATACACCATAGTACGTGGTGACTGGGTCCGACATCCCGTTAATGGCGTTCAACATGAACCCAACAACAATTGCCGGTAAATACCCGCCAACCATCGCCGTAAGCACGGTTCCCGTACAGTCCAGGAACAGCGGCAAGCCACAGGCAATAGCAAGTTTTGCGGGGATAATATTTAAAAGAAGTCCGCACACAAGCAGCAACAAAACGCTCTTGAAGCTGGACATTTTTGCAAAATCAAATTTTCTCATACCAAAATTCCTTCTTATCCATAATAATAAGTAAATTAAACGAAAATTGTACACATATTTTAAAAAATTTGCATACAAAAGGGTATTAAACGGCCCCTACAGGAACTATCCCGAAAATAACGGATCATCGCTTTCGCAAGGATAACCTACACCGCGGAATAAACAAGAAGCCTCCCCCACCGGAAGATTAATACAGCGGAAAAGGCTCGCGCAACAAAAAAATCCCCGCAGACGCGAGGATGGAAAGATACGAGAACGAAGACGAGAGTTTAGCGATATTCGAACTTTGCTTCGAACAGATGCTTGCAGTTGTTGGAATCGTTGCCCCAATGGGTCGGTGAGCCCGCAAAAACATGAACGCCCACATCAGCTGCTCCGGCAACAGTGCGGTTCATGCCAGCAACTCTCCAGATTCCGCGGAGGATATCGTCACATTCTTCGCGAGTCATGTTGAGGCCATCGATATTGCCCTGGTACATATAAAGTCCATCGTGGATGAACGGAGCAGCATTGTAGATATCATCGCCTTTCTTGATATCGGGCACGAACATTTTTGCAAATTCCGGCGCCGACGCACCATCGGACATGAAACCCCTTCTGAAACGGCAAGTCAGCATGAACGGGCGGCTCTTTTTATCGAGCTTGGTGTAGCGAGTCCCCTTGACGTACACGTAACGGTCCAGCTTGAAAAAATACATTTTGCCGTTGCCATCGAACACCAGCGGAAAATCCAACGAAACATCGTCCACCGTGATGGAATTGCGTTCCTTTGGCGGATTCACCTTTTCTTGAACCGTTTTCAAAATAGACTTTAAACTCGACATTTTCACCTTCCTTTTGGCAGCATACAAAGCCGCGAAATGTTGATTTGCGCGATAAAAGATACTAAAGAAATGGGGATTGGATGACTACAGCGCGTTGACTTCGTCTTCGGTAAGGCCTGTAATTTCAGCGATTTCGTCAATAGGTCTATTCTTGGCTTTCATTTTCTTGGCGATTTTACGCTTGGTATCAGAAACGCTTTTAGAAACATTCTCGGCTATTTTCGCGTTGATTTCGTCCGCGAAGTCCTCAAATATGCCATCGACCATGGCATTATGATCCCATTCTTTGTGATACACTTTCCGATAGGCCTCGAATTCTTTCTTAGTAAATCTAGATACTCGAGAACACTCCGTCAACTGCTTGAATTTTTTCTCGGAAAGCGCTTCAGGAAGTTTTCGCAACCTATGCAAATAGCGGAAGAAAAACAACCACTTGCTCGAACTGTCTGATTTTTTTTCGATAAAGAACGGAACTTTCGAAAGCTCTATGACCGTATAATTGTAAGAATCAACAAACTGTTCCCCAGTTTCCAAATCAACGGTTGTCGCGCGGTGGATGATGCGATTGTCCTTGAAAACCGTCTTTTGCGTAATTGCAATAACATATGTCGGCTTGACATTAAATTTCCACCCCGAACCGATTTCAGCTTGGTTCGCGACCATTTCACTGGCGTAGAAAGCGAGCCTCTTTGAGAAGTTTTTCAGTTTACGAATCTGGACTTCAATTTCAATCAAATTGCCCGCATCGTCTTCGCAGTGTAGGTCAAAAATCGCCGTGCGAGATTCTTTGCTGCCACTCAGATTCTTTGCGACATTACGAGTTTTCACGCTCTTGATCGGTCGCTTGAGTTGCGGCGCGAGCAGGTCATTCAACAGGTTCACAAGGTTTTCGCGACTGGCTGGTTTGTCGGGATCAAACGCCTTTTTGAACGCGAGATCGATTAGCAAATTGGCATACGGACTTTGTTCGCCGGGCTTTACGAGATAGTCTTCGAGAGATTTATGCGGCATGGGATTTTTCTTTTTCATACCGCAACGTATGCGAAAAGCATGCCAAAAGAAAAATTGCCGATTTTATGCGAAAAACGGCAATTTGAAACTTGAGAAAAAGTGATTAATCACTTTAATCACTGATTAATCAGTTTTAATCACATTTAGACGTTGTCCGAACGAACCTATTTGAGGCGGACAAACCAACCGATATCCAGATGCCAAAATCGAGACCATTACGCCGGAGAATTCTTTCTCTTTCCATAATTTGTTTTTAGTCTTTTCATTCTCTTTGTTTTGCTGAGAACGAGAACTATAAGAAGAACAAAAAGGGTTGTGTTAATACGGATGCATTAAATAGTATGTGATTTTATAATTATTTTCACATGTATTTAAAAAGCAATGCACACTTGTCCTTCTCTAGAATGAAATCCATCTTGAAAAGACTAGTTATCATGAAGTCGCTTATCTTCGAACCAAATGTAGCGGAAGTTCTTCACATAAACAAAGACATCTCTTGAAATTGACATATGTCATTACCATAAAACGCATACGATCATTTCAACAACTTTGTCATTTATCAAAATTATGTTATATTAGGCCCAAGTCAAACAGGTTCTGGTAATCGAGTCGTATCTTTTCCTATATCCTCATAAGTACTATCAAAGTGAACGAGATAAATTCCATCGATTTCATCTATTGTTAACGGGCCTTTCACGCACAACTCTGTTGCGGCATCATTTACTTTATAACAACCTATAAAATCTTCTGATAAATTCTTTCTTACTCCAATACCAACAATTGGATTTTCTCCTAACTTTACTCGAGTTACTACATTCTTTCTCCAGTCTCGAGAACCGGGGGAATTAATACTAGATACAGCAAGGGAAAGAAGATGTGTTCCTAACACACCTGGAAGCCATTTTATCGGTTTTTGTTCATCGTCACCCATCGTCCAACCAGGCATATCATAACATCCTTCTGAAGATAAAATTTTACTTTTATAAAACTCTAAGTATGAAAAATGATTTAGAGACAATGCCCTCACCCAAGTACCCGATATTACTTTTTTCCAACCTTCTAAACCTTCTACACCAACATCCATTTCTTCCCATGATATTTCATGGGTATTACCATTTTCAAAGACTTTAGCACTGTTTTTATTTTTTTCTCCATACAAACGTTCCCAATCGGAGAGTTTCGAATCGATTATACCAGGTTTTGAAAATTCTGCATTAAATTCATCGTCGGACATTGGCGTACGTTTATTAACGAGGCAACATCTAAAATATGTTATATAAGCACTGTGCATTTTTTCTTCATCAGTAATACATTGTATAGAAGAATTAAGGGACGTATTATAATGATGAGGGGTGCTCACATTTCGTTGCTGCATCGCCTTCTCACCCATGACATCGGCTTCATGCTCTAGTGCTGCATTATCATTTACGGGCATGCCGTTAATATTTGTTGTGGGCGAAACCCTTCCTGCCATTTGTTGCGCTACATGCCATGCTTCGTGCGGGAGGTGTTTTTCTTGCCCCGGAGCAACATGAATGTCAGTTCCTTGCGTATAAGCGAGCGCCTGAACGGTGGCGGGCTTTGAGCTGTTGTAATGCACACGCACATCGTCCATCGAGAATCCAGAAAGGCTTTCGATGCCAGCTTTTAAATTATCCGGCATCCCCGTATTATTCGGTCGAGGAACTTCTGCACGTTGGGCGGCAGCGTTTGCCATATCGGCTTTGCGTTGGAGGGATTCGCTTTGAGAGGATGAATCAATAATTGAGACGGAGCTTTCACGTTTCGTCTGTACCGTATTTTTATTCTTTTGTGCGTATGTAATACTCATATAGCGCCCCTAAGCATATGATTTTTCCAAAGTCTATATAGAAAAAAAAGCTTGTAAAAGATTGGCGTAAAGTTTTAATTACACTCAAGTCTGTTTCTTGAATTACAATAGTCGTTGTAAGCCAGCTATTGTGCAGGCCCCCCCCATTAGTGCGGATACAGACTTGATTTCTCCCATAGACTTTATTCTCTCAAATTATCCTCAAATAAAAGTTAAGATTTGTTTTCCTCCCTCTAATGCAAGTCATAAATAAAACAAGCACATCGCCAAGAGACGAAAGCAACGCATTCAGCGCCTTTAGAGTAATGTTCACCGGTCGCACGGTGTTCTGTACTTGTAAATGCAAAATATCTAGTTTTTCTACGTTTGTAAATGCAAAATATTGACTTTTTGATAAGAATGAGGTATATTTTTAACCATGAACGACAAAATTTCAAGAATCATCGCAGAGGACATTTCCCGCAAGTTTTTCAAGGGAAAGGTTATCGTTGTCTATGGTCCGAGGCAGTGTGGCAAGACGACCCTTGTCAAGGAATTGTTGCGAGAAATGGCTGTCTCGCCTGTATTGTTGAATGGCGACGATGATTTGGATGTTCATTATTTCGATACGGTGACAGCCAGCCGCTGGACTCAGCTGATGGGCGAAAAGAAAGTCGTTTTTATTGACGAAGGTCAAAAGATTCAGAACCTGAGGCGTGCAGTAAAACTGCTTGTGGATTCACGCGACGATGTTCAAGTGGTGATTACCGGGTCAAGTTCGTTCACCTTGGCAAATTCCGTGGAGAAACCCTTGACCGGGCGCAAATTTGAATACAAGTTGTTCCCGTTAAGTTATGCGGAACTGGCGAAACATTTTGGCGCTTTAGACGAATTAAAAAAAATGGAGTTGCGCCTTATTTACGGGAGCTATCCCGAAGTCGTGACAAACGAGGACGGCGTCAAAGAAACGCTCAAGATGCTTGCGGACAGCTACCTGTATCGAGATTTGATGCAGTACGAAGGAATCCGAAAACCGGCCGTACTTGAAAAGTTGTTGCGGGCGGTGGCCTTGCAGGTGGGCAGCGAGGTCTCTTACAATGAATTGGCGGGGCTTATAGGAGTGTCGCGGACACTTGTGGAGTCTTACCTGAAAATATTGGAGCAGGCGTTTATCATTTTCCCGCTTGCGTCGTATTCGAACAACTTGCGCAACGAAATCAAGAAAGGCGTAAAGTATTACTTCTGGGATAACGGAATCCGCAATGCCGTACTGAACGATTTTACGCCCGTGCCGCAAAGGAACGACATCGGGGCACTTTGGGAAAACTATGCTATCAGCGAACGCATGAGGAAAAACGCATATAGCCGTGCCGATGGACGCCCTTATTTTTGGCGGACGACCGACCAGATGGAAGTGGACTACCTTGAAGTCTGCGGTTCAAAAATTAAGGCGTTCGAATTCAAGTGGAACCCGAAAAAGAAAAGCCGAGTCACCAAGGCGTTTACCAACCGATACCCAGATGCCGAAATCGAGACCGTTACGCCGGAGAATTTTGGGGAATGGGTGGGCGCGATTAACCGATTCAAAGGGGAAGTCGTCTGTTCCTGAATTGTGATGGAGTTCGTCCAGAACGTGTCCCAGATGGAGTCAATGCGGCTCGTGATATCGGGATATGAACATCTTTGCAAACGCCGGAGCAGAAACACCATCCGTCAAAAAGCCTCTCTTGAAGCAGTAAACGTCCTTGCTTTCGAAAACAAGCGAACGGTCCATCTCGACGGCTTTTACCGTGATAGCATTTCTGTCCTTTTTCACGTGGAGCTCACCCGGAGCCCATTTATATTGCATGGTTAATGTAGCCGTTGTCACCTTCTTAGTTTATGATCATTCGATCGAATGGTTGCGAATAATATGATAATAAGGAAATGAATGCAAAAATTTGTTTAAAACAACTTCAAAAATCCATTAAAGATGAGGTTGGGAGATATGAACTCTACTTCTCATTCAATTATGTTTATAGTTTTGGGGCCTTTACCTTTTTTTAAGTTGTATTGTTGCCAATCGCCATCAGGATGTTGATACAATCCCAACACTACAATTTTTCCATCTCTAAGATACCATATCGGCTTTAATATCTTAGAGTGTCCATCAACATGATAAAGAAAACCGAGTGTATCGTAATATTGGGTTTTTATAGGACAATCTTCCTTATAATCACTAAGATGACGTATTTGTGAATCCTCCAATATGAATACATTTTCATTTTCAATAAAATCATCTCTAATTATATCGTCTATAGATCGTTGTGGTATTGGAGAATCCTTCAGATCACACAATCTACATTCATTTATTTTACAAGCAACAGATTCAAGATCGTCAAAATCATTAATAGGTACATCAGCATACTCAGAACGCAGCAATTCAAGTTCAGTATTACCAAGCATTTTTTCCAAAGTTTCTCGAACAGAAGCTCGACTTTTCTTCTCATTTTGATTAATTTTAACGTAAAAAATAGTTGTATCACACAAAAGTTCGCATAATAATCCAAATTTATCTATCCTTATTTTATCAGAGCCACCTATAAAAGAAATTTCTAACCACATTAACTGCGAAACACATCCATGAGAATCACCTATATTTAGCAAATTATTTTCAACTTTTTTTTCTTTACACTGCACCGCCTTCTCTCCCATTACATCAGCTTCATGTTCCAGCGCAGCATTGTCATTCACGGGCATCCCATTGATATTCGTCGTTGGCGAAACCCTTCCGGCCATTTGCTGGGCGACGTGCCATGCTTCGTGGGGGAGGTGTTTTTCTTGGCCGGGGGCTACATGAATGTCTGTGCCTTGCGTGTAGGCAAGTGCCTGCACGGTGGCGGGTTTAGAACTATTGTAATGCACACGCACATCGTCCATCGAGAAACCAGAAAGGCTCTCGATTCCTGCCTTCAAATTGTCTGGCATCCCTGTGTTGTTCGGTTGCGGGGCCTCTGCACGCTGAACAGCGTTGTTCGCCATGTCCGCCTTACGCTGGAGGGATTCGCTTTGAGAAGATGAATCAAGGACGGAGGCTGCGGAGGAGGCATCCTTCTTTTGCGCTGTGGTTTGACGTTGTGCGTATGTAGTGGACATGGGGATTCCTTTTTTTACGTATAACCAAGATTTAACTGGATCCTTCCGCCTTCGGTGTCAGGATAACGGTGCAAGGTCAAGACTTCACTGGATCCTTCACCCCTACGGGGTTCAGGATGACGGAGCAAGGTCAGGATGACGTTTGAGGAGGAGATTCGCGGGGCGGGCCCTATTACGCGAGTTCTTCCTCTTCGGGGATGGCTTCGCGCTGGATGAACTTGCCTTGGGCGGGCAATTCTTCATCTTCGAGGCCTTCGCATTGGATGGTGCCACCCATCATGTCGGCTTTGCGCTGGAGGCTTGCGCCTTGTGCAGAAGAGTCCATGATGCTTGCGGCGTTGTGGGAGGCCATGCGCTGGAGGGCATCGGATTTTTGAGTGTATGTAGAGGTCATGAGATGTTTCCTTTTTGTTATTGTTAAATGTTATTGGATTTCGCCCGAGAAATTATGGATTCCCTCCCTGACGGTCGAGAATGACAAGCCAAACGAGACTTCACTGGATCCTTCACCCCTACGGGGTTCAGGATGACACAGGGAGGTTCCGGCTTCCTTCGGCTGCGCTCAGGACAGGCTCTGGCCGGAATGACGTTTCGGAGGCGGTTTGGGGCTGATTACCGGTTGCGGCGTTTGGGTAAATCATTTTGGATATAGACTTGATGCAGGATGATGGCGATGATTATCGCAAGCAAAACGAGAATGGGAGACATTCCAATGAGTCCGAATCCCGCTACAGAGGGGTCCAGGCTCAAAAGGAGCGCCATCGTAAAGCCAAATGGCAACACGACTACACAGAGCAAAAGTCCCAAATGACGGTTGAAAAAGTCCGACACTCGGCAAGACACAAAGTAGCTCACAATCAAGCCTACAGCGATGGCAAGCGCGATAAAGTTCAGCAGGCGGAACAGCCAACGGTGCGTACAGACAAAAGCCGAGAAGGCGCTTTGGCGTTCGCTGCTGCCGTTTTCAACTTCAAAGTACTGCATAAAGCACATCCCGAGATTCCCTGAAACGCGGCACGAGTCGTTTGCCTGCAAGTCGGTCGCATAGGGTGCAATGCCCAAGGCGTAATAGGTATCGTTGTAGTACATGGCATCTTCGCGCAACTGGCTCCATTGCTTATTGTCGAACCAGAGTACGGGTACAACAGAATGGAGCACGTTGCGTCTGTCAACGCCGTTCAACTGCTGGTTCAATTGGCTCACCACGAGGCGTTTGCTTCGCGAGACGGGTTCCTCCACCACTACGAGCAAATAGTTTTTAAGGTCCTTGCCGCGGTCAGAATACTTCGCGAATTTTTTATTTTCGGAGTTTATCGCGATTTTCGCAAAGTTCGCAAAGCTGTAAATGCCGTTGTCTTTAAATGTAAGGCTGTCATAAAGCTGTTCGTGTTCATTTTCGCTTAGATCCAAACGATGCATCATGAGGTTCACGATTACGTTCGGGTTCTTTTCAGAAAGTTTAGTTTGCAGTTGCTTGTAGAACGTATTGAACAAAAGTGTCGCTTCCTTCGTTTTCGGATAGTTCCTGAAGAACAGCGTCACGCCGTCACCGCGGAAATCAGACTCGTTAACGTACACCGAGAACATGTTCAAAAAGCGTTCAAAAGACGAACTGATTTTCTTGTTCAAGATTTCATCAATTTCATTTATCAAGTTTGCAAAGAAACCTTTTAGAGCATCGGGATTTTTCAATTCATTCCAGTCATCCTTTTCAACAATCCAGTCCATTTTTACAAAATGGCGGTGTGCTTCATTAACAAACTCATAATTTTGTTCTTCGTTCAAGTAATCCTTGGCAAGCATGCCAGAAGGCATTTCAAGTGCACCCTCGTCCGTTGCGCGCAACCCGTAATAGGCCATGCGTGTCACGCCTTCAAAATCAACCCATTTGGTCGTATCGTTCGCAAACCAGTACGGATAAATTCCAAATACTTCCCCATTCAATTCATCTTTGTGGCTGCAACCGCATTTTTTTCGTTTCCAATTTATGGGAGTCTTTTCGTCAAAGGTGTTTTGCTTGACCATCGACATTACAACAAGATCAGCAAGGCTGCGGGAATAAAGAGTATCGAGGAGCTTGACCACGGATTTCCAGAGTTCATCGTTACAAATACGGCCGTTATACAATTCACGGAATCTTAACACACGGTCAATATCAGTTTCAACTATTTTCCCTTTTTTTACTTTTTTTCCATTTTCTTTTTTCTTTAAAATATCCGAAAGCTTTACCTTGCGCTGTTCAAACAGTTCCTTGATTTGGTCGTTACTCCACTTAAGGTCGCCATCTTTGATATAACGGTTCACCACGGAATCGTTGCAGACGCCCACCGAGGCCGCAAAAAGGCTCATGGCATAATGATGCGCAAGCAACGTATCTGCAAAAATGATTCCCTGCAAATCATCAAGGAACTTGTTGGCCGACTTTGAATAGTTGACATTTTTCAAGTCGTTACGGATATACCATTTCAGCGAATCAAGCCCACGATCTCCAAGCCAAACACGGTAATTCATCATGCCCGATTTGTCGATAGATTCGTCTTCGCGCAATATCCATGTCGCTTGGATAAAGTTATTCACGATTTTCTTGAATTGCGGAAATTCCTTGAGTTCCTGCTGGATGGTTTCGGACATTTGGACTCGGCTTTCGAAAAACCAAGCCCTGTACTTGTCAAGAATTTCAAAAGCCTTGACGGTATCCTTGAGCAAGTCCAGCTTTACGTACTCTTCTACCTTTTCGGGCGATACCATGTAATAGCTCATAGCATCGCTTTTCGCGAACGAAAAGACAGAGAGAAAGCAAGCCAAAATGCCAATAAGGGGAAATTTGAGTTTCATAGTACGTTTCCTTCTTTAAAATTTTTCCATTTACAGCCACATTTTATTTTTTAAATCTCTTGGGCACGTCCGTTTTTCGTTCGACCTGCAAAAGAAGAATTGCAACAATAACCAAAAGCAAAATAAATATGGGCAACATTCCAAATATGCCGCTAATCGCAGAAACAGCCGGATCGAAATTCGAAATGATAATCATCATGATTGTCGAGGGAACAACGACAATGCCCAATAAATAGAGCAAATGGTTATTGAAATAATCTTCCAATCGGTATGATACAAAGTAACCGACAAGAGCGGCAACCGCCACAAAAAAGGCAATAACATTCATAAAGCGGAACAGCCAGCGATGCTTACAAACAAACATGGCAATACTCCCCTGTCGTTCATTTTTTCCTTCGTCATTTTCAAAATGCTGAATCATACAGGCACCCGGATTACCATCAATGCCACACGTATCGGCGGCATTAACATCCGTAACATAGGGTGCAATACCCATGCCATAATACGAATCAACATAATACATTGCATCTTTAGGAAGTTGGTTCCATTGCATTCGATCAAGCCAAAGAACGGGCACAATTGCTTGCAAAAGTTTACGGCGATCAACGCCATCTAAATGCTGATTCAAGCCATCCATAATAAATCGCTTTCCTCGCGAAACCGGTTCATCAACAACAACGAACAAACGGTTATTCAATTCATTCTTGACTTGCCTTTTGCTCATCCTCTTACCATTTTCCGAAAGAGCGAAAAGCTCAGCAATGTTTTCGTAGCTATAAATACCTCTATTTTCTTGAGACTTTTTATGACGTTTCATTTCATCGGCCAAATCAGCACGATCCATCATGATATTTACAAGCACTTCCTTATTTACACTAGAGAGCGTATTTTTCAATTGACCGAAAAATACTCTGAAAGCCTCCGTAGCCACATCGGTCTTTGGATAATTTTTAAAGTAAAGCGTTACGCCATCACCTCGATTTTCATATTCATCTGCATAAAAGGTAAAAGCATTTACAAGGCGTTCCAAAGGCGAGTTAATTTTTTTATTTAACAACTGATTTATTTCATCGGTAAGTTTCGCAAAAAACGATTGCAATTTCGAAGATTCTAATTTATTCCAGTCGTCCTTAAAAACAATCCAATCAAGTTTTACAAAGTGGCGGTGGGCTTTATTCACAAAATCATAATGTTCCTTTTTCTCTAAATATGGCAAGGCCAAATTTCCAAAAGGCATGAAAAGCTTTCCGTCATCATCAATTTTCAATCCATAATAGGAAAGCCGCGTAATACCTTCAAAATCAACCCATTTTAA
This sequence comes from Fibrobacter succinogenes, assembly GCA_902776765.1. Lineage (GTDB taxonomy): Bacteria > Fibrobacterota > Fibrobacteria > Fibrobacterales > Fibrobacteraceae > Fibrobacter > Fibrobacter succinogenes_N. Next base: position 30,416 of record CACYRP010000013.1, read on the forward strand.
ATCCTTTGCATACCAGAACGGATAGAATCCAAACACATCTCCGTCAAGTTCATCTTTATGGCTACAGCCACAGTCTTTACCGCTCCATTTAACGACAACGGATGTGTCCAAGTCATTTTCTCGAACCATCAAAGCATCAACTAATTTAGGGAACTTCGAAGTATCCCGGAGCGATTCCTGAGTATTCTGCCAATAACGATCTGTGCAACGATGGCTGGATCTTTTGCCTTTCTTTTTCGAGACACTCCCTGTATCAGCACAAATATTCGAAAGAGAAACATACGAATTAAAGCCATAGTTCAAAAGAGATTCCGAATCACGAAAAACGATTCCCTCCAAACTTTTTAGAGCTTTATATTCACTAGAAGAGGTATCGCTGAACAACGAACGTAATGTCGAGTCAGCCAAAACACGATTCGAATCCAAAACTATTTGATAATAAGACATCGACGTGTTGGCATCTTTTTCCGCAAACGAAAAGACGGTGAGAAGGCAAGCGATAATGCCAATAAGGGGCAATTTTATTTTCATAGTATTTTTCCTTCTTTGTGTAATTCCTTGGCCAAGGCCCTAACGATATCATCGTTACAAATCTTTTTACGATTTTCCTGAGCGGCACAAAGAGCCGCATAGCGCGCAACGTTTGTGAGCGCGCCCCCCGCGAGTTCATATTTTTCGGCAAACTTGTCTAAATCGACATCATCTTCGAGTATCGTTTTTTTCGAGAAGATGTTAGACCAAAGTTTCATGCGTTCCTCGGCTTCCGGGAGCGGGAAGTAAATGGCGTTCTGGAAACGGCGCGAAAAGGCTTCGTCAATGTTCGACTTGAGATTGCTCGCCAGAATCACGATGCCCGGGAAATCTTCGACGCGTTGCAACAGATACGAGATTTCTTGGTTCGCGGCACGGTCATTGGAACTGTTCGTTTGCGTGCGCGCCCCAAAGAGCGAATCCGCTTCGTCGAAAAAGAGAATCCAGTTGCGGTGTTCCGCTTGGTCAAAAATATTCGAGAGGTTCTTTTCGGTTTCGCCGATGTACTTCGAGATGACTTGCGACAAGTCCACGCGATAAACATCCATGCCGACTTTTGCGCCAATGAGCGTTGCGGTAAGCGTTTTGCCGGTTCCCGGCGGGCCGTAAAATAGCGCCCTGTAGCCGCGCTTGAGGTTTTTGCGGAGTCCAAAATCATCAAGCACGACATTGCTTTTTTCAATCCAAGCCAAAAGCTGGTTGATATCGTCAAGAGTTTCTTCGCTCAAAACCAGATCTTCCCATTGCAAGTTGGTCGTGATGAGTTTTGCAGGGAAATGCATGCTAAAGTCGGGCTTATTGCGAACGCCTGTCGTAAAGTACTCTAGATATTCCGATGATACACGGAGCGCCGCCGAATTTGCTGGTTCACCCGGTTCGCCGTATTCGAGCACCAAAATGCGCTGCGCCAAAAGCACCGAAGAAGGCTCGAACAGAGACATCATTTGCAAACGTTTCGCGATATCGTTTCCGGCGAGGAGAAACAGGGCCGTTTCACACGTGGGCAAGAATCCAGAATGGCTTTTGCCGTGCCAGCCGCCAAATTCCGTGTACGGGCGACCAAGAGTGCGGTTGTTCAACAAGAATGAATCGAGCGCCTGCGGGCAAAGGTGCGGAATCAAAGCTAACGCAATCACGATGCGTTCGTAAAAGCCAAGGTTAAATTGCGCAACGACAAGACCGTAAGGTGAATCGTCATCGAGTTCGGGCGGTTCTACCATCTCGATTTGCAACTTTTTTTCTTCGCTGTCGTCGGCAGAAAAGTACTGCGAAAAACGCAGGTCAATGACCGCCTTGCACCATTCGATTTCGTTTGTCAAATCAATGCTCATTACAATTCTTTACCTTCTAGGAGATTCACGCTCAAGCCAGAAATGACATGCCATCATCTCCACTTCACGTTTAAAATTTTGGACATCCAAGGATGCTTTATTACGGTAAAGCCCCACGGGAGCCTATCGATCAAGATGTCAAAGGTCTTGTTTTCGACAGTCAGCAAATCAGCAGCACCCTCCATATTGATTTTTCCACCACGTACAAAATAAGTTCCACGCAAACCGTCAGGCGACATGTGCCCCACCGCAGACCAATTCGCAATTACCGCTTTCAGCAAACCTTCAACCAATTCTTTTTCTTCATCCATTATTTTCGGGAGTTCATCGGCAAAAAGCACGGGCGTTACCGGCAACCCGCAAAAAAGATTCATCAAAGCCGATTTTCCTGGCGATTCCGCGTAGTTGCCATAAGCCACATATTTAAGGATCGAAAGCGCTTTGCGTTTTGCATCATCGCTTTGGAAAGCATCTTTGGCGATGCAACCGGTTCGTTGGAACAGCGCCGGAATATAGGGCGACAGCAATACAAGCCCAGCATCGGGCACTTCGTAAATTTTCTCTGAATTATCAGTCTGAATTTTAGGCTGCTTGTTTTGCTTTTTCTGCGCATCATTTATCTTCATAATATTTTGATAAACGATACACGCAATTTGTTTTACATCGATATTGGGATTTTCCTGCTGCATGCGCAAAATAATGGATTCAGCAAGTGAAAGCGGCTTAAACTCTTGCCCCACATGTTCACGCTTCCATTGTTCTGCCAAATCATTGAACAGGTGTTCGATACTGCTAGATTTTTCGGCCGGCAAATGACGGCGATACACTTCGGCAAGCATATCCGTAATCGGCGAACTTTGCGCTTTGAATACCGCAGAAGCCAATTTTGACTTTAGCGTGTTTTGCAGTGCTTTTGCAATATTTTCAAAAACAGGACCACTACCATCGACATTCAAATCAATGGTAAGCGAATCAAGCAGAACATTTCCATTGACATTCACAGCATCCAAAACTTCGTCTAACGTTTTCGCAAGCAAGCCTTGCGCAAAGCCATAAAGATTACGCTCCGAAACAAGCTCCGAAGCATATCCATCGAGCGATAGATTTAAATCAACATTGTCAATGATGTTCTGCGACCCACTCATAGCCAAATCTTCTTAGAAATACATTGTTTATGAGAAGAAAGCCAATTCATCACTTGCGGCGATGTTATAATCTTCATCGGGACATCGTTAATCCACTCGACATAAAGTTTTGCAAATGCACGACATTCATTTTTGGGCGCCCAATAAATCACGGGGAGCAAATGCGCCGGAATTTCGTTACAGACAAAGCGTTCAACCGCATCGGCATCACATTCATCCATTTTATTTTCGCTAAAGATGATAATGTGAATGCGGCCAGGCCTTTCGCTTGCAAATACTCCATCGACATCGAATATCTTGAGTTTATCGTGCGAATCATGGATAATTCCAAGCATCAATTCAACACGGCGGCGCCAAGCCTTGCCTGAACGGTGCTGCAAAAGTTTCGGGAGTTCACGCAAAAATTGCACCTTGCAACGGGTAAGTTTTGGCAAATCCACAAAGTTAAATTGCGGGAAATGCACGCCATACATGGCAAGCATCTGGTCCAGCGCACTGTTGTACTGTTCTAGATTTTTCAAAATCTTATCGAGGTCCACATTGCGCACAGAAAAAAGCTGCGGGAAGGTTTCGACTAAGCTCAAGAATTTTTTAAAGACATATTCAATTGGCGCTAAGAATTTCTTTAGCGGTTCCACGCCCTCCCCTTCCCTATAAATCGTCGGGAAAAGATCAATGATTGGCTCCAAATCGGCCACATCGCGGTGGGTTCCGCGCGGCATTTCCACGTTATTTTGATTATCCGTGTATGCCTCGAATTTAGCATGCCTGCCAAGCCATTTGATGCGGGCATCGCAAACATGGTCACCCATGCAACGCCACCTACGCCACAACCGCCAGAACATCGTGAAAATCGCGCCACTTATCCAGTCATTTACAGTTCCCGACATGAAAATTTCGACTTTGTAAAAACCATTTTCGTCAATGACAAAGTTCACTTTTTCGGGGTAGCAGCGCCAATGCGTGTTAGGGTCTTCGCAATAAAGGTGTTTCTTGAAAAACGCAGAGTATTCCTCAAGCGTCACCGGGAAACGCTGCGTCACATACGCAGGGGCATACATCGCCTGCGAATCATAATCGATATACCCGCTCGCATCCGAGAGGTAGTCCGCCACATCGAAACCCGTCTTGTAACCGAGTTCCGTCAGCGAAAAGACTATCTGTTCCAAGATCGTCACGCCCGGATCATGGGCGTTATAGTCCGTCCAAATTTTTCCGCTCAGCTTTTGAACAAGCCCAATCGCTTCTTCGCGAATGGCGGCGTAATCGAACGGGCGAACCTCTTGGCGAGATATCGTTATGGATTTCAATTCACTCATTTCACAATAGATCCGATCATCTGCGTATCATACCAAAGCTTTGTGATGTGATAGCGCACCTTGATTTTGCCCGTTTTATCGAACTTGTGGCGAACACGCATTTGGAGCGTGTATTCGTACTTGTTTTCGCCTTTTCTCCAGCGGATGTCGATTTTGGAACCACGCCCACCGCTATACGACTGCGTGATTTCTACGGTTGGGTGCTCATTGAACACGTTCACGGCAATGGCATGCGCAAGCGCAAAGCGGCCATCGCCTTCGTTGCCTCCGACACCGGCTACGATTTCAAAACAATTACAGCCCGTCAAAACATCAGTGACATCGTGCCATTCGCCATCGGCAACAATTTCAAATTGCGGATTTTCCGCACCGACACGGCCCTTTGACGCAATCAAGCCATCCACATCGAGTTCGCATCGCGGGGCCGCATTGCCAACGCCCACACGCACTTTCGGTTCTGCGCCATCGGCATTGTTCGGGCTAACAATCGTTAGCCCCGTATCATCGGAACCCATGTTCGGCGTTTTTACATTCAGCGAACTTTCGCCTTTTTCAACGTTCTTGCGAAGTTTCAAAAGCCACTGCGGCCTGTGTTCCGTGAGGTTTACAAAAAAGCTGGCCAAGCAACCGCTGTCTTTTTTCTGCTTGACTTGCAGGCCGATTTCTTCGTCAACGTCAAAGCCTTCGTCAACGGAATTCACCAAAGAATCAATAAGGCTCATGAAGTCTTCTTCGGTCGGCATGCGGCCAGCCTTAAAGCGCTCTTTCAGCTCCTTACGACTCAATTTGAGATATTGCATATTTTGTCCAGACATCATGATTTCCTTATGATAAATGTTTGACCAATTTCAAGACCGCCATATCCGTTATTGACGTTATCAGCACACGAGCGTACACTCGAATTGACATCGTTAATAAAGTGTTTGCGCATAGGCACCGAAATACTCCACGGGAACGAGCCGCGCAAAATTTTATCGTCCGTATTTTCAAAAAGGTTCACCATGTATTTTTGCTCGTCCGTCGATACAATTTTCATGATGGTAAAGTCATCGCCAACTTGCTCTATGTAATCAAGGCTTTCGATATACGCCTTGAGGTTTTCCTTGTTGAGCGACCAGCCAAAATGTTCGGTAATCCCGCCCACTTCCGGGAACCACGGCGAAAGATAGCGGTTGATTTTTTCATTCAAATCCAACAGGATTTTACCTTCGTCACCACGGCTACGCAGCTTGACATTGCAACGGACTTGCAACTTGTCAAAGAAGGGATTGATAACGCGAATCTTGGCAAGGCCTGTCACTTTTTTCTGCAAGAACTCGCGGATATCACGCAAGACAGAACCGTTCAAGCAAGGGTCCCACTGGAAACTTCCATCGCAATACAGCGATGAAACCGGAACGACTAAGATGTTCCCAGGGCTTGTAAAGTCATAGCGCTTAGACACCTCGCTCATTCTCACATGCGGGAAACATTTTACCTTGTGAACTTCCGGGAAGGCTTCCAAAATCATGCGTTCATAATCTTCGATGCAAACGCTGCGATTCTTGTGGTACAGCGATTCCGCGACACGCACGCGCATTTTATGGTCAGATTCACGGGCCTTTCCGCCAAACGATTCTTCGAACTGGTAAACACACGAAAGTCCGCTAACGCTTGTCGAAACTTCCTTGATGGTTTGCGGTTTGCAGTGTTCCAAAATGCTCCCGTCTTCAAAACCGCTAACGCGCTTGACTTCGAGAGACTGCGAAAAGATTGTCAAAAGTCTAGAACATTCACGCCAGCTATCGTTGTGCGGCGTAATGCGAATCCAGTACATGTCTTGCGGCATCAAATGCGTTTTGCTCGCCATATCCTGCGGCAAGTCAAGCGTCACGATTCCCGACGAAGTAAAGTTCGCCGTTGAATCGGCCAAGCGATTTTCGTCGGGCAAGTTTTTCCAACCATTCTGTCCGAGATAGGCCCAGCAATATTTACCGTTCGAGCGCAAAGCGGAGTCGCGGTTCATGACAAAATAAAGATTTGCCTTTTTCGGTTTACCCTTAAAAGTAAGCCCCAAGAACAATGCGCCATTTCGAATAAATACAACTTCTTTACGGCTATACCCAAACGGATGCAAATAGAAAACGCCATCCACATCATGAGCATTCGAGACAATCGAGACATCGGCATAAGACGTGTAATCGACATACAAATCCTCGACACTCGGCGTATAGGGCTGATTCGGCAAGTCGTCCACATTTTTTTTCTTGAGGATTTGCGACAAGAATGAATTGCAAATCGCGCGCGAAATTTCGCCATGCATAAAAGCCTTGGACGGAGAAATCAATTGCATCTTGAAAAACCCATCCTTCATCATCGGCGAATACATAAAGTTATCGTCATCTGGGACAAGGCCACTCACGCGCGAACCGACAATGCTATTGAACGAAATATTGAAATCCGTCGGGATTTCGGCAATACCGCGATCATAGCCAAAGAAGGTATTTTTTTCGGTGTTAAAGAGTTTGCACGTAACAGCCGTTTTTTCGGACGGGATCCATATACCGCCATACAACCCGCTCAGCGATACTTCAAAATCCGAGGTATGAGGAGGGGTATCGTATTGCGCATACCATTCCGAAAAATCCTTACAAATCGGTAGCCCGCTCCACTTGCCGCGAACTCCAAACGATTCCAGTTTTTTTCCGCAAATTTCTTTGCAGCCTATAATAAAGGCGCTACCCACTTTAGGAACAGAGCCAAATATTTGCACCGGCAGAAGAGTCGATGCAGGGCCATATTCATTGGAAACAACGATATCGCGACATTTCGAAACATTCACTTCGACATGAACGCTCTGGATTTGCAGTTTAATAAGCGAATACCAAAGCGCCTCGGACTTACGCGGATTTACCAAAAGACGGAGTATCGGATTTTTAGCGTGATAGTCACCGCCATGGATTTCGGGATCGTAATTGATGATCGCCGGATCTGTATCCTTAATCGTAAACTCTAGGGATATTTGATTTTCAGGGCATTCGGAACTGAGGTTACTACAGCCGAGTTTATAATCTTCAATATCAAGCCATCCGTTCTGAGCCGTTACCGAAATGGCAAAGGCATTCGAAAACGCCGCCGAAAATTCACTGGCATTGCCCTCTTTCTTTTCGACAACGGTATCGCGCACCGAAGCTGCCGAAAAGATGACATTCATTTTTACATTTCGCACGCCGCTAGACATGTAGAAAATGCGGTTCGAAATGCAGATACCCACCTTGGAAAATTCCGTTCCTTCAGGCAAATCGTTTGAACGCGTAAGGCCAAACAATGGGTACGGAGTCATCTTAAGCCCGCTCGCATTTTTCGGCGTGTACACAGGAATTTCGGCCTGCGTAATCGGGTAACCCCTTGCGCAAGAAACCGTGAGGATTCGCGCGACCTTTACATCATTGATATCCGTATCGTTAACGGATTCAAACACGACATTTTCGCCCTTGCTGTTTTCGCCGGCGCTAAAGCGAGTTCCCTTGGGGAGCACGCACGAGACATCGTCGTTATCGATTTCAAACGTGACAAAGGCATGGTCGCCTTCGGCCGCGCGATTCGATTCGCCGAGAACATTGCGGTAATAAAAATCAATCCGCTTATCCGGGAATTGATTAAGCGCCCCTTGCACACGGCCCATAAGCTTTGCACAAACAGCATAGATAGCAACCGCCGGATCCGTTCTGCCATCGGCCTCGCCATTCAGCATTTCTACGACTTTAGCCAAGTCAACATTATCAAAGAAATGCGGAGAGCCATTTTCTCTGGCATAGTTTTTCATAATCCCAAGAAGCGCTTCTTGAGGTACCGAATCAATTGAATAAAAGCCCGGCGCAAGTTCTTTAAACTCGCGGGCGCTCTGACTCAATCCATCCTGTATTCGAAAAAATTTACCAGCCATATTGTTCAATCATCAACTAAATGCTCACATCCGTCGCTTCGTTCAAGTAGAACGGGAACACCAAATTCCTACGGCTATTTGTAGAACGTACAACATAAACAACATTGATATTCAGCACGCCCACTTTTTCAGTCTGTTCCACGACAACGGCTTCTACATCGACGCGCGGCTCATTCAAAAGTATCGCTCTTCGAATTTCACCTTTGATAAGCGTTTCGGTGCGCAATGAAAAAGATTCAAAGCAAAAATCTCGCAAACGCGAGCCGAATTCCGGCTGCATCGTACGTTCACCGGGGTATGTCATCAAGATAATGCGCAAGCTTTCTGCAATATCGTCTTCGAATTCCGACATTTTTGCGCCCCCTTTCTCGGAGAACGAAACTGGGAACGACCATCCACGCCCTAAAAATGAAGTATCAAGCACCCTAACCTCCAATCATCACCGTTGGGCAGCCAAGTACAATTGTGCCGCCATGCGCCGTAGAATCGCCCATGCGCGCCGCAGGTTTTCCGCAAATCATCACGGTGGCAGAACCTTTTATAATGGAATCAGGCGGGCCGACACAAACGCACGAATCGCCCACGACAGCAGCCGGAAGCTTGCCTATCAATACGGTAGGGGCACCAGGCCCAACAACGGGGCCGCCCACATGCGGAATCGGCGAAGGAAAAGCCGGCGTTTGCATGGGGCATGTATGCATATCTGTAATTCTTGCTGCTGGTGGCATCATTCCTCCTAGTTAATCATCACCATGGCGCCCTTGATCACCGTCTGCCCAGACGCAGAGACTTCGGCCTTGGCGTTGCCCTTACCGGTAAAACCGACCTTTCCGTTAAATTCCACATTCAGCCCTTCGCCCTTGAGATCACCGCTCTTTACAGCAAGACCGATTCCACTCACCGCCGAAACGCTGAACTTGCCCTTGGTATCGATAGTGATATCCTTTTTCGATTCCATCTTGATGCCGCTATCGGACATTTCAACTTTATTGCCAGAGCCATCTTCCACCGAGATTTTCTTGGCTTTGTCATCAAGAACGAACTTGCGATCGCCCGGAGTTGAAATCGTAATGGATTTGTCTTCTTCGTTAAATTCAACGCTCAGCTTTTCGCGCGTGAGAATTTTCTTGACATTATTTTTCTGTTCAAGCGCTTGCGGCGGCGTTCGCTTGCCGCTGTAAAGGCTACCCAAAATCACAGGGCTCGAAGGGTCTCCTCCGAAAAAGCCGAGAATCACTTCGTCGCCCACTTCGGGATAGAACAAAAAGCCCACACCATTCGATGCATAAGCGCCACCAAGGCGCGCCCACACATCTTGCGTTGTGTTTTCCATCAAAGGTATTTTCACCTTGACGCGATTTAAATTATCAGGGTCTTCGTGAATTTGCTCCACGATGCCCGTCAAAAGTCCATGTACACCACAGTTTATTCCAGAAGAAATCGGTGCAGACGTTTCAAATTTTTCGTAGAACCATTCTTTGGACATGCCAAACGAAAATTCAGTTGTCCAGAGTCCATCAGAGAAATGATGATGAATCCCCGAAACAAGAGCGTTCCCTTTAAAACGCGTCCCGACATTCTTCAACGCAACCAAACCGCCCAATGCACCTTTCGTTGTTCCCCAACACACCACAGAACCACAAACACGAGAAAGCTCGTTTTTCAATTGATCGGCCTCAGCCCAAGATTTCAGTTCACCTTTAGGCACCTGAGAATTTATTTGAAGTGTATTGGTGGCGACTTTTAAAACTTCTTGAAGTTTTGTATTGCTAAAACTGTTTTGCCCGCCCAAGGATTTCATACCGGAATTATCCGAAATGACTTCTTGTTTTGTGACATCCCACGATTTGGCAACAACCTTCTTGACTTGCGAAAGAGCGTTTGCTTCGGCCTTGAACTCAATGATATCCGTTCCCCACGTGAGTTCTACCTCGGCACTTCCTGTTGCTGCAATTTTCTTTATAGATAAATTGTTACCTTCAGTTACAAGCCAACAACCATTGGCTTCGGCTCGCGTCATGATAAAATCCCAATCGGTGCAATAATACTGCAAAATTTCTTTATGTGCAGCACCGCCCATACTAGAACTTAGCGTAACACCGCCATAGTTTCCTGTGATTTCATTAACGATGGCATCATCCGTTTTGTTCAGATAGTTCGCATTTTTACGCGCGCAAGTCATGGCGATTGCCTTATTACGGCATTCGATTTTTACACAACTGCGCCCTCTCTTAGAAATCGTAACGCCATGACGCACAACGATTCCTTTGAACACAGCATTTGCATTTGTGCCATAGCCCAACTTAACCGTAATTTCGGAGCCGGGTTCAAGGGTATTGCCATCGCTCAGCGGGAAAGTTCCCTTGCTCATTTCGCCATCTTCAATAACAATGACGGCTTTGGGAATCATGTTAATATTGTAATAGACATCTACAGATACAACAGGAATTGCAGACGACAGCGCCTTGCCACCGCCTTCAATAACGCACTCAGCTACACCTTCCGCACTTGAAATAGGAGATTTTCCAGACATTCAAACCTCAATCGACAAGTGGCGGGAACATAAGGCGCGTTCCGGGTTTTAAACGGCAAAAACTCGAAAGTCCATTAATTCGTGCCACCTGCATATAATATGACGAATCCTTATATACTTTGTTGCAAAGATTCGGAAGAGTGTCCCCCGCCTTGACTTCTATAATATGGGTGAGGTCCGGAGAGCTTTTGTTCGCTTCGGCCTCAATCTCAGTCATCGTCTGATACGAAATAAATTCCAGCTCAATTTCTGCGCGGAGCGGGCCACCCTCAGAATCAAAGAGGGTGTATGTTACATCAATCGTAAGCAAACGCCCCTTGAATTGATTCGACCCCCAAATAACATCAACTATTGGAGGTTCATGAGAGCTTCCATCATAATCATAGACGACGCTTTTGAGTAACTTGACCATTGCGTCAATGGTTCCATTCGGAATGGGCCATTGCGCTACAGGGATTACACCAGTCGTATCTAAAAAAATTTTCGGAACCTTAAATTTAGATCCGCCATATTGATTAAACTTCGGACCTCTCTGCTCATTGGTATCAGAATATTCAATAGAATCCTTAACGTTATATTTTTCAGGATTCACCATGGCAGTAAATTCTTTGCCATTTGCTTTTATTTTCAGTTTTTCCTGAGCCATGTTTAACGGTCCCTCATCCGGTCTTCAGATTCGCTAATGAGCTCTTTGCACTCGTCCAAAATTTCAGAACGCAAATTTTCAATTCTGCTAAATACTTTATCTTCGGCAGAACCTGACACATGAACATTAATGACCAAATTTTTTATTTCTAACGACATCTAAAACCTTAATTAACGTCCATTGAATAGTACTTTAGCGAAACCGTCTCTATAGCTATTTCACTTTTTTCAGCGTTAAAGGCTCCTAGACTCCATTTTACAGGATAGGCGTCATTAAAAGTCCATGAGGCCACAGGTAATTTCATTTCATCCAGAAGCATCACAACTACCGTTTTGGGCTTAATGCGACCAGTTATTAATGGTGCACTTATACATTCCTTACACCATAAGAAAAACGGATCTATAACCTTCAACATTCCGCGTTTCAAAACAAGATCGCCATAAGTTTTTTTGGTAGGAACATAATAACAATGGGAATCATCGCCCCCCGATACAACTCGCTCAGACTCCACCGTTGTATCAATTCCACTCACTTCGTTAAACGCAGTGGCGAGACCGTCAATAACAACGCGAAAGTAAAACGAAACTGGATGGATCCAGTCTTCAACACCAGAAATATCGAAGAGCGACATGATTCTACCTATTAACCGTTAGTGATTTCAAGACCTTCGTGAACAATTTCGATGGACTCAATCGCAACGTTGTTATCGTCGGACTTCATGCCATCGGTACTGATCTTTGTCGGCCATGCATTCTTGAGGGTCCAAGTCATCGTCGGAGTATCCGTTTCATCAAGAAGGCTAATCGTAACGGTAATACGTTCGATCGTATTCATCTTGATTTTCGAGAACCAATCCCAGAACTTGTTATCGCCCTTGAAAATGCCCTTCTTCATCGTTACGTTGTCGTAAGTCAAGAGACCCGGCATCTTCACAACAGAGAAAATGCTACTATCGCCAGAGCGGTACTTGATTTCATCAGCTTTTGCAGAAAGTCCAGTAACTTCCTGGAAAGACATTTGAGCATCCCCCCACTTTACGAGAAAGTGGAATTTCGGCATGGGCCATATGCTTGCACTTTGTGCTGCGCCATTTTCATCAGCCATGTTAATTACCCCCTATTACGATTTCTGTTGCTGTTGTTGGAATGTGAGTTCGATAAATTCTGCCGGGCGGATCAGAGCCACCTTGACGGTCACTCTCAAAATGCCTTCGAGGATATCTTCCGGAGTCATGGTATCGCCAAGACCGACATGGACTTCGTAAGCGTCATCCGGAGAAGTTCCAGCAAGGCCGCCACGCTTCCAAATGCCATTGAGGAAGTTTGCAATCATGCTCTTCATCGTGAGCCATGTCGTTGCTGTATTAGCATCGAACACGTAAGCCTTGGAAGCCTGCTTGATCGATTCTTCAAGCATAATCATCGTGCGGCGGACGTTCACATAGCGCCAATCGAGGCTGTTACCATCGAGCGTACGTGCACCCCAGACCTTGATACCGTCGCCAACAAAGTAGCGGATGGCGTTCACGGCCTTACCGTTCAGCGGAACGTTCAAGTCTTCCTGTTCGTCGTTGGTCAAGTTCACCGCCGGAGAAACAACGCCATTGACGCCCACGTTTGCCGGAGCCTTCCACACGCCTTCGCTATTATCGACACGGGCATAAATACCGGCCATCGCAGCAGAAGGAGCCATCAAGTTGAGCATTTCGCTCATATTGTTCATCATGGTAGCATACTTCGGGCAAACCACCTTCAAGGTGTTGTGCAAATCCGTCGGATCGTCCTTCGCCGCATCAAATTCGCTAAGCTTCTTGAAGAAACTTACAAGTTCTGCTTCGCGCTTGGTCAAGTTCGACGTATCGTCATCGAGCGTTTTGAGGCCCGGCACAACAGATTGTGCAAGGTCCAAAGCAAGCGTTGCGTATGCTTCATCGGCCGGGTCAATATTGGCAAACGAAACTTCGTTCGGAGAAACGATATTCGTATGGATCCACGGGTAGTAAGCTGCACCATACTTGAGGAACGAGGTCACGCCTTCGCGGAACGTATTGATACATTCCAGAGGTTCCTTGTAGCCATCGAACACATCGAGGATAGTAAAACGATTCTGCATCTTGTCGCAATGAGCAAGCAAGGCGTTCTGGATACTAGCGCAATCAGAAGCGTTGTCCAAAGAAACGGCATCCGGCACAAGCATAATCGTCGGTTCCTGTTCCTTGACAAACGGCGTGATGCCATTGAGCAAGGTATCCTTGTCAATTTCCTTGCTGTAACCGCCGACAGAGCAGATATAGCAAGCGGCCCCACCGTTCTGGAAGAAGATGCGCATGGAATCGTAAAGACGATACATCTTCTTTGCGGTAAGAACAGCCTTGCCTTCTTCGCTCTTAGCTTCGGATTCACCTTCGCCTTCGGCGTTTTCGGCAGGGGCAGCATCGGCAGCCTTGCCATAAGTAAACCTTATGGACGGAGCGCCACCGAAGATGTTGAGATATTCAGCAAAGGAAGTAATGCGGAAGGGCTTGTTTGTCAAGTCCTTTCCATTGTATTCCGCCTTTTCGGTGTAGCCGATAAACGCAGGAATAGCGGTTGCAACTTCCACCACCGAGCCCGGGAACGCGTCTTTCTCAACGAGATAGACGCCCGGAGTTTTGTATGATGCAGGCATTTATGATTCTCCTATGGTTATGGATTATTAAAACATTCTGCTACGATGGCTCGCGTGCCATCATCTAGACTCGCCTTGGCAATAGTCCTACCATTTGCATTCGGAAGGTTTTTCATCAAAACCTTGGACGTTGCAGAATCCATCAGTTGGAACCGTGAAGGCGCCCCGCTCACAATCGGAATTTCGCTCCGAGAAATGTAAAGAGAGAGTCGCGATGTTTTTTCCACGCAATCAAACTGCACAGGATTTTCAGCATCCAGCGAGTCATTTATTCGCAAATCGCGTTCGGCATAAATGCCCGAAACGCAATAGCACCACCTCAATTTTTTTGTCGGCACATTGACAGTGCACACAAGCGGCTGCTTAGGAGTCAAGTGAAGCTCTAACGCAAAAATAACGCCGAACATTCGCTGAAGTTCGGGAATCGAATTTTTTTGCCGCCCCTCAAAATAAGCGCCCTTGCTTGACACAACCGATACCGGAAATTCGTCATGGACAATTCCGTCGAAATATGTCATATTCCAAATTTCGGCAATAGAAGCTTTTACATAAAAAAAGAGAGTTGTCTCTTCCGCAATAGCAGTTACAGGCGCCATAATGCGCACTTTCCCATCATAGATACGGCACAGGGCTTGCTCCTTTCTCAAGATATCTGCCGTTTCAGCCGACGGTATCACTTTGAAACCACAAGAACTACCGTTGTAGTACTCATGGCAAAGAGATACATCTACATATTTTGTGTATTCCATTAGAGGACCCCCAATTCCGAATTTTCAGGAAGTCGGACAACGTAAGGTTGATAATATGAGTAGTTGCCTCCAAGCGCAACCGTTTTCAGGCGATAAAGTACCGAAGGTACATACTTAGCGCCTATCGTCCCCCACAAATTATTCATTTCTTGCATATTCATATTTTCCATGTCTATGGCAAGCTTTTCGATGCCTTGCGGCATATCGGGCGAAGTTGTGCGTTCGAAATATGAATGATCTAAAAAAAAGCCTACCGCTCTAGACAGGTAGCGCAACGAATCAACATAATTTCCGCCCTTAAAATTCGCAGCAAGTACAAAATACAAGTTCAAATAAACGACTTTAGATGGCACAACCGCTCGGTCGCCACGATATTCAGGAACAGCATGATTCTTCACCATGCTATCGCGTTCCATATTCACAAGGAAAAGATTGAGCTTATTAACCGCTCCTTCGTACTCTTTCCCATCATTTTCAACTATTCTAGACACAACAACTACGTCTTCACGTATCGACATCGTCCGTCTTAAATGAAGATTCAGCTGCATAGCTAGAAATTGTAGTGAAGCCCCTATCATACTTCGTACAATCTCTCACACATGTATATTTTTTTCTTATATTTTTCTTTATTTGTAATACATATATCTTACAAGCCGCAATATAATCAATTATTCGCAACTTTGAGAATCGTAAAATTTATTTTTCAATAAATTCATGTTTTCTTATCTACAAAATTCAGAATTTATTAAGTTTATATAGTCTTTTACTATATATATAGACAATGTAACATATATATATGGATAAACTCGCTTTACATTATTTGATACAGCAATACATAAAGTGAACAAACAGACAACGCGTCCCCTCCCCCCAAAAAAGTATTTTCTTCGTTTTTTCGTGTAAAAACACGTTTTTTCTGTCAAAAAAAGGCTTTATCTCTATTGTTCGAATCAACGAAACAAGGTAAAAAATTAAATTTAAGCCATGTTTGAGAATAAAAAGATGCAAGAACTGACTCCGCGTCAAAGAGAAATATTGAATTTACTTCGTAAGGGACTTACGAATAACGAGATTTGCAAAACGCTGAACATTTCGGCGAATACTGTCAAAGTTCATCTCGCCAACATATACAAAATACTCGAAGTTACCAACAGAACCGAGGCGGCTTCCGCAAGTCTGTCCTCCAAAGAAAACTTCGATATAGACAACAGTCCCAAAGATCTAGTCCTTTTGTTCCAAACAAAAGGCACCTTCCCCGAACACAGCAACGCTTACAGCCTTTACCTCTCGATTGTCGAAGCAATACACCAATACCACCTATTCCGCATCATCGACACCTCGGAAACAAACACAGAACCCGGTTTTCTCATTGAAGTTTCGGCCTCGGAGAGCGGCGAAGAAATCTTATATATATCTGTCAGAATAGGTACATCTCACGAAATTCTTTGGACGACTTCAATCAAAATCAACTCGGACGACCTACAGATGCTCGCCCAAAAGTCCACAATTCTGTTGTTTAGGAGCATAGCACTGGCATCGGCAAAGCTAAAATACACCGAGAACAGTCCCATTCCTTACTGGTGGTACGCGGCGACCTACTGCTACGCCAAGCTCGAAAATCGCAGCCAAGAATCCTTTGAAATTTGCAAAAAAACGCTCGGTCCTCTTGTCAAGGACGATTCTTACAATGATTTTGTTCTTTATGTTCTTGCCACAGCCTATTATTATGCCTTCTTGGAAAACTGGGGCAACCAGGCCGAAAGCTCCCAAACACTAGGCGAAATCGCTCGCAAAGCCATGTACAATGCGCCCTATTCCATCTATTCGCAGTTGATCATGGCTTTATACAACATCACCATCGGGAACAAGGCCGAAGCTATAGCGTATCTCAAACAAGTTATCGAAGCCAATCCGCAAACGATCATGGCCCGAATACTTCTTTCCCAGATTTACCTGCTGACCGGGCAAGAGAAGTTCGCCACAGAGCTGATTGACGATTGCATAAAGCATGTTCCGGAATCAGCGCTCCAGCACGCATACCAAGCAAAGACGTTCCTTTTGCTGTTGCAAGGAAAAATCGAGGAATGCAAAAACCTTGCCAACCAAATTTTGCTTTTCACACCAAAAGCAATGGCAATTCGCTTAATCATAATTGCGTGCTGCAACATTCTAGGCCAGACAGAGGAACGCAAGGAACATGCCAAAAAACTCTTTGAATACTACCCAAATTTGACAAAAAATGACGTTGAACAACTTTTAAAGGGTGTCACCGAACAAAAAAAGAACTATTTCATGGCGTCTCTCGAAAATATTTTTCATAAATAAATAGGTTTTCGCTGTTTTTTCTGCAATAATAACCCATTTGGGTTATTGCAAACTGGGGGCTACACAAGTTATCTTTATCTCCGTCAAATTGGAGATGTGGCATGGACGAGCAGAAAAACATTGTATCAAATGGGTCTAATTCTTATTTAGATCTCATTTTACTCGCTATGACGCTCGTTTTCAAGGACGTTTCGCAAGTGAGCCTCAAACAGGCAGAGGTCATCAATCTTTTGCATACAGCCGCGACCGAATTGAAAAAGAATCCCGATTTGAAGATTAACGCTTTCAAAGGAAATCCAGATTCTAATTTAAAGATTGGCAAGACAGCAACACTCCTCGACCTTTACGCAGAACACGCAGCCGAGTACAATTACAACCAAAGTTTTATTGAATTAGCATCGGGCAATGCGGTTCATGAATCTATTCAAGAAATTTTAGAAAACCTCATCGACTGCGAAAATAAAGATATCATTCATTTGTTTAAAAGCAACGCCTTGAGTTGCGCCATCGAGAATTTTTTGAGAAATCTTTTGAAGGCAAGCGGGATTGTCATCAAGGACATCAAAGATTTAATCAAGAACGCGAAAATGCAACAAGCCAAATTCGTTACGCCAGACAGTCTGTATTTTCCGTCACAACTACGCGCTGCGCTAAAAACAAACTAATTTACGCCTCAAACATAGTGCTGCAAGGGCCAAGGATTTTCCGAACGTTCTTGCAGCATTTTTTTTTGCAAAAGGGCCTTACAAGAATTGCGCGTTCAGGAAAAGCGCTACCCTTGTCGAGCAAGCGCACGGTTTTAGAACGCGCGTTTGCTTAGAACACGAACTTTCAGATGCGCGCGGATTAAGCGCTGACGCTGAGTTCGCTCACGGCAAGGGCCGGAACCTTGTAGCTTGCAAACGGATCGCGGTATTCGTTACCGACCGCAACAATGTTCTGGATAATATCGAAGAAGTTTCCGCTCAGCGTGACGCCATCGACCGGATGCTGGATAGCACCGTTTTCGCACCAGAAGCCATGCGCACCGATGCTGAGTTCTCCACTCACGGGATTGCAGCCGGAATTGCCTTCCAGGCGCACCACGAGCAAGCATTTCGGGAACAGCTTGAGGAGTTCCGCCGTTGTCATCGTTCCAGGCGGCACAAGCATATTGTAGAAGCTCGTTGACATTTTGCTACCAAAGCTGCGGTCTCCGTTACCGGTTGTTTCGCAATGAGCCTTGGCAGCAGTTTCGAGATTGTAAAGTGCAGAATTGAAGACACCGTTTTCAACAACCTTGACGCGCTTCGTCGCGCAACCTTCGGAATCGAAATAGAACTTGTGCTGGAACATTTCGCCAACAGGATCGTTCCACAGCGAGAACACATCGCTTGCGACTTTTTCGCCTTCCTTGCCGTCCAAACGGGATTGTCCCTTTTGCATGGTTTCAGCGAAAAACGGTTGGTTGTACATGCCAAGGAAACGCGCCGAGATGCGTTCCGAAAGGATTACCGGAATCTTGCCGCCTTCAATTTTCTTGGCGCCAAAAAGTTCCGTAGCGTATTCAGCGGTCTTGCTTGCGATTTCTTCGACAGAAAAATCGTTCCAATTGCGGCCGTTTTTCACAAAATTTCCAAGTTTCTTGATACCATCGCGGCTTGCGACAGCACCGGCACCGGCAGAAGCGCAGTTCGAACGCGCCTCGTAAAAAAGCCCCGTGTTGTTTGCGACAATGGAATAATCATGCTCGATATCGCCACCGAGATACGGAATGTTCTCGATTTCCTTCGATTTTGCAAAGGTCTGCTTTTCGAGTTCAATGCAGAAATCCTTCATGGTCGCAAGGTCCAGCGATTCCAGCGCCGGATTGTAATTCGGTTCGTCCTTCGGGAGTTCAACCGCCTGCGGGAGCGTGATGTCGATTTTTTCGGTCCACTGCGTGTGGCAAAGAGCGTCCTTGAGCGTCTGGCGTAAAGCTTCGTCCGTCAAGCGTTCCGTGTGAGCATACCCCGGACGGCCATCCTTAATGACTCGGACACCGAGCCCGACGGAATCCGAAATTTCGGTATTTTGCACTTGCCCTTGAAAAACCGAAAGGCCTTCGGAATGGGAATTAGAAGCAATCACATCAAACTGGTCGGCTTCGCCCTTGGCGATGTCGCACATGAAAGAAACAGCATCTTTAATATTCATATCGCAAGTATAATAAATCTACAAGGTATATATTGCGTGCTCAGACGAAAGACGAGAGACGAAAGAGGTTGTTCTCGGCATTCGTCATTCTAGAATTCACGCACGATAGAGGCTATCCATCATCGTTATCGAGAGGCGCGGCTTTTGCGTTCGAGCATTTTCCAGTAGGCGGCAGGGCTCCCGGTCACGGATTCGAGAGCGTTCGCCATCTCAGTCGAGATGCTGATTTCGCCGGCAATGAGCTGGTCAAGCATTTCTACAGAAACGCCCACCCTGCGGGCAAATTCCGGCTTGTCGATTTTAAGCCATTCAATTCCTTCGAGGATCGCCTGTCCCGGCGTCGGGGTTCCATGTCTTGGCATATTTTGCGCCTCCAGCGCAGTTGGCAGAACTTAGTTGGCAGAACTTAGAAAATCTAAGCTCTAAGTTCTAAGCTCTAAGTTCTAAAAATTTACATCCTTCCAGCCTTCGGCGCCAAAGCGGAGGTCGCGTTCGACGAATTCCCAGATGAGGAGTTTTTTGCCCTTGAGCACGCTGGCCTTGCGGGCAAGTTTTTCACGAACAAGCGTCGAAGCGCCACCGTCACTCACGATGGATGCGACCGGGCGGTTCATGTTCTTCGCGAAGTGCGCAATCCAGCCGGCGTTCACCGGCGAATCAGTCTGGTAAATGCGGCTGAAGCTGTCACCGAGAATCAAAATTTCTGACTTGCGGAAATCGTCTTTGAAGGGAGTGATTGTGGTGTCGTACTTCACAGCTTTAAGTGCGCAAGCAGTTTGGCTCGTCAAAAGGCACAAAACATCAGTCGTTTTACCATCCTTTTTATCAGCCTTTTTCCGATTCATACATTCTTTATATGCAGAATCAATGCAAACGGTATCTTCCGGAAGTTCCTCATCTCGTTCCATGATATTCTGTTGCGAAACCACGTGTCCCGTCACTTTCTGCACCTTGAACACGTTGAACTTGTTGAGCCCGCTCATCTCGCCCACGTCACCCATGCGGTCTGCCACGGAATCGGCAGCAATGTAGCGCACAGCATCAGTATCACGCAATTTGACAGTTCCAGCATTCACCATCTCGCGGACTTTCTTCGCAATCACATCAGCGGCAAGTTCAGCACCACGCGGAGTCCAGTGCGTGTCGTCGTTCAGGTAAAGCGGACCTTCTTCGGAATCGCGAGACTTTGCAGCCAAAAGTGGCGTGTACAAATCCACCGTGTTAAAACCAGCACGCGTGAGCGAATCGAGAATCTTCTTGCCGTGTGACTGGAGCCCGGCATCATTTTCATCGCGCCCTGTCAAACGTTCGGTATAGATGCTCGGCTTGCCCGGCGTAATCACCACCAAGAGTTCCACGCCCTTCGCCTTGAGCTGGTCGCGGAACCTTTCAATCGCCTTCACCGGATTGTCGAGCTTTGCACTGCGCACATCAAGCGGAGACGGCTGCACCAAAAATTCCACATCCTGGCGGTAGAAAAGCCAACGGTCGGAAGCCGCGGCGGTATCGCGTCCACAGCCCGCACCGATGCAATCTCCCGAACGACCGAGCACAACTTTCTCGCCCGGATCGCTAAAAAGGTTCCATACCGTAAGCTGGTACTTGGGGCGCAGTGCCAATACAATCGCGCTCTCGTCATCAATCTTATTTTCAAAAGTACGCAAATAGCGGCTCGTCCATACGCCGTAATGTTTCACATCCAAGAACGCGCGCCACAGCGACACATGACCAAGGTCAGCCACGAGAGCCTTGATGCAAGAATCCGCCTGCGGGAACGATTCCGGTTCGTCCTCCAGCTTCGAGAGGAGCGTATCTGCCAACTTGAGGCTCTTGTAACGAGCTTCAGCCGTATCAAGTTCAGCATACGTATTCACCGAAAGCACTGCCGCTTCCAAGTCCGAAAGCGAAGAAATTGCAGGTTCCAACGCATCAGCGACCTCAGCCCCCGCAGCAATCGCCTCACGCGCCGCACGCCACTTCACATCGAGCGAGTCCGCAGCCGCAGCGACCTTTTTCTCGCGCACAATCGGAGTGTAAACCACGTCCTTGAAAATGTCAAATGGCTGGAAACGCTTTTCGCCACGCAAATCGGCAACCGCTTGCACGCCAAACGGAAGCAACAACAAAATCGAAAAAATAACGACGGGGATGATATACTTTTTGTTCACGAAAGATAAGATAGAATTTTATTGTTTAGTTACTAGTTCATAGTTACTTGTTTCTAGTCCAAAAATTCTACCGCCTCGGATGCAGAAGCGTCAATCTAAGTTTCAAAAGGTTGTGTAATGCATAGACCCTATCGGTCGTTGCACTCCCTCCAGGGTGACAATCGTAAAATGGCGGACCAAAACCGCCAAGCTATTCTGGAATTTATTTAACCGCCGGAGCAATAGGAACTTGCCACCCCAAATTATCACTCCAGTAATTGAAATACAAATTTATCTGAATTTTTCTTAATACACAGAACCACAGATTCCTTAAAGTTTCCAATATCTTTTTCGTTCCGGGTAAAAAGAATAGCTTTGTCTTTGAACATTTTCGTACTTTGGAAAATGTATTTATCACGTTCTTCACCAATTCTATAAAATTCAACATCAACCGATGTATTAAAATCGTAAAGTGAACCATCTTCTTTCACAAGTGAGATACGCACCCACATCGTTCGATTTCTTGTTAGGGAATTTTTTTCAACTTTAAATTTAATCGCCCTAGCAAGCTTACTACCCGATAAATAATGCCTGAACCAAGGCACAGGAATCGAATCCATAATCGGGAAAATCGGTGTTACAGCCCCAACATACCCACCCAATTGACGGCGGCCTATAAATACATCACTAACTTTCACATCAAGGACTTTTCGCTCTTTCAACTTTTCATTGTCCGAGACTGAGTCTTTGTCCGGTTCCGAGTTCACCAAGCTATCGTTTGTATGCAACTCTTTATTTTTTAAATCATCAACAGATTTATCATTGACAATCGAATCTTTTCTTTCCCATTTGGCGTTGTTGCCGATGTTACGGATGAGACGGAAACCGTTTGTCGCTCCTCCACTATAATTAGGATAAGTATAACCATAATTAATCCACTTCCAGTAGGGGTCGCTGTAATATTCGTTCCATATGTGGTTTCTTCTTGTATGGTTATCTCCACCTTTCAAGCATGAAGGTCGTTCGTCAAGATATCGAAATGGGTTGCGATCTTCAAAAAGAACGTGTTCCCAAACTAAACCAAACATGTCGTATAAGCCAAATCCATTAGGCTTTAATTGTCCCACGGGCTCAGCACCAAACAAGTTTAGTTTCGAATCAAATACTGCAAATTCTGAAGCTTCTTCAAATGTTGCCGTTGTATCACCCCATGGTGCGGTTTTCTTTTTATCTCCACCACGTGCGAACATCATCCATTCATTATAAAAAGGTAGTCTATAGCCATCCGATGACGGATCTACAGAAACCAGAACATATTTGTCGTCATCTATTGAAAAATCAAAATAAGCAATAATATACTGTTTATTTGATAATATACGAGGGGCTTGATAATCCGTTGATGTGAAAATGTAGTACGGCTTTAAACCTTCTTGAATACTGCGAGCATTCGCATATTCCATCGCTTGTGATAAAAAAATTGTACATGCAGCGGAATCATGGGTTATGCAATTTCTTTTTTGTGTAAAAATCTTCTTTCGGTCCGCCCATTTTTTTGCCATTTCCTGTCTGATAGAATTTGAAAAGGATGGCTTTGGTGTTATATTGTTCAACATTAATTGAGTGAAATCGCAATTTGTTACGGGATATTTATCTACTAGATATGAGCCTGTAATTGATGTTAGTCTTTCAGGATCTTCTTTGGGGTATAAATCATTGTTTATTGTTTTCTTGCTGAAGCCTAAAAGAGCTTCTTCATTTTTGAAATCCAGATACTTCATGTCGATGGCCAAATTAATCTTATGCGGACTATCTGATTCTGGTAAATAAACATCTATCGATTCAACTCCAACGTACATTGGAGCTTGGAATGCCAAGCATGAATCATTGAGAATACTCGAATTTAACGAGGTTTCCCATGCGACAACAGGCACGTCAACACAAATTCTAACGAATTCATTTTTCTCTACTTCAAGCCAGTTTTCTTTGCTCAAGGTATCGCGACGCACATTAAATGTTCTTTGAATTTTGTTTTCTGGAATCTTTTTCAAATTCTTTCTCGGCTTGACACCTTCAACCGGCTTTTTCACCAAAATCGGACCATGGAATCTTTCGGCGAGCCCGACAAGCGTCGCGTGTTCTAAACTATCCTTATACGCACCGCGACATTCTCCATGCTTGTCGTAATAGAATTGAGCATTCGCAAATACAAAGCATATCGTTAGGAACAACAAAAATATTTTCATACAATTGAATATACAAAAAGAACACCGAGATAGCTCGGTTCTGCATTTGTCATTTGGATTTTACTTCGCTCCATTTGACATTATTGCCGATGTTGCGGATGAGGCGGAAACCGGCCTTTGTACTGCTAAATCCTGGCAAAAGATATCCATAATTAAAGTCTTCCCAATCTGGAAAAAATTTTGAAGAACTTCCATCGGACGGAGACCTTACTCTATAGCCTCCACCTTTCTGACATGAAGGAAAATCATGATTTATACGAAATAAACTCTTTTTCATAAGAACGTGTTCAGGGACCAAACCAAAGAAGTCGTATAGTCCATAGCCATTAGGCCGAAGTTGACCGACCGGTTCTGATAAATACAGATCTTTCTCATTTTTCGGTCTTATGGTGGTCATTCTGGCGTATTTCAAGGCTTCTTCAAAAGTTGCCCCCTTTTTCCAAGGAGCCTTATTCTTTTTATCTCCACCACGAGCAAGCATCATCCATTCGTCATAATATGGCAGTCGATAACCATCCGAATGTTCATCTATAGAGACGAGAACAAATTCTTCTCCGATGAAATTTTGTTCTGTAAAGTCGCGGTTGCATATGACAAATTCTTTTTCAGACAATATTTGCTCACTGCCGTAGCTGGATTCTGAAAGAATGTAATATGGCTTTAAACCTTCTCTGATGCTACGGGCGTTTGCGTATTTTATCGCCTGGTACAAATATACCGTACTTGCAGCCGTATCCTGTACGATACAATTCTTGTTTTGCAAGCTTGCGTTTTTTCTTGATATCCATCCTTCTTGAACGCGTTTAATTGAATTATTTGTGTACGAAGTCGATTTTGGAATGTCGTCCCACATCAACTGTGTAAAATCACAATTTGTTACAGGGTATTTATCGGCCAGGTAAGTGCCCGTAACGGAAGTAAGTCTTTCTGGATCTTCATTTTTTAAAAGTCCTAATATTTCTAAATCCGTTTCGCTATGCTCATTGAATCCCAAAAGGACCTTTTCTTTCTTGAAATTCAGATATTTCATGCCAACGGCTAAATTTATTTTATGTACATTTTCAGATTCCGGTAGATAAACGATAATTGATTCAACTCCAGTAAATATCGGAATTTGGAAAGCTAAACAGGAGTCATTGAGAATTTTTGAGTTTAATGATGTTTCCCATTCCTTAACTTTTTTGTCTATGCATATTTTGACGATTTCGTTCTTTTCGACTTCGAACCAAAGATCTTTTCGCAGGGAATCGCGGCTTACCTTAAACGTTCTTTGAATTTTATCTTCTGGAATGTTTTTCAAATCTTTACTAGGATTGATGTCTTGGGCATTCGCAAACGCAAAGCACATCGTTAGGAACAATAAAAAAATTTTCATACTATTGAATATACAAAAAAGAGAACTGGAATCGCTCAGTTCTGCTTTTGTCATTTTGGGGAATGGTTATTTCTTATTGGATTTAATTTCTTCCCATTTGGCGTTATTGCCGATGTTGCGGATTAGGCGGAAACCGCCCGATGTAGCATATTCGGAGAAACCGTAAGTTATGTTTTCCCAACGTGGATACCCCCAGCGAGTCCCGATATAATTGTCACCACCTTTTCGACAATATGGATGAAGTGTATAACCAAAATCGGGACCCTCAAGTAATACTAATTCCCAAACCAAGCCAAAAATATCGTATAGACCATAACCATTAGGTTGTAGTTGCCCGACTGGTTCGGTTTCTTCCCTATTTTCACTTCCGGTTCCAAATCTTGCATATTTCAAAGCATCTTTATAGTTTGCAGAATCTCCCCATGGAGCTTTATTTTTCTTATCTCCGCCACGCGCAAACATCATCCACTCATTATAATAAGGAAGGCGATACCCATCCGAAGTACTATCCATGGATACAAGAACATAGTCATAGTTTATTTTGCGAAAATCACTATAACCTATAATATATTGATTTTTTGATAAGATTCTTTCTTTACTATGAGAGGCTTTCCTTGATATAAGTTTTTCTTTATCAATTCCATTAAATGTAAATTTGTAATATGGCTTAAGTCCATCGCGAATGCTACGCGCATTTGCGTAACTCATTGCTTGGAATATGAAAATATAATTTGCAGCGGAATCATTTGCAGGACAGATTCCGTTTTGTAAGCTTTTGGTTTTTCTATAAACCATAGTTTTATACCAGTTGGAATATGTCGAATCAGGAATATCATTCCATCTTAATTGTATAAATTCGCAGTTGGTTACAGGATATTTGTCTATTAAATAAGAACCAGAAACAGAAACAAGCCTTTTGTAATCTTTTCTTCGAGGAGGAATAGCTCCTCCTCCGTGATATTCCCATTCGTCAAATTGTATTTGCGACATGTCTTCAATAATGGGAAATCCCGATTCATAGTATTTTATTGGCTTTTTTTTACTAGAAATCTCTTTTTTTTCGTCGTATCCAAGCAATATTTCTTCATTTTTAAAATTCAAATACTTCATCCCAACCGCTAAATTGAGTTTAAAAGAACTGTCGGCATCCGAGAAAAACACATTAAGCGTTTCAACACCAATAAGCGTCGGTGCTTGGAATGCCAAGCATGAATCATTTAAGATACTTGATTTTAACGATGTTTCCCATGCGACAATAGGCCCGTCAACACAAATTTTCACAAATTCATTTTTTTCTACTTCGAGCCAATTTTCTTTGTCCAAAGTATCGCGGTTCACGTCAAAAGTTCTTTGAATTTTATCTTCTGGAATCTTTTTCAAATTCTTTCTTGGCTTGACACCTTTGACAGGCTTTTTCACCAAAATCGGGCCACGAAATCTTTGAGCGAGTTCGACTAGCGTCGCATACTCCATGCTATCTTTATACGCACCGCGGCTTTCTCCATGTCTATCGTAAAAGAATTGGGCATTCGCAAACGCAAAGCATACCGTAAGGAACAACAAAAAAATTTTCATACAGATGAATATACAAAAAAGAGGCCGATTATGGTCTCTTAATCAGATTGTTGTTATTTTAATTTTCTAATCAAACGGAAACCAGCTTCAACACCGCTACTGTAATTAGGATAAAAATACCCATAGTTAATCCATTTCCAATAAGGATTCCGGTAAGCTTTGTACCATATATGATTTTCACGAACCTGATCATCTCCTCCTTTCAGACAAGAGGGCCGACCTTTAAGAGCTTTAAACGGATTCTTTTTTTCAAAGAGAACGTGTTCCCAAACCAAGCCAAACATATCATAAAGTCCGTAATCATTGGGCAATAATTGACCTACAGGATCGGCTTCAAAAAGATCTGTTTCAGTAAAAAATTTTGCATATTTTTGAGCTTCTGCAAATGTTGCAGTAGAATCTCCCCAAGGGGCTTTTTTCGTTTTATCACCGCCACGAGCTAGCATTACCCACTCATCGTAATAAGGAAGTCTATAACCGTTAGAAGATGAATCCACTGAAATTTGAACGTACTTGTCTTCGTTCTTTGTGAAATCAAAATAGGCTATAATATAATTGTTTTTTGACAAAATACTTGGTTCGTTAAAATTTGTTTCTGAAAAAATATAATATGGCTTTAGATCTTCACGAATGCTACGAGTGTTTGCGTATTCCATAGCTTGTGATAGGAATATTGTGCATGCAGCAGAATCATGAGCAATGCAGTTGCTATTGCGTATGCTGTGTTTTTTTCGATAAGCCCATTTTAGAGCCATTTCCTGTCTATCGGAATTTGTAAATGTTGGCTTTGTAGGTATTTTATCCCACATTAATTGTGTGAATTCACAGTTTGTTATTGGATACTTGTCCACTAAATACGAACCACTAATTGATTCAATTCTTAATGGATCTTCATTTTTTCGCAAAGGATTTTTCTTTGATTCTGCTGGATCATAATTATTAAATCCTAGCATTATTTCATCGTTATGAAAATTTAAATATTTCAAACTATTTGCAAAATTGATGCTTTGTGAAAAATCACTATCGGGAAAGTATAATTTAAAAGTATCAACGCCAATGAACATTGACGCTTGAAAAATCAAGCATGAATCATTCAGTATTTTGGAATCTAAGGATGTTTCCCACGCAAGAACATTATTGTCTAAACAAAGTTTGACTATTTCATTCTTTTCGACTTCGAGCCAGTTTTCTTTGCCTAAAGTATCGCGGCTTACATTAAACGTTCTTTGAATCTTTTTTTGTGGAATCTTTTTCAAATTTTTTCTTGGCTTGACACCTTTGACAGGCTTTTTCACTAAAATCGGACCATGAAATCTTTCGGCGAGCCCGACAAGCTTGGAATACTCCAAGCTGTCCTTATACGCACCGCGACATTCTCCATGCTTGTCATAATAAAATTGGGCATTCGCAAACGCAAAGCACATCGTTAGGAACAATAAAATCTTTTTCATACAATTGAATATACAAAAGTTGTCATTTGGACTTGACTTCGCTCCACTTGGCGCTATTGCCGATGTTGCGGACGAGACGGAAACCACCTGAACGGGGATATTCATCAATGGATACGTAACTATAATCAATTGTTTTCCAATCAGAATATAGACTGCCGCCTTTCAAACAAGAAGGACATTGGCCAACACATGTTTCAGGAGTTCTTGGACCAAATTCTGTATAGGGACCTCGAAGAAGCATGATGCTAGGGTCATCCCCATCATTATGCAATTCCAAAAGAACATGTTCTTGAACTAAACCAAACATGTCATAAAGACCAAAACCATTAGGTTTTAGTTTGCCTACAGGGCCCGATTCATTATACCTTCCCCATCTACAGAAATTAAATGGGACAAATGGAATGTCTATTAGATTTATTTTTTTCCACGCATCACCTTTTATTTCAATACATAATTTTGCGTACTTTGATACTTCATGAAACGAAGCTGAATCGCCCCAAGGAACACGCTTACTTTTATCCCCACCACGAGCCAACATTTCCCATTCGTCGTAATAAGGGAGACGGTATCCGTCCGACGTTGAATCTACCATCACATTAATATTTTTTTCTTCGTGTTCAATAAAATCATCATAAACTATGGTGTATTTATGTTTTTCGTCCGGCCATATTGAGACTCCATCTTGAGTATGATCATGTCTTATTTTGGGTTTAATGTGTTTGTATTTATCTGATTTTGGTTTTATTTCGATTATCTTCCTTGTAATTTCCGAAAACACATAATAAGGTTTTAAACTATCTCGAACGCTGCGAGCATTGGCGTATTTCATGGCTAAATACAATGGAAATAAAGTGGCTGCAGAATCATGAATACTGCATTTTTCATCGAAATCATGATTGTGTTTTCTAAGCATCCAGCTTTTTATAAAATCATTGTTTAAAGAATCTAAAGATGTA
>CACYRP010000014.1 GCA_902776765.1 Fibrobacter succinogenes
CTCCATCGGTACCAGCCACGGTGCTTACAAGTTCAAGCCGGAACAGTGCACTCGCGACCCGAAGACTGGCAAGCTCGTTCCGCCTCCTCTGGCATTCGATGTGCTCCACGCCATCGAACAGAAGCTCCCGGGCTTCCCGATCGTGCTCCACGGTTCTTCTTCTGTCCCGCAGGACGAAGTTGACACGATCAACGCCCACGGCGGTAAGCTCCCGGATGCAGTTGGTATTCCGGAAGAACAGCTCCGCGAAGCTTCTCGCTCTGCAGTCTGCAAGATCAACATCGACTCTGACAGCCGTCTCGCTATGACTGCCGCTATCCGTAAGTATTTCGACGAACATCCGGAACACTTCGACCCGCGCCAGTACCTCAAGCCGGCTCGTGAAAACATGAAGAAGATGTACATGCACAAGATCGTGGATGTGCTCGGCTCCAACGACAAGCTGTAATGTTTGCCCTTCGACAGGCTCAGGGACCTTCAAGGTCGGTGAGCTTGCCGAACCGAAAAGCTTAAAAACACCTCGGATTTTTCCGGGGTGTTTTTTATATTTACGCGCATGAAAAAATTATTCTTTATTTTAAGCGCCTTAATTCTTACAAATTGCGCGACGACAACTAGCTACCAAAAATACAAGACCCTCCCATCTACACCTGAATCGCAAAAAATTTTAATTTATTCCCCAACAGAAAAACCTGAACAAGAATATCTTGTTATAGGTACGGCATCGTTCAATAAGGACGAGGAAACATTCATATGTGATTATTCAGAAATGACCGGATATTTTGTAGATGCATGCCGTTATATTGGAGGCGATGCTGTTATGATCACAGAAATGCAGGAACCTGATTTAACTTCCTGTTATCGTGGATCTGCCAATATAATCAAATTTGTTACAGACGAAAGTTACGCCAAAATTTCAAGAAAAATCATAAAAGAATATCCTCCTATTCCGGATTCACAAGCCGTTAAAACATATTCAAAATCAGAAAAGCCCAATAATGAATTTCAGGTTATTGGATCTATTGAATTTGACGATACGGGAAAGACTTTCATTTGTGACTCTACGGACATGATGGAGACATTTACAAAAGAATGTCGTAAAATTGGTGGCGATGCAGTTCAGATAACGGATATAAAAGCACCTAGTGACTATAGTACCTGTTATCGTGGATCCGCAGACATTCTTAAATTTTCAGAAAAAAAGACAGTCTCAACAGTTTCAGAATCTCAAGAAAAAACAGAAATCAAAAAAGCCCCAGCTGCTGAAAATCAAAATAAAAAAAGTACTCCCAATCGCACTATATATGTCGCCGTTCTAGAGACGGTCTCACATGGCGTGATAAAACAAAACGAGAACTTATATCTAACAGATGTTCTTCGTGAAGTTGCAAGAAGAGTTTTACCCACCAAAGCAAATTATTTGATAATGACAAGAGAAAACATTTTAGCGATGTTGCCACCTGACAAGTCCATTGAAGAATGTGAAGGAGGGTGTATCGTTGAAACTGGGAGAAATATTTCCGCCGATTATGTTGCACAAGCACGTATAAATACTTATGGTTCTAAAATCACGATAGGCGTAGAACTGTATCATACGGCAACGGGCAATTTAATATCGAGTTTTAACGCAAAGAGCGATGATTTGGACAACCTCGAAAAAGAAATTCGTGAAAAAGCCCCAGACATGTTTAGCGAAATTAAAGTTCTAGAAGCAACAGAGAAATAATCATGATTTGTCCTCATTGTGGCGCCGAACTGAAAGAAAACGCAACATTCTGCCCCCATTGCGGGAGTGACAAGAACACCGGCTGGAAAGAAGGCGCAGAATACAGCGACCTAGACCTCCCCGACTACGATGAAATTTTGGAGAACGAATTCGGCGACGATCCGAACAGCCCCTACGCCAAAAAGAAAACGGCGAATCCGTTCGGCATTATCGTTGTGACTATTGTCGTGATTGCATTTATCGCAGCGATGATTTTATAACCCTATCAGTCATTACACTCCCTCCAGGATGCCCCATCTAAGTTCTGCCGACTATTTGAGCGTTTCTTCGAGGTGGCGGATTGTTTCTTCAGCAGCAGTAAAATCGTAATCGTCAATTTGATTATGCAATTTCTGCAACAAAGCATCTTGCTCTGGCGAAAAAATAATCTTTTCGAGCGTTTCGAAAATGCGTTTGCACTTCGTCAGCGAGCAAGATTCTACCGCGGGTTTGAGGTCCCAAATCGCTTGCGTCAACTTTTTTGAGGCTTCCGGATCAACATGCTTGACAACCGCCGTGGTCGAATTCGACTGTTCCGAAAGAATATTCTTCATGACGATTTTAAGGTCACCAAAAAGTTCTTCCAAAGCTTTTACAAACGCATGGAACTCACTGTAATTCTGCTCTTTTTTGAGCAATGAATTTTCGAGCATCACCCCAAGCGTTTGCGCATGATACGCTCCTATCGTGCCGCAAAGTCCCTTGATTGTGTGCACAATGCGTGCAGCCTCTTCATGGTCAACAGATTCAAAAGCCTTTTTAAGTTTCTGGACATCTGCACTGTAATCGCGGACAAAGCCCTGAATAATCTTGAAGAACAAATTCTTGTTGTCGTTAGCATGGTAAAGCCCAGCCGCCGCATCGAAATTGCGGACATTCTGGAACATAGCCACAACACTATCGTCAGCATCAGAAGGTGTTGCCTCCGGTTCACCCGCATTTGCCGCTATCGGCATCTTATCGGCAACAGGCAAATACTTTGCGAGCTCAGAATAGAGCAACTTCGGATCAATCGGCTTTGCAATATAAGAGTTCATGCCTGCGCTAATGCAATCGTCCCTGTCTTTTTGGAACGCCTTTGCACTCATGGCGATAATCGGCACCGTCTTGAAATACTCATCGGAACGGTTTCGAATCGTCTTCGTCGCTTCGAGACCATCCATCACCGGCATCAGAATATCCATCAGCACCAAGTCAAAAGCATCTTTCTTGAGCAAATCCAACGCGATTTTACCGTTTGCAGCCACCATCGTAGTAAGCCCAACACTGTTCAAGAGCGACACCGCTAATTCCTGGTTCATCTGATTGTCTTCGACAAGTAGAATTTTAGCTTCCTTGAAGAAAATCTTGTTTTTCTCGGTCTTGACCGTCTTTTGATACGTCAATTTTTGTTCGAAAGCTTCCTGCATGGCGCTAAGCAAGGAACTTATCTGTAACGGTTTTGCCACGCAGCTGTTATAACCGATTTCTTCTGCAAGGTGGTAATTTTTCTCGTCAAAATGAATCGGATGCATGAGAATTTTTGGAATTCTTCTCATCTTAATCGGAAGGCCCTGCACAAAATCAAAGCCATTCACAATAGGCATCTGGTAATCAACAATAAAGAGATCGTACGGGCTTTCCCCCGCTTCTTCGTGCGCCTGAATCAAATCAAAAGCTTCATCGACAGAGGCGGCTTCTTCAACAACGCATTGCAACTTGGTAAGGTAATGCCTCAACACTTCGCGCAGATTGCTGCAATCGTCAATCAACAAGACATTCTTATTCTTAAACGTCGTCACAGATTTCCATTTGGGTACAGAAGTCTGTGGCGCAATGGCAAGCGTTATCGTAAAGAAGAATCTAGAACCCTTTCCATATTCGCTTTCAACCTTAAGCTCGCCGCCCATGAGTTCCACAAGCGATTTAGAAATGACAAGGCCAAGCCCAGTTCCGCCATATTTACGCGTAATAGAGCCATCCGCCTGCGTAAACGCTTTAAAGAGATGGCCCAACTGCTCGCTTGTCATGCCGATACCCGTATCGATGACACTGAATGAAAGCTTTACATTATTTCCAATAACTTGTTCTTGCTTAATTTTCAGCGTTATGCTTCCGCTTTCGGTAAACTTCGTCGCATTGTTTATCAAGTTCGTGAAAATCTGAGAAAGGCGCAGAGGGTCGCCCATCAAAATTTCAGGGATTTCAGGATCCACGTCAACAATCAATTCGATGGGGCGGCCAGCAATACGCACTTCGGCAAGGGCGGCCACTTCGCTAATAATATCCTGCAAAACAAGCTGCGTAATTTCAAGATCTTGTTTTTTCGCTTCGATTTTTGAGAAGTCCAAAATGTTGTTTATAATTCCAAGAAGCGATGTAGCCGCATGGCTAATGCGTTCAACAAAACCTTGCTGGCGTTCGTCGAGTTGCGTTTCCTGAATCAAATGAGCCATACCGATAATGGCATTCATCGGTGTGCGAATTTCATGACTCATATTCGCAAGGAACTCGCTCTTGGCTTGCGTTGCTCGTTCTGCGATTTCTCTAGCCTCAACAACTTCCGAAATATCTACCATCGAAAGCATGTAACCCACAACCGCATCGTGAACTTTAAGCGTACAGGCTTCGCCGCGGAACCACGTATCTGTATGCGTATTCAGAGTCTGGAGCATAAACGTTCCTTTCCAAACGGTCTGCTCATCAAACGCCTTTTTCAAAGCATCCACAACATTCTCGGGCATTCCACACTTAGGCATGTCGGCAAGCGGCAGGCCATTCACATCTTTCCAATCCATGATGAGATAGTCCGCAAGTTGCTTTGACATATACTTGATTCTTCGATTTTTGTCAAGAATCACAAGAATCGAGACACCCACTGATAGCATAATCGTGTAAAGAATCGTGTCTTTCTGAATACCGCTTGTTTCATCAGAAATGAGGAACAAATAGCGAATCGAGCCATTGTCTTCGACAAGGAATTGGAAAATCACTTTCCACCAAGCATCTTCGCCCATGCAACTCCGAACAGGAATAATAATTTGCCGTTCGCTAGCATGCATTTTGCCGCCCTTCGAAACTTTATAGACAAATTTTTTAAACGAATCGGAGCGGAAAAAAGTCCAAAGGATTTCTCCACGGATATCATTGCCATGATTGAAAAAATCAGAAAAATAGGCGCTTGCATGGAGAATATCAAACGTATCGTTTGTAAGAATTATTCTAAAGTTATCGCTATTTAAAAGCGTTTCGAACATGGTGCTCGAACTAACGCTATCATTCAAATCCTTCTGGATAAACAGTCTAAAAAGGAACCGTACTATTAGCCATGTTAAAAACACCAGAGCCAACACGACAAGTGCCACGACAAATATAATGGCGTTTAGATTATCTTGAACCTTTGCGACAACTTTATTTTTTTGAACAACATGCACTACATAAAAAGGCGCTTTTTTTAGCGGCATGACCATAAAACTCAATTTACGGTTTTCAACATCCGTCTTTTCAAACCGCGTCACATTTTCATGCGACAAGCGTTCGAATTGGATATCTTCTTGAACAAGGTGCAAAAGGGCCGCAACGGAATCGACAACAATTTTATGAAGGCTAGTCTCGTACGGGAAATATGTAAACAAGCTATCATTTTCAGCGCCAACGAGCATCGTAATGCCGCCTTCGATCTTTGCAAAATCGCCCATCAACAAACGAACTTTTTGCAAATCAACGTCTTCGGCCACGGTCCCCATAAAATTTCGGTTTTTATCCCATAGCGGA
Source organism: Fibrobacter succinogenes (assembly GCA_902776765.1). Classification (GTDB taxonomy): domain Bacteria; phylum Fibrobacterota; class Fibrobacteria; order Fibrobacterales; family Fibrobacteraceae; genus Fibrobacter; species Fibrobacter succinogenes_N. Next base: position 5,519 of record CACYRP010000014.1, read on the forward strand.
TAAGAATAAGTTAGCACACGCTTTTTTGCATGCTCATTTATTTCTGGGCCAGTAATGGCAAGCCCCTTGCGTCTGGAGGCCTCCAAGTACCAAGTTTTTATGCGAAATTCCTTTTTGCCTTCATCCAGCGTAAAATCCCGAGCCGAGATAAACTTGCCTTTCTGGGTACCATAATAGGTATCGACAATGTACGGAGACGATGCGTTGTGCTTTTTTAAAGCCTTCTTGATTTCGGCTTCTTTTGTTGTATGTTGTAAAATTTGCGGCAAAGGCTTGAAGAGTTTTTCAAATTGACTGAAAAACAGTTCAAGATCTTGTACCGTTTTGTCCTGAAACTTGGATTCAGACGAACTATACGAAGATGAAATGAGAGTCGATTTTAGGTAATTCGAAAAAACAAACACCATAACGATGGTACAAATAAACATCGGTATGGTGTAGACAAGCGAAATACGCCAATGGAGATGGCGTTTTTTCTCATTTATCGGACTCGACGTCACACCTTATAACCCTCGAAGAAGTATCTTTAAACTCTTCGTATATTTCAGGCAATTGGCTTGCAATCGATAAAAAGGCATCGACAACATCCGGGTCGAACTGGGTCCCGCGGCTCTTGACGATTTCTTGCACAGCAACGTCATGCGGATAAGGTTCCTTGTACGGGCGTTTCGATACAAGAGCGTCATAAACGTCAGCGACAGCCATGATTCTAGCGCCGATAGGAATGTCGTCGGCCTTCTTGTGGTTCGGATACCCCTGACCATTCCAATGTTCGTGGTGGCCTAACGCCATTTCGGCAGCCATTCGCACCATCGGATTGTCATGCAGTTCCTTAGTCACTTCGCGCAAAACATCGTAACCCATTAACGTATGCTTCATCATGACTTTGCGTTCTTCCTGCGTCAGAAGTCCCGGCTTACGCAAAATGCCATCATGAATACCGACCTTCCCAATATCGTGGAGCGGTGCCGCCGTGGCTAGATTTTCAACATACTCCGATGTAATCGTTTTCGCAAACTTCGGATTCTTGCAGAGTTCTTCGGCAATGCGCTGCACAATAATTTGTGTACGCTTAATGTGTTCCCCGGTTTCCGGGTCACGGTATTCAGCCAAAGAACCGAGACTCGTAAGCATGACCTTGAGCGTCCTGCGCAAGTCGGCAGTCTTTTCATCTACGAGTTCATGCAAGTGATCACGCTGCTGCTTGAGCTGGAGCTGGTTCTTGATTCGGAGTGTCACCAGTGCCGGATTGAACGGCTTGGTGATGTAGTCAACGGCACCAAGATTCAACCCCAACTGTTCACTCTTGCTATCGGCCTTTGCCGTCAAGAAAATAACCGGAATACCTTGCAAGATATTCTTCTCGCGCATAATCCTCAAGGTCTCGTAGCCATCCATGTCCGGCAACATCACGTCAAGCAGAATCAAATCAGGTCTGATCCGCTCCGTGAGTTCTACGGCCTTGTTTCCTGTAAGTGCAACACAGACGTCATAATCATTAGACAGAATCCCCTCTAATACATCAATATTCGTCTTAGTGTCATCAACGACTAAAATTTTCAAACGTTCACGTTCCATATCCATAATATACGTTTAAAGAACCAATTTTTACAACCCTTTTTATCACACCTTAGTGCAAAAAATACCCTAATTTTCCCCATGGATAATTTTTCAAAAGATTAAATATTCCCTTCTGTGACTTTTGTCACGAGTAAAAGTATATTTAAATCCATAAAAGCGGAGTCCTTCATGAAAAAAAACATGGGTTGGAATACAAATATACTCATTGCAAGCGCATTTTTGGCATGCACTACTCAAGCCCAGGATATTGTAGACATAAATCCGTTCTGGGCGGCTTATGACAGTATCCACCCAAAGGGCACGATAAACGACCTTTACGAGGATTTAGTCCTCCCCTCTTCGGTCACGACAGACCGCAAGTACCCGGTCACTTGGAAAAGCGGCGACACGCTATTCTTGGGGCACGACGGCCACATTAACGGGCGCTTCGTGGGCGAAAACAAGGTCGTGGACCTCACCGCTACAATCACAGATTCCTTGAAAAATCAAACGAAAGAAAAGCTATTCAAGGTTTCTATCCACGGTTTCGAGCCTTATTCCAACTACCTCTTTGCGTATTTCCCGGCGAATAATGACGAAAACATCTATTACGCTTTGAGCAACGATGGTTACAATTTCACGGCAATGAACAACGGCAAACGCGTGGTTGCCGCCGATACCGTGAGCCTCAAGAAAGGACTCCGCGACCCGCATGTTCTGCGCGCACCAGATGGTTGGTTCTACATGGTCAATACCGACATGAAGAGCGCCGAAGGCTGGGCGAGCAACCGCGGCATGGTGCTCATGAAATCGCGCGACCTCATCCACTGGAAACACGCCACCGTGCATTTCCCGGAAAAGTACAAAGGCAAGAACTTTGCCAACGTAACTCGCGTGTGGGCCCCCGAAACCATTTGGGACGATAGCTACGAAAACAAGGACGGAAGCAAGGGACGCCCGCTTGTGTACTATTCACTGTTGACAAACGACGGGACCATCCCTTACGACCAAGTGTTTTTCAATTATGCAAACGAAGACTTCACCGACCTCGAAGGCGACCCGATTCATTTCTTCGACCGCGGCAAATCGACTATCGACATGGACATTGTCTACAACCCTGTAGATAAATACTACCACGCCTTCTACAAGAACGAAGGCGATGGTGGCATCTGCAAGGTTAAAGCACAGTCGCTTACATCGGCAAATGGTACAAAAGCACCTAACTGGGACAAGCAGAGCAAGGCGCTTCAACAGACAACAGAAGCGGTCGAAGGGGCCGGCGTATTCAAGCTCATCAACCAAAATTCTTGGGTGCTCATGTACGACTGCTACATGAACGGTCATTACCAGTTCACCAGCAGCACGGACCTTGAAACGTTTAAGTTTATTCAAGATACCAAGACGAGCGGGGCATTTACGCCGCGTCATGGCACAATTCTCCCGATTACAGCGCAAGAAACGGCTGCACTCATGAAGGCTTTCCCCACGCCGAATTTTGAGGCTAAAGTGATTGACCTCCCCGATTCCATCGGCGTCTGCGACGGAAAGAAAGTTGTGGGGCCGTGCAGCGCAACAAAGATTATTCCTTATGTGAAAGTTGGCGATGCCAGCTGGAACGAAACAACAGACTTGAATGTCGCCAAGGGCGCAACAGTGCAATTAGGCCCGCACCCGTGGGACGGCAAAATTTGGAGCTGGGAAGGCCCGGACGGCTTCAAGTCCACAACGCGCGAAAATACGCTCAAGAATTTAGACGGAACCAAGAGTGGTTACTACACAGTAACCTATACAAACGAAACAGGCTGCAAGAGCACCGCTAAAATCAAGATTGTCGTCGATGATCCTGACAAGCCGTACATAGAGCCACCTCCGGTAAGCATAGACCGCGGGGTGCGCGAAAGCCGCAAGGACCAGCGTTTAAAGCGCAAACCGGTCTACTTCGATTTGCTCGGCAACAGACTTAAAGGCAAACCGCGCAACGGAATGTTCGTGGTGAAATAGGAGTTGCTTCGCAACAGTTTCGAGTTCTGAGTTACTAGTTACTAGGGCGACTTCGTCGCAGTTTGAAGTTTTAAGTTACTAGTTACTAGAGTTGCTCCACAGCATCTTGTCTTTTAAGTCTTCTAGTAACTCTTAACTATTAACTAGTAACTACTTATAGTTCTATTCAGCTTTATAAATGCATTGACGGGATCGGCGTAATTCCAGACGCCACCGAGAGTCGCAACTCCTGCAGGCAACATTTTCTTGAAATCTTCAATCGTATCCGTATCAACACCGCCCCATAAAATCACGGACGTCTTTGCGTTTATATTCAAAGGCGTTCCTAGCGTTTCAACGATTTCAAGCGCCGATTGCGGTTGCATAATCGGCCCCAAAAGCGCACCGGCCACCCAATCGGGGAGCTTTTCAATTTGTTCGGGACTGCGGCAAAAAGCCACACAGTTCACGCGTTTCCAGCTTTCAGGAACCTCTCCCATGAAACTTTCAGCTTCGCAGACGCAACCACGCACATCGAGTTGCTCAGCCACATCAGGCGTTCCACGCACCCAAATGCGGTCGCGCAAATCCATGGGCAGGCTCAGCAGCCAACGTTCGTAATCGTCTGGAGTCGCATGAGGGTTCCCGCCACGTCCTCGTTTATCGAGAATCAAACGGGTCAATCCACGACGGAACATTTCTTCGATATCGTCGTATTCTGCAGCAAAATTATCAGGACAAGTGATAAGCCAAAGTCGCATAAATATTAGGGTTCAGAAGTTTCAAGCTAAAGTTACTCAAAATCAGAAAGTTTTGCAATAAACACGTTTTATGTTTCGATTAATTTCAGAAGGTTCTGTTGTCATCGCTATTGGGTTTTAATATATTTTGACCACAAAACAAAAAGGAAAACGAAATGAGAAACTCGCTTAAGCTCGACGGTCAGGTCAAGACTTATCTCCACGAAGATGAACTCCCGAAGGCATGGTACAACGTCCGTGCCGACATGAAAAAGAAGCCCGCTCCGCTTCTGAACCCGGGCACCGGCAAGCCGGTCACGTTCGAAGACCTCCAGCCGGTATTCTGCGACGAACTCATCAAGCAGGAACTCGACAACGACACGCCGTATATCGATATTCCTGAAGATATTCTCACGTTCTACAAGATGTACCGCCCGTCTCCGCTCGTTCGCGCCTACTTCTTGGAACAAGCTCTCGGCACTCCGGCACACATCTATTACAAGTTTGAAGGCAACAACACTTCCGGTTCTCACAAGCTCAACTCCGCTATCGCTCAGGCTTACTACGCCAAGAAGCAGGGCCTCAAGGGCGTGACGACCGAAACGGGTGCAGGCCAGTGGGGCACCGCTCTTTCCATGGCTTCTGCATTCTTCGGCATCGATTGCCAAGTTTACATGGTGAAGGTTTCTTACGAACAGAAGCCGTTCCGCCGCGAAGTCATGCGCACCTACGGTGCCAAGGTGACTCCGTCCCCGTCCATGACGACCGACATCGGTAAGAAGATCAACGAAGAATTCCCGGGCACAACGGGAAGCCTTGGCTGCGCTATTTCCGAAGCAGTGGAAGCCGCCGTGAAGCAGCCGGGTTACCGCTACGTTCTCGGTTCCGTGCTCAACCAGGTGCTCCTCCACCAGTCCGTGATTGGTCTCGAAACGAAGGCCGCTCTCGACAAGCTCGGCGTGAAGGCCGACCTCATCATCGGTTGCGCTGGCGGTGGTTCTAACCTCGGTGGCCTTATCAGCCCGTTCGTCGGCGAAAAGCTCCGTGGCGAAGCTGACTACGATATTCTCGCTGTGGAACCGGCAAGCTGCCCGAGCTTCACTCGCGGTAAGTACGCTTACGACTTCTGCGATACCGGTAAGGTTTGCCCGCTCGCCAAGATGTACACGCTCGGCTCTAGCTTCATCCCGTCTGCCAACCACGCTGGTGGCCTCCGCTACCACGGCATGAGCAGCATTCTCTCTGAACTCTATGATCAGGGCCTCATGCGCGCCACGTCCGTGGAACAGACCAAGGTGTTCGAAGCAGCCAAGCTCTTCGCACAGACCGAAGGCATTCTCCCGGCTCCGGAATCCAGCCACGCTATCCGCGCTACGATTGACGAAGCTCTCAAGTGCAAGGAAACTGGAGAAGCCAAGAACATCGTGTTCGGCCTCACCGGCACGGGTTACTTCGACATGGTGGCTTACCAGAAGTTCAACGACGGCGAAATGAACGACTACATCCCGACGGATGAAGACATCGCTAAGAGCCTCGCTAAGCTCCCGCAGGTAAACGGCTAATTGACAATTTTGTCATTCCCGGCTTCGACCGGGAATCTCCTTACACAGTTTAAAAGCCTCGGATTAAATCCGAGGCTTTTGCTTCACTCTTTTAAAAAGCATCATTGATCGTCACTCCGCCAGTCAAATAACAAAGTATTTATGCGCAGGACCTTTAATATCAGACTTAATAGATTCAAGTTCTTCGGTCGGAATTGAATGAGAAGCAGCTTTTTCGTTATCATATCTTACTTTTGTATTTACGATATACATATTTCATATTCTAAAATCAATACACCCATATAAAATGATTAGGAAATTCAAAAAAATTCCTAGTTTTTTCACTTCAACAAACTAGGAATAACCCATTCCTTGCGATAGATATCAAAAGTAAAATCGTCTTTATAATCTTGGTGGTTCAACGTCTTGATTACGGAATCCCCCATCATTAGCGAGACTTTGTCATAACTTAATTTAATCGAAGGATAAAGCGTTGCTACCGTATTACTAGAATCCGGTTTTAAGACTAGGCAATAATACAAAATCCCGTTTTTCCCTTTAGAGCCGTCTCCGAATTTCGCCTTATACGCACCAAGATGGATTTCCGGAACCTCAGCACGCCATCTCAAATTTACCTCGTCTAACCACATATCCAACAAAACAATATCTCTATTTTCAATTACATACACTTTATACTTGATATAGGCGTTAATTTCAGCCTCTTGTTTTGCGACATTTAACTGAAGAGGATTGCTCTCCGGTGCATAATTAGGCATTTTTAGCGAAATTTTGAACAAAACAACATTTTCACCTTTTTGCAAGCGAAGCCAATTTACGGTTGATAGTGTAGCTGGTTTTAATAAATTCACAAAATTTTCATCCGTAGAATAGACGTCCTTACCATCAAGAATTTTCAAGCACAAACTGTTTGGCGGAATTGTAACATTGAGATTATAGAGGTATTTACTTACACCTTCAAGATCGATATAAGAGTCATCGTTAATAGAATAATCTAAGACAAATTGAAGTAAATAGCAATAATCATCTACAACACCTATGAAATCTTTTAAATTCAAGCCACTCCAAGAAAAAACAAGGTCATTGAAATTTTTTTCAAAAAACGGAATTGAAGTTTCATTCCATATTTTTAAATACTTTCTATAATAAGACAATCCATCATAATAACGATTCACAAAATTATCTAATTCAACATTATTACGAAGTCCTTCTTTCGTTATAGAAATTTTTAAACAATCGTCTTTTTTAACACGAATAGGCAAATCAAACTTTTCCGTTTTTTGGGATGTTATTCCAGGCATTTCCATTGTAAAGGAATTAAACTTCGTTACCACTACGGGATTTTCGTCATCCCAATAACGTTCAATAACAAAAGAAATCTTATTAATTACTTCAGTTTCAAAAGTTTTAAAGCTAAAAGCAATTTTTCTTTTTTCCGTTTTCAAAAGAAAGTCTATCATCAAATAGCAATCATCCACAGAGCTGGGCACATTTCCATCCAAAGGTTTATCTAAATTTTTTTCAAAACACCTCGTAATTAACGAATCTTTTATTTCTAAGGCCGACAAATAAGCATATTTTTTTTGTTCTTTTTCAAAATCTACGACACTTTTCAAAGAATCCAAAACATTCTTCACGCAAGCGGAATCATATTGAATAGTGTATCCGTCTTCTGTATATCCGTTTGCCATTATACGATTTCTCAAAGCAAGTAGAATTTTTCCAGAAACTTCTTTTGAAAAATCGATGATTTCCGATGCAGTAAATTTTTTGCCACCAATTTTTAGAGTTTTTCCAATGTAGGGAATTTCATAATTTGCACTTAACTTTGGAAAAGAATTTTCAAAAACACTATCCATTATAGCGATTTTTCGCTTAGAAACTTCAGATTGTTCATCATATTCTTGGGCTTGTTCAACGACGTTACTTGCATTGCAAATGCTAAACATAAAAAAAATCAAGACAGTCACAAGAAATTTCATAATCTTTTCAGCAGGTAAAAAAAATTATTTCCGTAAATCAGCAATAAATTCAAACAGCACATTTGAATTTTCATCTACTAAAACAAGACTTTTTGTTGGGAGATCCGCTAAACGAGATTGCAGTATTTTAGCAAATTCTTGAGCAAAATCAGGCCTCAGATTGAAATTCAGATTAAAGGAAACTTTCACATAGGCAATTTTTCCATCAAATCGATTACCGGCAACAGAAACCTCCTTTTTATTTGCGTCAAGGAAAGAGACTTCCACTCCATGCACACCACTAAACTGTCTTGCAAAGTCAGAAAAATCACAAAAACGCTTATGGTACTTACCGTTCTCATATTCTAGAAGGGCTTCACGCCGTTTTACACGGAATTTTTGATGATGGTATCGACCACTTTCATCCACAAAACCATTCACAACATGTCCAGAGTCTTTATTGAAAACAACATGGTCAAACGCCTCGATAGCTTTCGAGACTTCATTCCCGGATTCACTTGAAGATTCTGACTTTGCACGACCTTCAACATGGTTTCGCAATTCGCGTAAAGAATTAGAAATCGCATAGACATGTTTCAGCAAATCATCGCTAGTAAACGAAGCAAAACGTTTCAAGGAACTAGGCAAAATCCATTCACCACGATTAGCATCATACCGGATTCCATCCTTAAGTTCATCTTTGTTCAATGTCTTTACAATCAAATTCCCCGTCTTAAGCGTCAAAGAATCGGGTTCCAAATATAAAACAGAACGAACATTTTTTATCGATTCTAGTGATTTTGGATCTATACTCACATTATAGTGCAATAATTCATTTCTATTCTTAAAATCAATATTCAGTTTGGCTTTAAACATGCCAACATCAAAATCCATTGAATTTACTTTTTCATCAACAAACCCATGCGGATGGAAAATATCAACATCATAATAAGTACGATTTTTAGTAGATAAATTCATTTCAATTCTATCAAGAGTAAAAGAAGCAAAAACAACACAAAAATATTCAGAATCAAAAGGTTCATCACTCATTTCAATAACATGATTGTAATAGAGATTGAGTTCTACATCAAAATTATCAACTTTGAAAACGCCAAAATCCGTAGTCTTTAAAATTTTAATCGATTTAGGGGAAATTTTATAAACAAGAACATTTCTATCCTTATGCAATCGAATACTGCCATTAGTCTCCGGAGTTGAACTCCCATACAAATTCAAAAAATCTTTTTCACTATATTTTTCCTTTTCATTGTAAAGAGAATGATTTAAAACAGCTACATTTCCCAAAGGAATTGTCTTATAAATTACACTATCTAAAGGGGCTTTCATTTTACTCAATTCCAATATATCAGGTTCAACATATGCATCATAAGCAGCGTTATCAATTATTTTTACATAATTTTTTATAGTGTCCACAATTTCTCTTAAGCTATAATTTGCACCTCCAACAGAAAAAGATTTCATATCCAAAAAAGGAACCTCAACCTCTTCAAGGATCCCTGCATCGCCATTCACAGTCATACTAGCAACATAATCCAAGCTTTCATCTATTTTTAAATTATCTTGCACTCCATCCTTTGTTATAGAGACTTTTAGACATTCATCTTTAACATGAAGCGGCCATCCATTTGTAATTTCCGCAGTAATTCTAGGATATTCAATATCAAACGATTTGAAATTCGTCACCACAGAAATCGAATCATCTTTTTTTGAAATTTCCAAATCGAACGATATTATAGCCGTGATTTCAGAATTCTTTTTTATGGCGCCTAAATCAACTAGTTGACTATCCGCCTTTATTTTAAATTCAAGCCTTAATGAATCGCCAACAACATTCTGCCAATTATCATCAACGATTTTTATCATATGGCTTCGGCCATTCAAGGGAAGAATATTAAAAGTTTCTAAAATCGAATCTCTTTTTGAATTATTACACTTAACCAGATTAACATTTATGGAAGAGAAAAAATTCTCCCACAAGCTACCGTTCATATAATACTTTGAAAAATCATCCAATGACAAGATTTGTTTTACATGCACCCAATCCATTTGCAGAGTATCTTTATGAACCCTTACACTTTTTTGCAAAGCGCGCATGATATCCGTTCTGACAATATCAACAATTCCTAAAATTTCAGAAGCGTTATACAAAGACCTATCAACTTTCAATTTTCCGAAAACATACGGAATTTCGAAATATTCGCTTAATTCAGGAACAGTACTATCCGAGATAATGACTTTGGCAATAGGAGCTGAATCATCATACATCAAGCCTTTACCACAGCAAGCTATTTTCGGTTCAAACTTTGATGAACTCCAGGAAAAATCAGTATAAAATCTAGAACTCGCATTGCAAATGCCAAACGCAAGCACAAACAGAATAAAGAAACTTCTAAAAATCATGCGCTCAATATATAAAAAAACGCTGTTCGCATTTCTGCAAACAGCGTATTATTTTACAAAAGCAAATAACTACTTTTTCCAGAGAACTTGTGGCCAATCCGAGGCTTTTCTACATCAGTCTCTTACTTAAATTCAACCAGTAAATCGATGGTCATTTTTCCGTCTCGGGAGAATGCGACTTGAGCCTTTGTCGGGAATTCCGCCAGACGTTTACGCAGGATTTTTACCAGCTCCTGCCCGAAATCCGGTCGCAATCCGAAGTCCAGGTCGAACGAGATTTTTGCATAGGCGACCTTCCCCTTGAACAAGCCCCGCTCAACAGCGACCGCTTTTTTCTTGGCATCGAGAAATTCGATTTTGCACAGGCCTTTGGTTCCAAAGACATTTTTCCAGGCACTGTTAAATTTTTCGGCAAAATCCTGCACGTCGCCAAAGACCTTGCGGTACTTTGCGCCCACGTTTTTCACAAGGCCGTAGCTGCTGTATTTCAATGTATCCACAAAGACGACGCGGTCCATTTTCTCGACAACCGCCGCAACGTTCTTGATTACCTCACTGATGGAATCCGCCGTCGCCGAACCATCCGCATGGTTGCGCAACTCACGCAGGGCGTTCTCGACGGCATAGACATGGGCTAGCAAATCTTCACCAGTAAACGAGGCAAAACGTTTTAAAGGAGCGGGTACATTCCATTCGCCACGGTTAAAATCGTAAGTAAACTTTTCCCTGCCGCCTTTGTTCTTCATGGGCAAAACAACAGAATAGCCAACCTTGAACGAGAGGGAATCAAAATCCACGACCATAGACGGATGAGCCCTCATCACAGAATCTGCATCTTTCGCATTTATACTCGCATTATAGCGGAGCTTTCCATAATTTTCCTCATGACCATCTCCGAACTTGGTATCAAACATTCCGACCCCCATGGAATAAACATGGTTGGACAACGACAAATCCACCTTGTCAAGAATTATAGCGTCATAGACTAGAGTGCCCCCTTTCGCGAGATAAATCAGAATTTTAACATAGACATCGACTTCGGCTTCAAAACGTTGTGTATTTTTCATATCCACATCGAATTTCGGGAGATACATCAGCTTTTGGGGCGAAATTTTAAGAACAATATAATTCTTCCCTTCATGCAACGGGACACTCCCCGTAACAGTTTGCAATGAATCTCCATACAACTTCACAAAATCGCGTTCGTCATATTCCTTCCGCACATCCCGTAGAGTGCGGTTCAATATGGACACTCCGCCCAACGGGATTTTTTTCACGAAAATGCTATCCATTACTTTTTTCGCATCAGAGAGATTTATCTTGTTGTCATCTCCAATAGCACAATCCACTCCATATTGAACAATGTGGAGATACTCATCAAGATTTTCGACAATCTCCCTTATGCTGTATTTACTCTTTCCATAGGAGAATTCCTTTTTTTCAAGAAATGGGATTTCGACAATGTCCAAAGCCCAATAATAACCCTTCAGCGAAAAATACACCTCCCCTATTTCATCTATCAACTCCAGGTTATCCTTCGCCCCATCCTTGGACAGGAAAATCTTGTAATTGCCTTCCTTGATCCGAGCCGGCCAGCCTTTCGTATTCTCGGACGTCAATCCTGGCATTTCCAGGACAAATGACTTGAAATTTGTATTCAGTTCAGGATTCTCCTTGAATTTCGAAATTTTAAAATCGAACGAAACAACAGCATTGAGGGGAGAATCTTTTTTCAGGGGTCCCAAATCCAGATGTACGCTATCCGTATTGAGATTGAAATCGATGCCCGACAATTTGGCATACGTGTTCGACATGCAAGAATCTTCTTTCAGCGTCAGGAGATCAATGGACTCCACCTTGGAATCGGCATCATGCATCAAGTTGAGATTGATAGACGAAAAGAAATCGGAATACCGTCGAGAACCCATCTTCGAATTCAAGGAATCCATCGTCTTTTTGAGGCCAGGCAAGTCCAACAACAGCGTGTCCTTGTATTCTCTCATATTGCCCTTCATGGCAAGCATGATGTTTGTCCTCACGGCATCGACCTTACCGATTATTTCAGAAGCACTATACCAATAATCGCCTACTTTCAAATTTGCACTAGGACCCCAAAAATAAGAAGAGTAAATGGAGAACGTCAAGGAATGACCGCTTACGACATGCGGAATTTCAAAATTTTCATCAAATCGGGGAATGCTCGAATCCGCGCTGGCGACTTCGAGTTTCAAGGCTGTCGAAGGATCGTTGAACTTCGCATTATTCTTGCAACAGACGATTTTCGGAGTGTACAAATAGCGGTTACTGGACGAATAGAAATGGTCCAAATCGGGTCTTGCCATGGACGCATGCACATTGCCAAAGCAGAGTGCAAGGACCAACGCACCCAAAAGGCGGTGTGCAAGAAGCGTTGTCGTATTCATGATTCCTTCCTTATCACTTTTATTCTTGACGGATAACATAGCAAAATAAAGGACGCGAAAGCAAATGCAAATCGCGTCTAAAATAATCGACTTGTGTAAAATTTTATTTTCAGCGGTTCAGGACAATGCGTAGCGACCGCTTGCTATGCGGGTTACGGACGATATAGACACCGTTATTGAATCCGGCTGCAACGAGGGAAGATTTTAAATCATCCGTCGAGAGAATTGTACCAAGCTTTTTGCCAGAGAGATCAAAAACCTGGAGACTTGCGTGCACGAAATTCAAATTGGCTTCGCGTGGCAATACCGGAATTGCGGTTCTCGACGTATCACCCGAAGCAATCGAATCATCCGCAACGGCGTACCACTTGGCATTTTCAATGCTTGCGGTCGCATCGGTCGGGGGCGTCGTGAGGTTTGCACCGTAGTTCGCATTGTTCAGCATGTCAGTATTGACCATGCCATAGAAAATTCCCTTCGAGATTTCTTTATCGAAATTGTTTTCGAGGTCGCCGCGAAGCTGAGCCGTGCCGGAAAGTTTCTTGCCATTTACCGCCCACATCACACCATAAACCTGCGCATTGTCGGTCACGGTCGTATTCACGATAATCGAAATCGCACCGACTTTAGCCTTGCCGCTAATCGTTCCGCTTACAAGCCAAGCATCCTCTTCGAGCACGGCATCGCCGCTGATGTTTCCCGCGGTCACGAGCGCACGCCCGCGAACTACGGCGTTATCGCTAATTGTTCCGCCATTCACGACAGCAAAATCTTCAATGCGGGCATTCCCAGAAATCGTACCGCCGTTCACGACCGCATCGGGGCCCACATAAGCCGTTGCTGCCACTTTCGCCTTGTTGCTCACGAGACCGCCGCCATTTGCATGCTTAGTATAGCCGCTTGCATTTGCGGGCTTCCAAAAATCTTTGTTATAGCCTTCCGGCTTGCCGTTCACGACTTCAATCATGTACGGATAACGATAAATGCTGTAATAGAACTGGTCCCACAAAATCGTCTGCATCTCGGTCGGAGTCGCCGTTACGACAAGCCACAAAGCCTTATCGTTCGCCTTAGTCTCGATTTCAAGATTGAAACCCGTTCCATGCTTCATTTCGCTGTATCGCGGCGTACCGTCTGCACCTTCCGCCACAAGGCCGACAGTCCAACCCGATTTTGGATCGGGTAACTTGTCCGGTGCATAATTGCACCAGTTGTACGTTTTTCCTTTGTAGTAATCGGTATTGTCACCAAAGCATTTATAGCCGCTAACAGTAGGCTTCTCTTGCACGATTCCACGGAACTTGACCGTCACCTTCCCTGCCGTTTCCGGATAAATGCGCACAAGGTTATAACCCCAACGCTGCGGAGCCCAGTAAGAGGGCGAAATGTAACGGTCCGCGCACTCCTCGCCTGCGGCACACTCCATCTTGTTCAGCATGGTCACACGCGTATGCCTACGGTAATTGTCGCCCCAGCTTGCGTCACGACGCGTCTTAAATTCATAATCGCCATAGGATTTTTTGTACAAACTCTTTTTTGCCGGAGCGTATTCAAGCGTCGCGTTTTTCATGGCGAACTTTCCGAACTGTTCATTCAACTGTTCTAGCGACCAGCCATAGACCATCATCATCGCGCTAAACGGAGTCTGCTCCATGCGACCATCTTCCCCATCGCGAATCGATTCCATCCAGATGCGATTGACTTCGTGCGCCCCTTTGTAACCACCTCCAAATTCTTCTTTGAGGTGTTCCAGGAATTGCCAGTTGCAATAACGGTCGCGCGTCGAACCGTAATACAAATACGGATAGTTAATCAGATATTCCGAGCAATGGGCGTCATTTGGATTGTATTGGTGAGCCATCCAATTCGCGTGGCTCTCGGCGAACCACCCCGAATGGCTGTTGTTGCCCATCCAGCCGGCAACGCCCTGCAAGCCGTGCGCAAACTCATGCGACGTTCCCCAGTAATCCTTGAGGGAACCAACGCCAATCCACATGCCGGGGCCAAATTCGTTGTTCAGTCCCTTCACGTAGTCCTGGCCACCGTAAAGTGCCGCCATCACAGAGTTGTCGAACACGTAAATGTTGCTTTTGAGTTTTCGGTCCGGGCTTTTCGGGAACGGGAGCATCCAGCCGAGCGAATCGATATAGAATGAATAGACTTTTTCAAGCGACTGGAGCACGCCCTCTGCATCCGATGTCGGAATGGCAACATTATTCGCCTTGCCATCATCGCTCGTCGGCTTTTTGCAAACCTCGAAATGTTCCGAAGAACGAATCAGCGTAAAGCCATTGCTTTCACACTGCGGAATCCAGTTTACGTCTGCGAATGCGACAACAGCGGCAACGCATACAATTTGCGGAAATAGTCTCATATCACAACCCATCAACAACCCTAGAACATTCTAGGTACTATTAATATATGCTCTCGCACTCTCAAGTGCAAGAGTTAATTAATGCAAGGTAGTCTTGAGACAACGAAAAATACCGAAATTTCGACGATGATGAAATTAATAGATGCTGTAATAAAAAAACATGTTTCTGCATCACTCGACTCCCGCGTCATAGCTCTTCGTGCATAAGCCGCGATTATCCAATACGTGAGCAAGCTCCTACGTTGTTCCGGACTTGAGCCGGAATCTTAGTCACAAAAAATGGCGGCTCATGCTTCGACATTGCTCAGCACAGGAGTCCGCCATGAAAATGCCACAATGATATAACAATTTACAGAATTCTACTACTGTTTTTGGCCGCTCACGCCGTAACGACGTTCAACGCCGTTTTTCTTGAACCGGACAAACAGACTTTGTTCGCTATAATCAAAATAAAGTCTTGGCGACTGCGATTCTACCGCACGTACACTTGGCAAGTTTCGAATGGCATTTGTGCTATCCTGAGCGGTCGTATCCGTTTTCGAAGAATCCGTCACGACAGTATCTTTCTTGCTCGTGTCAGGAGGCGGTTCCTGCGACTTGAGGATTTCGAGCATTTTTTCGGCATAGCGTTCGCCAAATTTTTCATACCCTTCACGAGTGAAGTGCAAAGTATAGCTAGCTTCTTTAAGCGCCGGGCAACCCTGTGCCGAAATCAAGTGTCCGTTCGGGATGAGGTCCGCGGCCTGTTTCACGGCATCATTACGCCAACCCAAATCACCCGTTGGAGCAAGCTCACCAATGAGAATCGGGGTCTTTTCCGGGTCCAGTTCCAGTTCCTTGATTAAGTCGTCATAAACTTTCTTGACGCGTTTCGGCCAGTCGTTCATCTGGTAGTCCGCTTCACCCTGATGGAACAAAAATCCCTTGATGACGCCTTTCTGCTTTGCGATTTTGCCCATTTCGACAATGCGTTTGTACAAATCGCCGCCATATTCGTCCAGGTACTGGATCCACCAGGTATCGCCCTTGTTCTTTGCGCTTTGAACGTAAGACTTGTTGCGGTCCTTGTCGAACAAGTCGATGCTCTGCCCGCCAATAGCTACGTTCGCGACGGCAATTTTGATGCTGTCCGGGAGTTCCTTCACCATTTTGCGTCCAAAGATATCGACAATTCCCACCTTGGATTGGCTATGCCCCATCGGAGGTGCCGCCGGATAGAACTCGCCTACCTTCTGGTTGGAATGATTTGCGGCTCGCAACACTAGGAATCGCGGGTCCTGCACACGGTCTTTATCGGTTACTGTCGCCTGCCCGGACATGTTCGATTGCCCATAAGCAAGGTAAATATGCAGGTTCGGGTCCTGCGCAAAACTTACCGCACCGAGTACGGCAATTGACATTAGGATTTTTTTTAGCATTTGTCCTCCAAACAAAAAGCTGTCACCCACGTGACAAATTATACAACCCTTGTCTTTAATTATAATAAAAAAGAACCCCTTATCGAGGTTCCTTGAAATAATTGTGTTGTCAAAAAATGCAATGCAGCAATTCTTTATTCTAAAGAATTTGGAACATTCCACATTCTCTTTTTGAAATCATAACTAAAGCGTTCTTTAAGGTTATTGTTATTCAAAATTTTCACAACATTACCATCATCCATAATCTTCAAAGATTCGTAATCTATATTCAATAAAGGATGAAAATCATCAACCAATTCTGCGTTTTTCGGATTAAAGCTCACAGAATAACTAAGCTTGCCTTTATTCCTTTGCGATCCATCACCGAATACAAAAACATTCTTTCCATGCTGAACTTTTTCAACGTTCGCCGACAACGCTAAATCCATTTTATCAAGATCAAGATGGTCTAAAGCAATAGCCTTACTTCCCTTGTGAACATAAAAAACAAGTTTGAAATAGCAAGTCATTTCGCTATCAAAATCATGAGCATTAAACAAATCTAAGCTCATATTTCTAGCATACTTGAACGGTTTTAAAGTAAGTTTATACACAACCGCATTTTTTCCATCAACTAATTTAAGTCTTTTACTTTCGTCTAGCACTGAATATTCATTCAGATCCACGAATTCATCATTATTGATTTCATGAGCTTTATCGTCCGTAAGAATTTTGTCTAGAACAGCGACATGATTTAAGAACTTAAATTTATGCAAATACTTTTCAATTATTTTATTCAACTTCGACAATTCGATTTCGTAATCTTGAGCAATGGACAATGCAATTCCGTACTGCGTAAACTTGCTATAATCATCAGCAATTTCAGCAATATTTTTAACACTAGATTCAGCTCCATCCAATAAAAATCCGTTTCTATCCAAGAGAGGTATTTCTATAGCTTCAAGTTTTTCAAAATACTTGTCTATTGAGAATTGCACAGCTTTTACTTTATTATTAAATTCAAAATTATCTTGAGCACCACTTGATGTTATAGATATTTTCAAGTTATCCTCATTCAGTTGGAATGGTAAAATTTTACCGACCTTCGCTTGTGTAACACCGGGCAAATCCAATACAAATGAATCAAAATTCGACATCAAGAAAACATTATCTTTTGCAATCGATGTTTTTACATCATAAGAAACAACCGCATTGATATCCGTTTCAAAATTCATTATAGCAAAATCGACATTTTGCTTTTCAATTTTTGGATAAAATTCAACAGCCAGCGACTTGCCAAGAACATCAACGGTTTTCAGCACATCCTCAGATTCTTTAAAGACATCGAAAACATCCGCCGCAGAATCATTTTGAGCTTCGATTCTGATATTTATCGCCGATAAAAAATCTTCCACCTTTAGCGCATTCACAGCACCATCGTCAATCGACATGGTATCTAAAGTCTTTTTTACGCTTGGCAAATCCAGCAAAAGCGCATTTTCAGATTTTATCATATTCGCTTGCAAAGCTTGCAAAACCTTCGCATCGAGACCGCTGACAATTTCTACAACTTCTTGGGTGCTGTATTCACGCTCACCAATTTTTAATTTTTTCCCGATATACGGAATTTCGAAATCGTCCCCTAATCTAGGATACGAAACTTTTGACAACGCATTAGACAAATTGCTATTTGTACTTTTTGAGTTAACGCCACTTACGGAGCAAGCGCTTAGTGTAAAAAGCAATAACAAAGCTGCCAAAGACAACAAATTTTTCATATAATCCTCCAAGAATCTATTCATCACGACTTTTTACATCATACAAAATAGAATATAAAAAATGTAATCCCCAAAGTTCGAGATCTTTCGAAAGAAATATAATGGAGCCACTCCCAAATGGAACTCAAGAAATAATGGATCCTCGCTTACGCGAGGATGACTTTACCGGCGAAAGCTACACCATGGAATCAATCAATGATTTTTCGTTTGCGCAAGGATGACTGCTCGGGATAACACTCTTCTAAGTTTTGCTCTCAGTCTGCTACTTCCTTCCGATATTCTTGAAATTTGGAGCGATAATGGTGCAATTTGTATCCTTAGGAGCCTGACGATACAGCACCAAGTCCACTGTAAAGAAACCTTTAGTCGATGCACTCACAGACCACTTGCTCCCAGCAGGGCAATCCTTGACTTTTTTGTTCAACGTTGCGGCAAATCGGCTGGCAGTTACATTGTAAGTAAAATAACTCGTTGAAAGCGAATCCGGCATTTGCAGCGCCTTTGGACCGCCCACTTTATTGTTCTTTGCAAAATAAGACTTTTGAGCCTTGATGTAGAACAGCGTCTGTTGCGTCAGTTCATCCGTCACGCTCTGCGTGCTAGTAAAAAGCCCGACATTCGAGCAACCACGCACTCCAAAGACAAGCACCAGAACAAACGCCAGTGCGCATCCAATAAAAATCCAATACTTCAATTGGAGTTTTTTTAGCGTTGCAACCATCTTTTTGCAACAAGCAACTATTTTGTCCCCCAGTCTCTTGAAGCCCTTCGATATACTCTTAACCTTTTTCGATACACCCTTTCCGCTAATGACAGGGTGAGGCGCTTCACTAGCCACTGATGCTACAGCCGCTAGGCCTCCTTGCCACTTGAGGAGTTTCATCGCCACAAGCACATGACCGAACTGGCGCGGGAAAGTTAAACCAAATGCGGCAATCACCATCAAGGTCACGCTTACGACAAACAAAACGAGCAAGCCTTTATTCGCAAGCGGAAGCAAATCTTTCACTTGATCCAGAATGCCCAAAAGCTTCTTGACCCCAGAAAAATTTTCAGATGCAAAGCGCACCATAAACGAATCGGTAAGTCCATTCCCCGTCCGCACGGCGTTGGCAGCAATACCATAAACCATGGTCAATATGCGCTCAAAGGCAAAAAGTATCATGCCAAAAATAGCAACAAGCGAAGCAATGAAACGCACCGTGCGTATGGGAGTGAAGCCTTTCATTTGTTTACATTCTCCTTTTTCCTTCTTGTCTGTGGTCACTGGCCGGTGTCATCAGTCTTATTGATCGCGGTGTAGCCGCCAAACAATAATCTAACAACAACCGACAACAACTAGCAACTACGGCTCCGCCGCCTACTTCTTAGCTTCCACCAATTCCTTAGCCATCTTCTTCGCGGTGACATAGTCCGCCTTGCCAGAACCAAGCTTCGGCATCACTTCGACGTTGAATGCTGCAGACGGGAGCATAAGGGGCGGCATACCGCTCGCGCGAAGTTCAAAAAGCACGTCCTTCGGATCCTTTTCGCCCTGGTACAAAAGAACAATTTTTTCGCCCTTGGTGGCATCTGGGATTGCCGTTACAACGTAATCGCAGCCCTGCAACACCGGCGTATCCTGAATCTTCTTTTCGACCGCACCAAGGCTAACCATTTCGCCACCAAGCTTCGCAAAGCGGCTGTAACGGTCCACAATCGTCAAGAATCCGTCTTCGTCAAGATAGCCCTTGTCACCCGTACGGTAATAGCGAACACCATCCTTCTGCACAATCACACTCTTCGTGCGGTCTTCGTCCTTGAGGTAGCCCTTCATCACCTGGCAACCTCCAATGAGAATCATGCCAGCTTCGCCAGTCGGCAAAGGTTCGTTCGTCTCGGGGTCCACAATCAAGAACTGCGTACCCGGAAGTGCTGGGCCCACAGTTCCCGGCTTGTTGTTCACCTGCAACGTGGTGTAGTCATCGAACAAAGTATTTTCGGTATTGACAGATGCCACCGGAGCCGTTTCGGTACAGCCGTAACCTTCGTAGATTTCCTTACCGAACTTGAGGCGGAATGCAGTCGCAAGTTCTGGACGCAAAGCTTCGGCACCGGCAATAATGATACGCACCGACTTGAACATCAACGGATGCACATAGCGGCTCACCGTAAAGGCGCGGAGGAACGTCGGAGTAGCAATGAGGAATGTCACCTGGAATTCCGCACAAACGCGAGACATGGTCTTCACATCGGTCGGGTCAGCCACAGCCACAATCGGGCAACCTTCCGTGAGGTTCAAAAGCGTTGTTACCGTAAGGCCAAAGCTATGGAACAACGGGAGTTCCGAAAGCATCACATCGCCACGGCTCACGTTCAAAATGCAAGCGAGCTGCTGGATGTTACCCATCAAGTTACGCTGCGAAAGCTCCACACCCTTCGGCGTACCTTCGGAACCGGAGCTGAACACGATGCAAGCATTGTCGTCTAATGAGCGACGTTTCACGAACACAAAACGAATAAGCCAACTCGGCATCAAGATGCATAGCACAAGGAATGCGGCGATTTTTGCCTTCGGGATTTCCTTCATCATGTCTTCGGCGTAAAGTAAACGCACCTTGTCCGAAGCCACTTGAGAATAATCACTACCGCGAGCCTTCAACTTTTGGACAAACTGGCGGCTCGTAATGACAGTCGAACATTCAGCGCGATCGCAGCAGAATTTCACGTTATCAACCGAAGACGTGTAGTTCAGGTTCACGTTCGTCTTGCCAAGCGTCCAAAGAGCAAGGTTCACAATTACGCCAGCCGGACTCGGCGGGAGCATAATACCCACATTCTGTTCATGCTTGCGAAGCGTCTTCTTGAGGTAACCGCGGAACGCCATCACAGCACCCATCAACTTGTAACCCGAGAAATGAGCCCCATCCGGGCTATAAATAGCAGGTCCGTTTTTCACGTACTTCTTGTAAGTGCGAATCCAGCTATCGGCAATCGGATGGACAAACGAAACGGCATAGTTCCAAGCATCAATGGAAATACGGCGAATAATGGCACGAATTTCGTTAGGAGGCGTATCGGCCGGAAGAGCATCACCAAAGGCAACAGTGACAGAGCGTTCAGCCGAAGCACCATACATATTGGAAGAACTGTAGCTGTAGTTACTGCCCCACAACCCCTGAATGTAGAATGGGATAATCTGAGCCTTTGTACCATCAACAGCGGATGAATAATCAATCGTAAACGGTTCCACGTGCGGGGACTTGGACACTTCGCCCGACGGGAAAATCAAGACAGCCTTACCTGCGAGGAGCACTTCGTGAATCTTGTCCATCGCAATTTTGGGGTTACGGTTGTCAATGCGGATCATGCCCAGGCGCTTGAGAACAGCGCGCAAATACCATTTGTCGAAATGGTCCTTATTGCTTGCAATGCAAAGCGGACGCGGAGACGCCATCTGCACCATCGCCCAGTCGATAAAGCTATGGTGGTTACCCACGAGGAGGATCGGTCCTTCGTTCGGAATGTTCTGCACATTCAAGACGCGGATTCTGTAACGGCTGAACACAAAGCGGAGAAGCGTGCGGAGCATGGCCTGCGGCAAGTTGTAAATCGACCAGATAAACACACCGACCGAAATAACAGCAAGGCCAATAAAGTAGTTCTGCGGACGAATATCCGTAAAGCGCACCAGCATCGTAAACACGAATAAGAACGCCACAAGCACAACGGCCTGGATCAGGTTCGCAAGAGCAATCACGGAACCGGAATTGTTCGGACGCGTATTGTACTGCAACAGCGCATTGACCGGCACGAGAATGAGACCGCCAAAGAAACCTGTCAAAGAGTAGAGAAGCACGAGAGCAACCGGATGCACAAGGAACGGCACAAGGAACATGCAGATCGAAGCGCCAAACATTCCAAGCGGAACAAAGCCCGATTCAATAAAGTCCTTGGAGAAATGCGCCGCCACAATCGTACCAATCATGAGGCCCACGATGGCAAACGACATGTAATCCTGCATCATGTCCACGGTCGAGGAGCCAGAAACGTCCTGGTACACAAGAACAAACACCTGAGCCAAAGCCCAGAACATCGAAAGCGCGATAATCGAAGCGCGGAGCGTCGGCACACGGAAACCGAGACTCAAGTGGCGCTTGACCTTGTCGATACTCACGTTCCGGTCTTGATACTTCACGCGAGGAATCATGAAATTCGCAATCGTCCCAAGCACGCTCACCGCAGTAAGAATCCACGGAATCACAACGGACTTGGAGGTAATGCGGCGCACGGCTTCGTAAGACACGAGCTGGTCAAGGTTAATGAGGTTCACGCCGACAATCGCAAGCCACGATGCAGCAATAATACCGCTAATGCTAAAGATTTGCAGAAATGCGTTTGCGTAGCTCAAGTTCCTCACGCCAAACATTTCCTTGACAATCGCATACTTTGCAGCACTGTGGATGGCAAAACCGCAGCTAAGCCCAATCGAAAGCCAGAAAGCAACTCGCGGGCTATCGACCGTCACCAAGACCGACTGCGCTATCACAAATAGCGTCATCATGAGTGACGACCATGCCATCACCTTGTTCTTCGAGAACTTATTGGTGAAGAACCCAGCGAAGAACACCATCAACACGTATGGAGCAAGGAAAAAGATTTGGAGCATGAAGCTCTGCCAGATGATACCATCCTTCGCAAAGAACGATCCGGAAAGAATCTTTTGAGCGTAAATAAATACACCCGCCTGAACAAAAGCTGTAGCAAGGACAGATAAGAAGAATCTTACAGCACCTTTAACTTTCCACATTTACAAAATCCTCATTTTTTTGCAAAATGTTATATAGCTCCAAAGATAGAAAAATCACCTCATTAGAGCCTCAATATCCTCCACTGTACGTGGAATAAGCTCCGAAATATTTTCAAATCCGCTTTTTGTAATAAGTAAATCATCTTCTATGCGAATTCCGATACTTTCGCAGTAACGCTTGCCTTCAATAATCGCCGTAAAATCGCCATAAAGACCCGGCTCGCAAGAGATGAGCATCCCCGGCTTGAGCACCACATCCAAGGAACGGGAACCAGGGTCTCCTTCGTGGATATGTTCCCCGATAAAGTGGCTCACCCCATGCGGCCTCTTTTCATACAGCAATTCAAAGCTTCCGCGCGCCCCCTTTACGAGTCGGCGGTCGAGTTCCATCATGATGAACTCCCAGCAAATCATGCCAATTTCTTTCAGTGAAACGCCCGGGCGCACCAAGCGCTGGTACACCTTCGCCGATTCCAGCACGATTTCGTACAACATTTTTTGAAGTGGGTCAAACTTGCCATTGACCGGGATTGTACGCGAGATATCGCTATGCAAGGTACCGAACCGCACACCAAAGTCGAAGAGGATAAGTTCGCCATCGCGGAGCGCTTCGTCATTCTTCACGTAGTGCAAGCAGCAAGCGTTCTTGCCGCCAGCAGCAATCGTCGGGAAAGCAAGGTCGCCGTCTCCACGGCGCTGCATTTCGTAGTTCAGGTAGAGCGCGGCATCACGTTCGGTCTTCATGTTTTTCATCGCAGACAACAGCGCACGGAAAGCATCGTCCGTAATCGTCTGCGCCACGCGGGCGTCACCAATACGTTCCGATTCCAGCACCAGGCGGTCTTCGAAATGCATGTCCGCGCAGCTCGTCACGCTCATTTTAAAGCGACGAAGCACGCTTTTCATCTTGACCTTGAGCTTTTCGTTGTGGTCGCCTTCGAACTTTTCGTAATAGAACGCAAAAGCATGGTCCACGGCATCCTTACCCGTTGAATATTCCACCGCTAGCGATTCTACAAAAGTCCACACATCCTCAGCCGGTCGAACCTCATCGATACCCGTCAAACGAGAAACAACATCTTCGCCATCAACAAAACCAAGGCGTTTTCCCACCCAGAATTCTTTGAACGGATCTTTTTTAGGCACAAAAAGCGTCGAACGAGATTTACGCGGGTCCAAAACTAAATAACAACCCGCCTGATTCACGCCGGTCATGTACAAAAACGCCGGATCCTGCACAAAGCGCGTCCAAGTTTGAACAAAGGCTTCCTCGCCCCCCGGTTCAACGGGCATTCCTGCAAAAACGCAAAACGAATCCAGTTTTTTCATCAAAGACAGTCGTCTTTTCGCATAAATTTTCTTGGAATCGTAGTTTTTAGACGATAAAAAGACCTGAGAATAGGTCTGAACATCGGTTTTTCGTGATTGCATACTCAATTTTTACCTTTTTTAACATTTTTTCTGCCACAACTATATATATTTTAGCCATCAAAGACTAGAATGGAGCTTAAATAATGTCTCTTAAAAAATGGAAATTAGTTCTCGCCTCTCTTTCTGTAGCACTTTTCTCGGCTTGCGCAGGTTCTTCTAACTCTGGCAGCAGCGATACTGGCTATACGGGAAGCAACGAATCCTCCTCCGAATCCACTTCTTACACGGGTTACAGCGACAACCAGTCCGAATCTGCAAAGCCGGCTGCACCGGTAAAGAAGGAACCGCCGAAGGAAGTCATCAACGAAAAGACTTTGAAGAAGACTCAGGACGAAGCTTCTGCAGCAAACGAAGACAACCACAAGCTCCGCAAGGAAATCTTCGAAGCAAGAACCAAGCTTGGTCTTCCGATTCAGCAACCTTCCACAGATGCAGAGTAGTATAAGGCATTACTCACTGTCTGACAACCTGAAACGAGTTATTTCAGGCGAACGTGAAACGGTTTTCCGATTACTGGAGAGCCGTTTTTGCGTTGAAATACGCACCCGCCTTCCGGGACTCGACATTGTCCCGCTCGAAGACGCCGACATGTCAGGCATTCTCGCAATTCTCGACCAACTTAAAATCGCCGCGCGCAACGGCGAGATTTTGGACGCCACCCAGCTTGAGCGAATGCTCGGCCCCAAAGAAGCGCCCTTTACCGAAGCTATTCCCGAAAGCCCTATCTTCAGGAACAGGTTCGGCATCAGCGTTTCTGCAAAGACTCCAGCACAAGCAGAGCTGGTCAAGGCGGTCGAAAACAACGACATCATTTTTGCGAAAGGCCCTGCCGGTACAGGTAAAACGTTCCTCGCCGTAACGCTTGCTGTTGCAAGCCTCGAACGTGGCGAAGCCGAACGCATTTGCCTTGTGCGCCCCGCCGTCGAAGCCGGCGAATCGCTTGGATTTTTGCCCGGCGACCTGAAAGAAAAAATTGCGCCATACCTCCGCCCCATCCACGATAGCCTCTCCGAGCTGTTATCGACGGAAAAGTTGCGCCGTTACGAAGAAACAGGCGCGATTGAAGTCGCCCCGCTCGCATACATGCGCGGCCGCACCTTAAAACGGGCGTTCATCATCTTGGACGAAGCTCAAAACACGACAACCGCCCAGATGAAGATGTTCCTCACCCGCCTCGGCCCCCACAGTAAGGCGATTATCACCGGTGACACAAGCCAAATTGACCTCGCCAAGGGGCAAGTTTCCGGTCTGGAACACGCCATGAAAATCCTCAAGGGGATCCATGGAATCGCCGAAGTCGAATTTAGCGCTACCGACGTCCTTCGCCATCATTTAGTCAAAGACATTTTGCTAGCTTACGAACAGAACGAGCTTAAAAAGTAGAAGAGTATTAAATGAACAAGAAAGAGAAAAAAATTCACCTGTTTATCGGCTGGGTTATTTTAATCCTCATTGCCATTATCTTGTTTCCCGACAAGAACATAGCTCTCCGCGCCGAACGCCCGCACTTGGGTCAGCTCAGTACGAGAACGATTGTCGCGCCGTTCAAGTTCGAAGTTCCGAAAACCGAACAGGAAATTCAGAACGAGAAAGCTCGTGCCGCCGAGAAGGTGAATGCCATTTTCGAATTCAACGCCGACGAAACGACACGCCTGCTGCGCGAACTGGAACAGTACCTCAAAAAGTTGGAACAGTACGGCAAATTGCAATACGTCATCAGCTCCAGCAAAGATGACGGTAGTGTTTCGATGCAGGAGAAAGTCCAAGAAACTTCTCGCATTTACGACCAGCTAAAGCAACGCCTATCCATTACAGCCATCAAGCCGCTCAGCACAAACGCCGTTGCCCGCGATTCCTTGATGTCCGTGTACTACCAGATGATGCAAAAAGGCGTTTCGAACACGCTCCTCGCCAAAACCGAAACCGAAGTGACGTTGTTCTGCAATAGCTACAATATCAAGCAAATCAAGAATCTCATTTATAACAAGCCGACGATTTCGCTTATCAAGGACAACGAAGAAAACACGCTGGACATCAACGAAATCCAGCCCATGCAACGCCGCATTGACGAAGCTTTCGGCCAATTGCAGAGTTCGTTCTCCACGGAACAAGGTTTGCAGAGTGCCTTCTACGAAGCCCTTTATGTATTTACCAGCCCTAACATTTTCTATCTCGAAAAAGAAACCGAAGCTCGCAAGCTTGATGCCAGCAACAAAGTCACCTTAATCAAAGGCATGGTTCCGCGCGGCATGGAAATCGTGGCACAGGGCGCCCCCATCACCAAGGAAATCTTGGAAAAAATCGATGCCCTCCAACAAGCCCAGCAGAACGAAGAAAATTCTAAAATGCTCACGGCCCCTTACGGCAACGTGCTTGTCTTTGTTATTATCATTACGCTCCTCATCATGTTCAGCCTCTACACGCCGACGCGCACCATGTTCAAGACACCGCGCCAATTGTGGAGCCTCGTATTCTTGACAGTATTGCAGCTCCTCGCCTTCTGGATTATCCATAACCTTTCCGGAACGCTCAACAGGCCCGATAGCATTCTCCCCGACGCCATCGACTTCATGTGGCTGTACCCGATTACGTTTACGCCAGTGATTGCCGTTGTGCTCTACGACTTCCGCATGGGCCTTGCCTTTGCAACGTTCTCTGCAGGTTTCTTTGGCATTTTGAACGGTTACGATCTTGCAGCAACACTCACGAGCCTTCTTGTCAATATCGCCGTCATCTCGCCGCTCTTCCGCATGCGCTACCGTGTGCAGTTTGCCTGGAGCATGATTGCAGGCGTCGTTGCCGCAGCCGCTGCCATCAGCATAATGCTACTCCTCCGCAATAGATTCAGCTTCGTGACATTCTACCAGACGCTCATTGCAGCAAGCGCAAATATCATCATCTTTACCGCAGTCGCGTCCGTGCTTTTGATCCACGTTGTCGAAAGAGTCTTCAGCATTACGACAGTCCTTACGCTCATGGAAATGTCCGACTTCAACAGACCTGCCCTCAAGCGCATTTCTGAACTCGCACCGGGCACGTTCCACCACAGCATCCAGGTTTCGAACCTTGCCGAAAGCGTCGCCGAAACCATTGGCGCCAACTCGCTCCTTGTCCGCGTCATGGCGCTTTACCATGATTTGGGCAAGACCATGCGCCCGGAATACTTCACCGAAAACCAGAAGCAAGGCGTGAACCCTCACAACAACCTTGATCCCTACCAGTCCGTAAAAATCTTGACGGGCCACGTCTCTCAAGGCATTTTGCTCGCCAAGGAATACAAGATTCCGGAACTTGTCACCACAGGCATTCAGGAACACCACGGCACAACGCTCATCCAATACTTCCACCACAAGGCTAAAGAACTCGCTAAGGAAACTGGTAAAGAAGTTAAGGAAGAAGATTTCCGCTACAAGGGCCCGCGCCCGCAAAGCATGGAAACAGCAATCCTCATGCTTGCCGACGTCATCGAGGCGACTAGTCGTTCCATGACAGACACCTCTTCCGAAGCACTCATATCCATGATCCACAAGACTATTTTGGACAAGTTCATGGACGGGCAATTCAATGAAAGCAATTTGTCTGTAAAAGAACTTTCAAAGCTCGAAGAAGCATTCCTCCACAGTCTTGACGGAACGTACCATACGCGCGTCAAATATCCGGGACAGCGGTAAGTTGGTAGCAGGTAAACTTAGAGCTTAGCAGAGTTAGCAAAACCTATAGAAAAATATTCCTCGCCTTTTAAACGTCATCCTGACGCAAGGCAGGTTCCAATAAAATTGCTAAGCAGTCATTTTAAAGATCAATTAGTTATGTCCGGCTCAAACCGGACATTTTTTTTAAAGGAATTCAAAAAAAATCACTTTTTTAACCAATAACCCTTGACAGTGTGATTTAATCTTTTTATATTTGGGTCGTTCGGTTGAAAGACCCAACAAACAAAACAAAAACCACTGGGGTGGTAGCTCAATTTTGGTTAGAGCACCGGCCTGTCACGCCGGAGGTTGCGAGTTCAAGCCTCGTCTATCCCGCGAAAAAGTCCTCTCTTTCGAGAGGACTTTTCGTTTATGCATTGTCACCCCGGATTTATTCCGGGGCTACCTTACACGACACCCACAACGTCATCCTGAGCATCGCGAAGGATCCAGTGCAGTTTCCCTTACATTGTTCCCCACACTCGTTTTGCAGAGTCTCCGTACGCATTATCAATCACTCAAAAGCCGTCCCCAGCACAGCGACCGCGGAGACACGCGAAGAAATATCCTTTACACACAACATCGTAAAGTCCTCTTTTATGCAAACATCCCCTTTCGCAAATTTTTTCACTTTTTTTCAAAAAAACACGCATTTTCGGTTGACAAGATCCTGAATATTTGTATATTTGGCACGTAATCTTGAGGTTGTAGAAAATGTTAAATAAAAAGAATCTTGTTCTTATAGCTATTGGCATTTTACTACTCGTTATCGGGTTTATTTGCTTGGCCACAGGTCCTGCCGATAATCCAATTAGCCTCTCGGTTGCACCGATTATCTTGACGATTGCTTACGTTGTGATTATTCCTCTTGGAATTCTCTTCAGCGGTAAGGATGAAAACAAGTAATTATTTGGACGATTAGCTCAGCTGGTTCAGAGCGTCTGCCTTACAAGCAGAATGTCAGCGGTTCGAATCCGTTATCGTCCACTACCGAAGAATCGGAAACGATTTGGGGTGGTAGCTCAATTTTGGTTAGAGCACCGGCCTGTCACGCCGGAGGTTGCGAGTTCAAGCCTCGTCTATCCCGCGAAAAAGTCCTCTCGAAAGAGAGGACTTTTCGTTTGTTGAGCGAATGCGAAACAAACAAAATCCGCCCCTCTCGAAAGAGAGGACTTTTCGTTTGTTGAGCGAATGCGAAACAAACAAAATTCGCCCCTCTTGAATGAGAAGAGCTTTCTTTTGCGTTTAACTCCGAATTACGAAATCCGAATTCCTAATTGATCCTAAATCTGGAATCCGAACGCGGCGTTCACATCGATGACAAGTCCCTTGTCCATCTCAAAGTATTTGCCCTTGCGTTCCGCAGCAAAGTCGCTCGTCCAGGCATAACCTAAACCGACATCGACAAAAAACGCAAAGCGCCCCAAGAATCCTTCCCCATTATTCAGGACTTTCTTGAAACCACCACTGCACATAAAGCCGTAAAGCCAGCCATCAAAACTACCATCGCGGTTCGAATGAATATGCAAATGGTTCACCAAAAGCCCTGCCTGGAAATAGCGCCAACGCCTGCCACCAACGCCATACAAACGGAAACTTTCTTGCAAACCGATATCATGAATCTTGTAGCGATCGTGTTTTCTTTCTCGATCCACACGTACATAATGCGGTGCAGAAATCAGAGAAATTTTCTCCATCAACTTCCATTCAAACGTCAAATTGAACAACGGATAGTCCGTAAATCCCTCCGGAACATTGATACCACCCCAAAAATGCGAATACGGTACCATAAAGTTAAACGGATGAATGTACAGTGCAAACGTTGAATCTTTCAACGATTCATCTTGCTCTAGAGGCTTTGAATCTGAAGCAGGCGTTTCTGGCACAGCATTCGCTTCGGCTGCCGGAG
Source organism: Fibrobacter succinogenes (assembly GCA_902776765.1). Lineage (GTDB taxonomy): Bacteria > Fibrobacterota > Fibrobacteria > Fibrobacterales > Fibrobacteraceae > Fibrobacter > Fibrobacter succinogenes_N. The sequence continues at coordinate 35,533 of CACYRP010000014.1, forward strand.
TTTCGTCCTTTACTTCGACTTCGGTCTTTGCCTTTTTTTCAGCACTCGGTTTTGACTGCGTTTTAGCAGGTTTCGCCACAGAAAATACAGACAAAGCAAGCAATAAAAGGACGACTTTTTTCATATAACAAAATTAGTTAAATTTCCTCCTTTCATCTTTAAGCCAGCGCGTAACATGGACGCCATTCCATCCCAAAGAATTGTGCTTGAAACCCCGCGCATACGAAGCTCCGTAGCGCCCGGCATTAAACGAAAGTTGAACCGCCACCGCAAAATCAGGGAACCGGTAAGAAGTGCTTATTTCCGCAAATTTCCAGCGAAAATTCGCACCCACATACAAATAATCGAAATCACATTCCGCGAAAGCCGAAATAGTCTCATCCGTCATCCAGTGAACGCCCAACACAGGCGCAACCCCCTCATCCATAAAACCGCTTAGCATCGCCGCCAAATGGATTTCTCGCCATTTGTAATTGAGCCCCAACTTGAAACGATGACGCGACCAAAATTCCTCGCCTGGCACCCACTCCATATCAAGCCCGTAACTCGCGCCAAATACAAAGCGATTCCACGAGCGAGCATACGAGAATTCTGAATACAAATTCCGGTACAGCGAATCCATGGACAGGAATGCAAAAAAAGCACCCACGCGGTATGTATCGCTCCCAAATTCCAGCGACAGATTCCACGAAGATTCATCGACTTCATCCATCCAGTAATACGAAAGGCTATACGACGGATCCGCATAACGCGCAGGAGTCGAATAATACCCGCCAAGCCCGACAGGCGAAAGCCCGCCTGCAAGGAGGGATGCAAACGAGGCATGGCCTTCGGTAGCATGGCAGCAAGGAATCGCGAAACAGAACCAAGCAACAAACAAAAGCAACGGTCTCGCGCATTTCTTTAACACACTGTTTTCCCAAGCGCAGTTTCGCATAAATTCATAGTAACTCCAAGCAAGCCTACGGGCGAACAAGAATACCGACCACATTTTCGTACTCCCCCACGGATAAAGCCACATAACCAACGCCGATTCCAAGGTATTCCTGCGCAGGCACTTTCACCCATTCATTCGACATCGCTGAAACGATCGACTTCCAAACGCGACGCCCCGCAGAATCCAAAAGAGCTAGCGTTACATCATGTTCCGATTCTACACGTATGCGAAGAGCGGAGCCCTTTTTCGAGATCACGCGTGATGAAAGTTTGTACGTAAGCAGCACATTTTCCAGCATATTTTTCGGCACATTTTCTTTAGCGCATCCCAACGCATTTACAGCACTTCCCGAACTCGTCCCCGGCGCATTTACAGCAGCACTCCCCGAGCCCATCTTTTTCTGGAACCCCGGAGTAAACTCGCGCTTCCCCGTCAACGGATTGAATCCCGACGGGCATGCCACAGTTCCTTTGTTCCAATAAACGCTATCGATCACATCATTACGGAAACAAAGGCGAATCGAGCCTTCTACGTTACTCAAATAACCTAGCGATACTTGAATCATGCGTATATCGGGAATTCCAAGAACTTCACGCAAAGCAGACGTATCCTTGCTCACTAGCATTGTCTGGTAAGGCAGAATCGAATCCCGCGCATTCCCTAAAGCTCCACCGCGATCGCAAAAGCGGAACTCCTGCAACGGGAGCGCATACCCGCCCGCATTATAAAGTTCCACCCACTCCGGCATCGGTTCTTCCGGACAATGATGAATCTCCGTCATGCGCAGTAAACGCCCCTGCTTGCCTAGCTCGCCCGCCAAAGCCAATAGCGAATCCTCTTCTACACCAAGCTCGTATTCCGAGTCACCCACGCCCATAGACCCAGCAACATACACCCACTCGTCCGTAAGCCCCACGCGCTGAATCGACTTGCCCGGCTTAGGCTGTGGGACCGTCACAGAATCCGAGCACACGCCTGACCAAACCCTCCAGACGGATTCTCTAGAATTCGGGAGCGAAACCTTCCCCAGCATGCCACACGCTACATTTTTTCGCGGTGGACACAGCGACGAATCGTGCACCAGCACCAAACGTTCGGCCTCCGGCCACTTAAACGCCAAAATTTCCCTGCTTTCAAAACGCACAAAAAGCGAATCCCCTCGAAATTCGTCAAGCCGAATTTCGACATACTCACCCTCCAGGTCTGAAACATTTTTAGGATCCGGGAAAAATTCTACAAACATCGGACATGAAAATGCCGATGCATAAAAAGCCAAGCCGCACACAGCGACCGGCAAGACACCACATTTATTCACGACACCCTCCCCAGGGCGCGCCCCTCAAGCGTAAAACGCTAGCGAGATTTAGTCGACTTCATAGTCGTTAGGGAGAATATAAGGAAGAGGGTTCACCGGAACACCATTTTTCCAAACCTCATAATGGAGGTGCGGACCAACAGAACGTCCAGTATTGCCCATATAGCCAAGAATTTGATAACGATGTACAAACTGTCCCGGAGTCACGGCAGACATCTGCATATGCCCATAACGGGTCTTGAGGCCATTGCCATGATTCAGGACTACAAAATTCCCAAAAGAGGAACTCAGCTGGGAAATTTCAACCACGCCGTCTGCCGGCGCATAAATCGGGGTCCAACGATCGTTAGAAATGTCTATGCCCTGATGCATTTTGCCCACTTCACCGGTCACAGGATGGACACGCGGACCAAAGGCAGAAGCATAACGACCGTTTGTAGGAGAAATAGACGGAATATAGCGTAAAACGGAGCGGCTCTGGTCGATATATTTAGTCAGAGCATTAAAAGAATTTTCGTTGTTCTGGATTTGCCCAAAAATGCGCCAAACATCTTCGTGCATCGTAGCGGTACGTTCAAACACCGGGGAACTTTTGCGCAAAAGCTGGACATTCGGTTCAATATGACCACCTGTCGAAAGCTTACGGGATGCTTCGTCCGGCAGCGGCAGACCGAGCTTTGCATGGAGCATTTTTTCGGCCTTGAAGAAATCCTTAGACGTATTGGAAATGTAATCCACCGTGCTCTGGATTTGCGAAAGTTCCTTGTTCAGCTTTTGACGACTTGCAAAAGCATGCTTCAAGACACCATCATAAACTGATGTCGAAAGAATTTGGACAAGGAAAAGGATAAAGCCTACAACAACGACGATTCGCGCAAAAAGCGAACCGCGAAGAATGAACGAAGGCATTTTCACGGTCAACGTCCGTGACGACTTCTGAAAATGTATGGAGGCCTTAACGAAATTCATCAAGGGATAATGTAAATAAATGGCACGAAAATTTCAAAGGATTTATCCCTATTTTTTTATTACAAGCCATTTTTTTGCGCAATATCACTTAATTTAGCGTCGTTTAAGGCCTTTTTTTCCCAGTTTTTTCATTTACACAAAAAAAATCTAAACCGGATTATCGCAATCGACAAATTTTGTCGGAATACTTAGCTCGGTTTGAATCTTTTCGGCAAGCGCACTCACGCCAAAAATTTCGGATCTGTGGTGCCCGCACGAAACCAGATTGACTCCGTTTTCTTGGCAGAATATAGGGATTTCTTCCTTGATGCTACCAGTAACATAAGCATCGCAATTCTTTTCCATAGCTTCACGTACAGCAGATGCGCTGCAACTACCGCTACAAATCGCCACACGCTTAATTTGTTCAGAGCCGTAGAAGAATTTATTCTGCACACCATGTTCAAAAGCAGCATCAAGACAGTCCAAAAATTCTTCTCTTGTCGCAGGGGTGTTCCATTCGGCAATCACGCCGATAGGCCTCATGCCTTCGTAAGCAAATTCATGAACCGGGTTAAGTCCCAGATTCTTAGCGATGACGGCGTTGTTTCCTATTTCACGGTGGCCGTCGAGCGGCAAATGGAAACCGAACACAGAAATGCCGTGCACCATAAGCTTGCGGATACGTTCACCGAACTTTCCAACCGGAAGCAGGCGTTCGCCTTTCCAAAAGCCATTCGGATGATGTACGATAATACAGTCAGCCTTCTCGGCAATGGCGGCATCAATCAATTGGTCTCGCAAGCTCACGCCCGTCACGATCTTGGAAACCTTGTCACTAGCTTCGACGCAGAGACCGTTGACACAATAATCATTAAATGATTTTGGTTCCAACAGGTCGTCCAACCATGCAGAAATAAATGACAAATCCATATACTCTCCTTATTGATAAAAAACATCCCGGCACCATGCCAGAATTCTCTCTCCGCCACCTAACATATTATCGTTAGCAATAGAAAATATAAATACAAAATTTTAATTTACAACAGCGCCCCCCATTTTTGAGTGAAAAAAAGCTAACCGGAGCTATTTCGCGTTGACACGCTCTATGCATTTAGTTAAATTTATGCATAGATAATTCAAAGAATTTTTATAGGAGCCCCAAATGGCACATTATCTTTTTACTTCTGAATCCGTTTCTAAAGGCCACCCGGACAAGGTTGCCGACCAGATTTCCGACTCCATCCTCGACGCCTGCCTCGCCCAAGACCCGAACAGCCGTGTTGCTTGCGAAACCCTCGTGAACACAGGCCTCGTCGTTATCTCTGGCGAAATTACCACCAAGGCCGTTATTGATTTCCAAGAAATTGCTCGCAACACCATCAAGAACATTGGCTACGTGAACCCGGACCTTCAGTTCGACTACAAGGGCTGCGCCGTGCTCGTCGCTATGGACAAGCAGTCTCCGGACATCGCTCAGGGCGTTGATGCCAAGGCAGCCGATGGCAAGGAAGATGACAAGCAGGGTGCAGGCGACCAAGGTATGATGTTCGGTTACGCCGTCAAGGAAACCAAGGAACTCATGCCACTCCCGATCAGCCTCGCCCACAAGCTCATGGAAGAAATCCAGAACCTCCGCGAAAAGGGCAAGATCAAGTGGCTCCGTCCGGACGCCAAGTCCCAGGTGACTGTGGAATACGACGAAAACGACAAGCCGGTCCGCGTTGATACTGTTGTCATCTCTACCCAGCACGACGAAAAGGTAAACGGCAAGGAACTCAAGCATTCCGTGATCGAAAAGGAAATCATCGAAAAGCTCATCAAGAAGGTGATTCCGGCAAAGCTTTTGGACAAGAAGACCCGTTACCTCGTGAACCCGACCGGCAAGTTCGTTGTCGGTGGCCCGCACGGCGACTGCGGCCTCACTGGCCGTAAGATCATCGTCGATACCTACGGTGGCATGGGTCGTCACGGTGGTGGCGCATTCAGCGGCAAGGACCCGAGCAAGGTGGACCGCAGTGCAGCTTACGCCGCTCGCTACGTGGCAAAGAACATTGTTGCTGCAGGCCTCGCCTACCGTTGCGAAGTCCAGCTCGCTTACGCCATCGGTTACTCCAAGCCGGTTTCTGTACTCGTGAACACGTTTGGCACAGGCAAGATCGACGACCGCAAGATCGAAGAAATTGTCGCCAAGAACTTCGACCTTTCTCCGGCTGGCATCGAAAAGATGCTCGATCTCCGCAAGCCGGGCTTTGTCGCAACAGCCGCCCTCGGTCACTTCGGCCGCACGGGCGCTCGCTTCACGTGGGAAAAGACCGACAAGGCTGCTGATTTGAAGGCGGCCGCCGAAGCAATTTAATACAAACTCGCAACAAAATCGAGAAAAGACAGACCGCACTCAAGCGGTCTGTTTTTTTATTTTATCCGCAAAACGCATTTAAATTCGATTGGCACACCTCTCCAATCATACAAAATTTTCAAGCCTTTGGATTTATCCTCGGTTAAATTACCTTCGGAATCATACACAAAGTTGTCCGAATCGGACATGTTGCGATTATCGGCAGATTCACCACCCATGTTAGCAGCTACGGACTTGAGCCTGTTCGTCCTGCTTTCGTAGGTATATTCGCCACCGGTCGGATGTTCATTGAGCGAGTACATGACGGTTGCCTCTTCATTGCATCGCTGATGTGGTACGTGTACAAGAACGTGAGCGAGTTGCGGCAGTCCGGTAAAACTTCTATATTCCATGATGCTTTTTTGATTTATTGTTTACAACAAATTAAAAAACAACCCAAAGAGGCGACTCCCGGAAATGGAGGTCGTTCTTAGTCAGATTACTTCTGTAAGTAAAAACATTTACCGGACACTATTAATTAAAAATTAATTATATCAAAAATACATAAAATTTCAAATATAATTACGCAAATTGCCAAAGCAACAAATAAATAATAGGACAACGGATCATCGTCTTTAGTTGTATACCATCCACACATACCCGCTTTTTTTGTTACTAACAAAACAACTAAAACACAAATCCATAAAATAAGACTCAAAAAATGCATTAATCATCCTCCTTTGGAGCTACACTTGATGCTGATGTCGCTACACTTGACGCTGATGGAATATAGTCCTCCTGGAAATCAGTAGGAGACAAAAATAAGTCAACTAAATCATGAGAAAAATTATTGGCAGCATTTTGCGCACCCACCGATGCAGCCTGCTTCATGCGATTTGCAAGAACAGAATTCACAGCCCTTCCACCAGGGGTTAAAGATGGGAAACGGGAATCAATGGCTTTACCAACGAGCAAAGAAGCTCCATCAATAATAAAAGACGCAGAAGCCCCAGTGGATCCGTATTGTAAACCACTTGAAACAGCATTATAGAAAAACAGCAATCTGATACGTAGCTTCACCATCTGGATCCACCCCATTCACCGGATTCATCCCATACCCCACATAAAGATACGGGCTTGCAAATTGTCTCTTCGGATCCACAGAAATCCACATTCCGAGCATCGGGTCGAGATAACGAGCACCGAAGTAGTTCAAAGCAAAACTTCCCGTAGGTTGTTGCATCTGTGTAAATTCAACCGGCATACCTCTCCAATCATACAAAATTTTCAGATCCTTGGAGTTGCGCAAAGCGCAATACACTGCGGTTCGGCAATAAAAATGCACAAGTGCATTTTTGCTGCTCTCACCTTGCATGTATTTGTCTTCTGTCAAATTACCCTCGGAATCAAAGACAAAAGTTTCTACGGCGTTTTCCTTCGGTAGTCTATTTTTATATTTTATTCATGGAGAAAACATGTTTAAACGAATTTTTTCATTTTTGCTTATTGCAACAGCGTTCTGCCTAGCCGCCAATTCAAACAGCAACTCACGCCCGGCATTTTTCGCAAAAGATTCCGTCAAGGCCGAGCAACACGCAGCTCTTACACAAGTTGATTTTGATGAATATTACATAAACCTGATTGAATCCGAAAAGAGCATAGTCAGAAATGCAACGACCATGAGCATCATTAGCGGCACCGTAACAGGATTTGGAATATTCACAACCGTCATTGCATTTAAAAACAGTAAACATAAAAACGATTGGGCCGAAGTTCATAGACAAACTCTACAAATAGCAGGTATTGGCCTTACAGTTGCTGGCGTTTTTGGACTTTCGTACAATCTCTATACAATCATTAAAGGGACCGGCGAGAATAGCAAACGCGCCTCGTACGAACGCGCCTACGACATCTACAAATGCAAGCGTTCCGAACGGAAAAATGGGAACGATGGCGCAAAAATCATCTTGACACCAACAATAGACCTTCTCGGAACGGCCGCCGGAGTGAATTTAAATATCCTTTTTTGATTAAATCAGATTATTTTTACCTCTAGGTAGGATTTATTCTTTAGAGGAGTGTGTTAGGTGAAAGAAATCTTTTTTAAAGGCGCTGTAATCGCAGCATTATCAACAGGTTTGTGCGCAACTTGTTCTTTAGCAGCAGTGCGTTCTGTCGCGCTAAACAAAAGCATTGAAACGCTAGAGCCGATGAAAGGAATCGTATTCTGGCCCGACCAAGCCAAAAGCCAAAAAGACTTGCAAAAATCCATATCGTTGGAATTTTCGTATTGCCTCCCCTGCGCCGTGGTGACAGGCAAGACCGGAGATAAAATCAATTATGACTGGAGCAGTTTCGAGAAATTGCTCGACGATATCAAGAGCCGCGGGCACCAAGCCATTGTTCGCTTCCGCATTGAGTATCCGGGAGAAACCATCAAGAACGCCCCCAACTGCACTGAAAATGTGAAAGGCGCAACAGCAGTTCCCAACTATTTCCTCACCAACAGCAATTACTTGGAGACTTTCTCCGAGAATCCAGGCGGCGACGGTCCCACTTACTACGCCGACTGGAGCAGCACGGCACTCCAGCGGTTCTACAAGCAATTCTACGCTGACTTCGCTGCGAAATACGACAAGGATCCGCGTATTGCATTCGTGCAGGCAGGCTTCGGGCACTGGGCTGAATACCACATTTACGGAACCAAACTCGATCTCGGCACAAACTTCCCGACCAAGGACTACCAGCGCGATTTCCTAATGCATCTTGATACATTATTCAAGGAAACGCCTTGGAGCATTTCCATCGATGCCGCCGACAACAGCTACTCGCCCATCGCCGGCAACAAGACGCTCCTAGCGTTAAACTTCGGGCTGTTCGACGATTCCTTTATGCATAAGGAACACGACATTTCGCAGGGCGACGGCGACAACGAAAAGAATTGGCAAACAATCGGCAAAGACCGCTGGAAAACATCGCCCGCCGGCGGTGAAATCAGCTACTACGAAGACAAGGACCAAAAAGAATTCCTGAACCCCGCAGGACTCTACGGCGTCACTTGGGAAAGTGCTGCCAGCAAATACCACATGACATACGTCATCGGCAACGATGCACCCGAAGGCAAGTACGCCACAAAATCACGCGTTTTTGAGGCCAGTTCCTATGCGGGTTACAAGTTCGAAATCACGGGCTATGCGGTCAACAGTATTTCTGCAGCCGTACGCGTGAAGAACATCGGCATAGCACCGCTGTACCACAACGCCTACGTGACCGTGAAGGGCGTGCGCAGCAATAAATCGCTCAAAGGACTTTTGCCCGGCGAAGAAGCAACCTACACCATCTCAGGAATTTCTATTGCCGACAGTGAATCGCCAGAGCTCACCATCACCGGCGACAAACTTTTGAAAGACGCGACCATCCCCTACAAAGCAAACCTCGACGGAAGCGCAAAGCCCATCGAAGGAACTGTCGAAGAAAGCGGCACCACCGCCATTGCAAGGAATCGCGTGAATATCAAACACAACGCGACAAACGCCCGCATCGTAGATGTTAAAGGCCGCACTCAAAAGCGTTCCACAAAGATGCCGAAAAAAGCTTATTACAAATTACAAGCGCAATAAAAGCGGAGTTTAGTTTAAACAAATTTTTACAACTTTCGTAATTCCAGCTTTTTAATTAGTTTGATAAAAAAAAGGATTGGATTATGAAACATTCAATTACGCTTTTATCGGGAGCACTCCTGCTTGCAGGTTGCTTCGAATCAAGCACAACATCAGCTTCGAATACAAACCCTCCAAACGAAACAAGTTCATCTTCGTTTGGCAATCCGACAAGTTCATTTGCAAGCGCTGATTTGAGCAATGGTTACACATTCGCAACAACCTACACATACGTCGAATCAACAGGCCTTCTGAATATGGGTACGGTCACATGCAATTATAGTCCAAATTCAGAATCATTTACATGGGGAGAAAACAACAACTCACTATACAAAAATAGAATCAAAATCATCGGCGATTCCATGTGGATTGGCCCCCATGAAAGGCGAGTATCCGAAGATTCTATAGACCAAGCGTGGTATGACAGATACAACAACATAGACACATTGGCTCTAAGCAATGATAATAACGGTATTTTGGGATCGTGGACAGTTACAACATGTACAAGAGTTATTGGAAAAACGGAAATCAATTGTTCACAAGACGCCCATGACTATATAGAAGATCATAAAGCTTTTAGATTCACGCCGGATTCCGTTTATATCACGATGATGTTTAAAGAAACGCAAATTCCAGATGTGCAACTTACAGATGAAGAACTTGAAAATATAAGAGCCCTTACCAGTTATTCCCTCTTACAAGAATTGGGTTTCAGTTTTGATCCAACAATGAGTTACTTTCTAGAAAAAGACGGAATTATTAAAATATATTCAGATGGATATTTCCATAAATCATTCTCCATAAACAACCAACCTTTTGAAAGAAATTTCATCATGAGATTAGATTCAGCAGGAATGTATTCTTCCCTAGCATTTTCAAGCAATGAAAAAAAATGTGAAACGTATGCGAATAAAGCTTTTATAACCAAACAGTTATGTTTGGAAGGCAATAAAGATATTTTACTCAGTAATATTAGTGAGCATAGCCGTCAAACATATAAAGATGGAGTCCCTTTAGGTTTTTATGTTACACATTCTGCAGATGATTACAATAAATGTCTAAAAGAACTTGTCAATGAAGAAACAAGAACCTTATTAGATCAACTTCCCCATAATGCCTATTAAAAAAATACGGTAACAAAAAGCGAAATCCCCCGCATCGGCGAGGGACTTCTTATATTTCAAATTTCGATTGTACTTTGTCTTGTCGCGGACAACTCTTGTCCGTAGCGTGGCTCCGTTCTGGGAGCCGTCTATGCGTCGCATGCGTAACATCGCGCTCTCCTTCGCGGAATCTGCAACCTTGCCTACCGCTTTCGCTTTATTTTTAGCCATAGGGGCCTCCTTGAAGGCTAAATATAGGTAAAAATCGCTCTTTCTTCAAGATTGAACACACCCCAGCTACAAAGTTTCGACAATACTCCTTTTTTATTGACTTAAGGCAACAATTATTATTACTTTTACAAGTAAAGGATTACTACTATGAAAAAGATTTACGCAGTTCTATTCGGCATGTTCATGTTCGCGGCTTGCAGCGACGACAATCCGACATCGGGTCTCAATAACTCCAAAACATCGACAGCAGATTTCGGTGAAGGTTACACTTACGCCATCCCGATTAAATACGACGAAACTACAGGACGGATTTATCAGGGAACGTACGCATGCAATTACCACCCCGATACAAAAACATTCGCTTGGGAAAAATATCCAGAATCTTTGGATCCGGGCTCTTATAAGATTGTTGGCGATTCGCTTTGGATGGGTCCCGCCCAAAAACAGGTTTCAGACAACCCCGACGAGCAACAGTTCCTTGACACATACCATAATTACGAAACTTTGTCGCTGAGCAACGACCACAATGATATTTACGGTACGTGGAAAGTCACCGGTTGCAAAAGGATTCTCGGCGAAACAGAAATCAAGTGTACTAAGTACATCGGTGGCATAAGCGGCATCGCAAGAACAATGAAAATTACTAATGATTCCATTTATATCGTTACGACCGTCGATACAGACAACTTAGAGCCAACCGATATCAACATCGGAAAAATTATATATCGTAATTTTGGTTTTGATATTGGCGACGTCGTCATTAAGCAACTGCTTATTGAAAAAACAATACAGAAGGAGTCCAAAGAATTTTTAAAGCAATCGTTCTCTATTGGCAACCAACTTTTTGAAATTGTTTCTACTCCTAAATTCGACGCAACAGGAATGAACGACATTTCAACGATATCCAGCAATGGAAAGACATGCACAAACACACAAAGAATGGGATTCATCAACGAAAAATTATGCAAAGAAGAAAGTGCTGAATTTTTGCTGAGCGCACGTGATAAAAGTGACGATCAAGTTTACTATAAAGAAGGACCTGTAGAAGGATTCAGCATAGACAACAATGATCAATTTAAAGAATGCACAAAAGGACTCCCGACAGAAGAAACAAAGCAATTGCTGAGTCAGTACGTTGTTAAATAAAACCTATAATTAATAATAAAATTCATGCTCGAAGTTTTTAAACTAGTCGTTACAGACTCACACATTTATGGGTTCTGCATTTTTTTGCCAAGCCTTTTGGCATTAATTTTTACAGCAAAATTTAGAAATAAAAAAAAGAAACTGAAAATCATTTTAGCAGCAATTCCGTCAATCGTATTATGCTATTTGCTTTTTGTCTGTTCCTTTACATTCATATACATTTTCATAATTTTTAGTGCACTTGCGATTTTGTACGCAGCGTCAATCGCTGTCAGCTATCATTTTAGCAACAAGAATGCAATCCTTTGTCTCGCTGCAATTTTAATTCTCCCCTGTTCCCTAGCATTGCTCACTACTTTTGAGTATTACGAGTTAAGGGAGCCATTCGGCTATATCAACGACAAAGATTTGCCGGACAGTCTTAGCAATGCAAATTTTGATTACGAGGTGAAACTCGACTATGCCGACGCATGGGGCAACGACCATTACACCGTCTCTGTGCGAGGGAAGCACTTGACCGATTCCAGTAAAGATTCAATTATCTATTGCAGACAATATAGAATGTGCACAGGTGTAACATTTGTTTTTGAAGATTCGGCAAGCAGCGACACTCAATCCGTACAAGCTACGCCACGGAATATCTGCCAGTGGGAACCATTGCCACATGAGAAAAAAGCAACATTGCTTCAACTCAAAAAATTGGCAGAGAAATATAGCAGAGAATACACATTTAGCTTTGTATTGGATGGATATACATTCGGTATCGATATTTTCGACTTCAAAAAGAAAACGATTCGTTCACTGGAACTCGGGAACGCAACAAATTTCGATGACGAGGTCCCTAACGCCAAGGAAATTGTCAACCTCGGACTTGCCTTAATTCCGTTCAGCGATTCTGCAAACGTAGAACACAAATGCAATGACAGTCTGCCACAAATATTCGTAGAAATGAAAACCGATTCGACGCAAGATTCAACAAAGAAAGAAATGCAACCACCCAAACAACGACGCAGAGCCGCGAAGCATTAATCTATTTTTTAGATTTTATATACCCCCAAACTCAACTCTAGAAGGAGTTTGTTTATGAAAAAACTATTATCATTTCTTTTTGTAGCTTTGTTAATTATCGCTTGCAGCGATGAAAATCCGACAAATGCATTTGGGAATAAAGATTCATCAGGTGGAAATAATAACTTTTCCGCACAAAATTCCAATTATACCGAAACATATCGTTATTTTTCTTTTTTAGACACAACACATCTTCGATTTGGAAGTACTCAAGTTCCAAAATCATGTCAATTCAATCCAGAAACAAAAACTTTTTCATGGGTTGACCTAGGATATTCGCTTTTAGTCGATCTTGATACAGTTCCCGAATTATTTGATACAGCACCCAAATCATGTAATGGTTGTAGCAAATACTGGGGAACATTCGGATTCCATTTGTCTAACGATACGCTATATGAATGCACTGGACATAGCGATCCATGTGAGGATCCTCCCCATGGAGATGGAGAAGCGATTGTTTATACGGGTTCATCAAAATCACTATTCGGAACGTGGAATTACAAAGGTCGTTATATTGATGGAATTTTCAGTGAAAACAGTTTCGGAATGGAACTAGTTATAACACCAACTTACCTTTTAAATAAGTATTACTATGATTTTAATAATACTCCGGTGTATGGCTATGTTCATATTTGCGAACCATTGGATATATTGTACCCTCAAGACACTCTTTTTTCCCAATGCAGACATTATTACAACAATGTGAGTAAATATAATGGCAAATACATGTACCACAACAAATCTACAAATACCTTCCAAGATGTTCTTGATACGGTATTTTTCTCGGAAAATTTTTGGGTAACCACAACAAACAAGGATGTAACAATATTCATAAATAACAACCTTATACAAGTTTCTTACGACATAACCTTGTATAAGGAAAGAACCGAAGCAAGAACAACCGTTTCGTTCAAAGACAATCAATGTACTTTAATCTTCAATAAAGCAGATAACATAGATAAAGAACGCTGCGAAAAACTAACAATTGATGGAGAAACATCCGACATTTTTGACTATTCAAACAATGAAGAGTATCAAAATTGTCTTAAAAGTTTTCAATTAAACTAGATTTATTAAATTGATTTTTGACTTAATTGAAAATATTCGCCGTCATGGGTTCAAGCGCCTGTTGCTTGCAGTTTCGGGCGGTCTGGATTCTATTTGCCTGGCACATTATTTTATCGAGAACCGCGAAGCGCTCGGCATCGAATGGCTGGGAATTGCCCATGTGCATCACGGGCTGCGGGTCGGAACGGCCGACAGGGACGCCGCTTTTGTCGAAGCGTTTGCGAAATCGCATGGGGTTCCTTTTTTCTTGAAACGTTTGGATGGAAAGGCGCTCAAGGCCGCCGAGGGTTCGCTCGAAGAAAACGCAAGGGATGCTAGGTACAAAGCGCTGGTCGAGATTGTAGATGAAATTGGAGATTTCCACCTGCGCGGGAATGACAAAAACAATGGTGATTCCGGCACGGAAGCCGGGATGACAAGCGCAAACAAAAACCGTATGGATCCTCCTTCGGAGGATGACAAAAGCAGCGCCCCCATTCCCCACAGCTCTATCGCCATCGTCACGGCGCACCATGCAAACGATCAAGCGGAAACGATGTTCATGCGACTCAAGCGCGGAACAACGCTTGCCGGGCTGCGCGGGATTCAGGAAGTTCGCATTCTAAGCAATAGCCGGGGCGTTGCGGGGCTGGCGTCTGAAGCCCCGCTAGAAGGGGTAGCGTATGCCGCGTGCGGCAGAAGCGAGGGGGATGCCTCCCCCACACCCCATACCCCATATCTCTACCGTCCTTTCCTGAACGTGACTCGCGCAGAATTGCTCGAATACGCAAGAAAGAACAAATTAACTTGGTGTGAGGACGAAAGTAATGCGGATGTGAAATTTGCTCGCAACAAAATTAGACACGAGTTTTTGCCGAATCTGGAAAGTGAATGCCCCGGAGCAATCAAACAGCTTTGCCGCATTGCAGAACTTGCCGACAAGGCGTATGAAAAAGTGACGAGGAAATGCGACATACTTTTCGCGACATGCTTGAATAAACGTATGGATTCCCTCCCTTCGGTCGAGAATGACGCGATCCAGGATGACAACGCCCACTCCTCATACCTCAAAGAGAGCGAAGCGACCGACCCCACACCCCATACCACAATCTCGCTGGACAAGAAAAAGCTCAACAGGGTGCTCCGCGCACACGCCGATGCTGACCTTTCGGAGATGTTCCGGTTATGGCTTTCGGAAAAGGGTTTTCGGTTCCCGATTGGATTTTTCTATGGCCCGAAAGAGCCTGCTCATGTGAAAATTCCGGTCCATGCCGTTTACCGCAGGCGTTCCATCGTCAAAATACGCCATACGGTCTGGATTTGCGAGTTCGAGGACGCGCTATCCGCTGCAAAATTTGTATCTTGCGAAAAGAAATAAAAGGATTATAATGAATAAACCTCAAAAGCCAACAGCACCGTTTAAGAACAAGAATTTTATCATCGTTCTCATCATGCTCCTCATGCTTTTCGTCATGTTCCCCATGACCGGGAAAGAATCCAACAAGGATATTACCCGCACCGAATTTTTAGCATTGATGGGAGATTCCACCAAGGTTATCACGGAGCTTACGCTTCAGAAAACTCCTGATGGCGTGATTATCGAGGGCGCTTACGAGATGTCCCCAGATGAAATAGCCATAGCCCAAAAGAACCAGAGCACTCTTGCGAGATTCACACGCGCAAGCAGCGACATGAAACACAAGCATTTCAAGAGCCACATGCTCGAAGTTTCGAACGAACAGATTTCGGCATGGGAAACGTTCAAGGGAGTCAAGGTCAAGGTCATTCACGAATCGACTACTTGGATTGATACGCTCATTGCATTTTTGCCCGCTATTTTGCTGATTGCTTTCTTCTACATCATGATGAGCCGTCAGATGGGCGGTGGCGGTAAGAGCCCGTTCTCGTTTGGCAAGAGCCAGGTGCGTCAGCTGAACTCGCAAAAAAAGACGACGTTCAACGATGTTGCCGGCTGCGACGAAGCGAAGCAGGACTTACAGGAACTCGTCGAATTTTTGAAGGACCCGAAGAAATACGATGCTTTGGGCGGTCGCATTCCAAAGGGTGCGCTCCTTGTTGGCCCTCCGGGCACGGGTAAGACGCTCCTCGCCCGCGCTGTCGCTGGCGAAGCTGGTGTGCCGTTCTTTAGCATGTCCGGTTCTGACTTTGTGGAAATGTTCGTTGGCGTGGGTGCATCCCGCGTACGTGACTTGTTTGAAACAGGCAAGAAGAACGCTCCGTGCATTTTGTTCATCGACGAAATCGATGCCGTGGGTCGCCAGCGTGGTGCCGGTCTCGGGGGCGGTCACGACGAACGCGAACAGACTTTGAACCAGTTGCTCGTGGAAATGGACGGTTTTACCGCAAACGAAGGCGTGATTTTGATTGCAGCCACGAACCGTCCTGACGTGCTCGACAAGGCTCTCCTCCGTCCGGGCCGCTTTGACCGCCAGATTGTGGTGGGGCTCCCCGACCTCAAGGGCCGTGAAGAAATTTTGAAGGTGCACTTGAAAAAACGCAAGGTGCCTTTGGCTCCAGATGTTGACGTGAAGGCCGTTGCCAAGGGAACGCCTGGACTTGCCGGTGCGGACCTCGAAAACTTGGTGAACGAAGCCGCCCTCCTTGCCGCTCGTTTCAATAACAAGAAAGTGACGATGCTCGACTTCGAAGAAGCCCGCGACAAGCTCAGCATGGGCGCCGAACGCCGAACGCTCCTGATGACCGACGAAGAAAAACGCTACACAGCATACCACGAAGCGGGCCACGCCTTGATGACCTTGCTCTGCAAGCACTCGGACCCGCTCCACAAGATTACGATTATCCCCCGCGGACGCGCTCTCGGCGTGACCATGAGTTTGCCCGAACGCGACCAGGTAAGCTACAGCCGCGAATACGCCGAAGAACGCATCATGATCATGATGTCGGGCCGACTCGCCGAACTCATCTTCTTCAACCACCAGAGCACAGGTGCTTCGAACGATATCCAGCGCGCCACAGAACTTGCCCGCAAGATGGTTACGGAATGGGGCTTTGACGAAGAGATCGGGCCTGTCTGCTACAGCCGCGCCGATGGCGAAGTGTTCCTGGGTCGAGAGATTAGCAAGCCGAAGGAAATGTCCGAAATGATGGCCGAAAAAATCGACAACGCCATCAACGGCCTTATCAAGCGCATGGACGCAGCAGCCCGCAAGCTCCTTGAAGAAAACAAGGACAAGCTTATCGACCTCGCCGAAGCGTTGTTTGAATTTGAAGTACTCGACCGCGAAGAAATCGACAGGGTCATGGCTGGCGAAAAGCTCACTGGAACAAAGAAGAGCCGCCAGTACCAGGCTATGGAAGAACTTGCAAAGAAGCGCGAAGAAGAAAACACTCCGCCACCTGATCCGGGTGACCAGCCGCCGGTCGCACCGATTGCCGACGTACAGCCCACCCCCGTCGCAGGTAATGAAACTGCAACAAACTCCGTCAAAGAAACCGAACAACAGTAACCGCCATTATGCTTAGCTCTATTCTTGAATCCACTCGTGCAATCTCTTGGAAAATTGGAAACGACATTATTCCAGCTTCGAGAATGCCGCTTGTCATGGGTATCGTGAACGTTACCCCGGACAGTTTTTTCGATGGAGGCAAGCATAATACCCCCGAAGCCGCTTACGAACATGCGATTTCGCTTGTCGAACAAGGTGCCGTGATTCTCGATATCGGCGGCGAAAGCAGCCGTCCGGGAAGCGTCCCCGTGAGCGAACAAGAAGAAATCGACCGCGTGTGTCCGGTTGTCGAAGCGCTGGCGCAAACGGCAACGATTTCCGAAGATCTGGACAATCCCGGTTTTAGAAAATTCTACATCTCGGTCGATACCGTCAAGGCGAAAGTCGCCAAAGAATGTATGCGCCTTGGAGCGCACATCATCAACGACATTAGCGCCTGCACGATGGACCCGAACATGATCGACACAGTCGCCCGCACCAAGGCAAGCGTGGTGCTGAACCACATGCGCGGAAGCTTTGGCAAAATGCAGCAGGACTTCAAGCCGTACACGAATGTCGTGAGCGAAGTTCAAGAAGAACTCTTGGCGCAAGTGCAGAAGCTCTTGGATGCAGGCGTCGAAAAAGAACGCATTTGCATTGACCCGGGTATCGGTTTTGGAAAGACCGTTCAAGACAACATAGACTTGATGAAGTCCGTGGAAGTCATGCTCAAGGATGGTTACCCCGTCTTGATTGGCACATCGAGAAAGTCCTACATTGGCAAGATGCCGGGGCTCGAAACAAGCGATAGGCTTATCCCGACGGTGACCGCAGGCATTGTAGCCGCCCTCGGCGGTGCAAGCGTTCTCCGCGTACACGATGTCCGCGAAGCAAAAGAATCACTTTTATATTTGGAGGCTTTGAAGTCCCATGACGCTGTTTAAGTTATTCGGCATCATTGATGTCCGCATGGCTGACATTCTGGACGTTCTCCTCATATCAGTCATTCTGTACTACATCTTTTTGCTGTTCCGCGGAACACGTGCAGCACAGATGATTTTCGGTGGCTTTTTGCTCATTCTTGCATGGCTCATCGCGCAATGGTGGGAACTCCACACGCTCGTGTGGATGCTCAGTAACCTCGCGACGCTCGGTATTATCGCCATCGTGATTTTGTTCCAGCCCGAAATTCGAAGCGCACTTACCCGAATCGGCCAGAGCGTGAGCAAGGTGGACTTGCGCAACATTCTCTTCCACGCCAGCGGCCTCGATGACATTTCCCAAAAAATTTGCACCGCAGTCCAAGACCTCGCCAAGACAAAAACAGGCGCACTCATCGTGCTTGAAAAACGCGTAGGCCTCAAGAACTACGCCGACACAGGTGAACTCCTGAACGCCCGCATCAGCTCCAGACTTTTACGCGCGCTCTTCTTCCCGAACTCCGCTTTGCACGACGGCGCCGTGATCCTCAACTGCAAAGAAATTGTCGCCGCCGGTTGCATTTTGCCGATGCCGACCGGTAACGCCGAAGGTGATGCCGGTTACGGTATGCGCCACCGCGCCGCAAAAGCACTCGCCGCCGAAAGTGACGCCCTCATCATCATCGTCTCCGAAGAAACAGGTAAGATTTCGACTGCTTACAGAAACAACCTGAGACGCGGCCTCACCCCGAAGGAACTCAAGGCAGAAATATTCCGCCACTGGCATGACCTCTTCAACGAAGTCATCGACGAAGAACCAAGTGAAACTGAAAACGAAGCTGTAGATAATTAAGATCTAGGAAAGTTATGGCAAACAACACCAATACCCCCAATAACTCTGCAAAAAAACAAAACAAGAAAAACGGGAAACGCAATCTCGTCATCTTGATTTTAATGTTCCTTTTACTTGTCTGCTTGTTTGTTGTACAATGCCAACTCAACAAGGTAAAGCAACAGGCTCTTGAAGAACAAAAGCTTGCGGAACTCGCATTGCGCCAAAAAGAAATTCTCGATAGTCTCCATGCTGAACAAGCTAAAGCCGACAGTTTGAAAGCTCTTGAAGACGCACGAATCGCAGACAGTTTACGCCTTGCCGATAGCCTCCGCCTTGCCGATTCGCTGGCCAACTTGCCAAAAACGCCGGCAATCAACAAGGACAGCCTCAAGCATGTGCGCGACAGCATCCGAGCCGAAAGAAAGGCCCGCAAGGATAGCATTGACGCCTTAGCAAAAATCGAAAAAGCAAAGCAGGATTCTTTGAACAAATTGCGCGCAGCCGATAGCCTCCGCAATTCAGATAAAGTTCCGCCTACCGCCGAAATCACACCGCCCGCCGGTCGCTACTACTCCCCCATCAAGCTCAAAGTCAAGTGCGATGAAATCAAGTGCAAGACGTTTGTTTCTATCGGCGATACGCTCAAACCACAAGACGCAAGTAAGGGCATCGAATACAACAAGACGGGCTCCGTATTTTTCTTTGCTGAAGATTCCGTCGGTAACCGCAGCGCTTGGGAAGAAGCTAAATACGACATGGCAAGCGATAATGTTTGCGGCAAGAACGCCTACCCCGTCCCAGTCGGCGGAAAAACCGTTTGCGTTGACGCCTACGAATACCCGAACCAGCCGGACGCCACGCCGAAGGACATGGTTAGCCAAGAAGAGGCAGCCCGCATTTGCAAGAACGAAGGCAAACACCTTTGCACTATCGAAGAATGGCAAGCCGCCTGCCGTGGCAAGGACGGTTTCAAGTACTCTTACGGCAACAGCTACAAGCAAAGCAAGTGCAACACCAATACCAAATCGGCCAAGAGAAGCGGTCGCAAAACGCAGTGCCGCAGTTGGTGGGGCATGAACGATATGAACGGCAACCTCTGGGAATGGACTAGTTCCACAAGCAAGCAGCACCCGGATAAGTTCTTGGTCGCTGGCGGCGCATGGAACACCAACAACGAAAGTAGCTGTTCCGAAAGCAAATTCAGCTTCTATCCGCAAAATCAATACCCAAGCGTCGGTTTTAGGTGCTGTAAATAGAGTTTGTTAACACATCGTTACATAGTTTCACTAACCCAATCTTTCAAAATAATCTAATTTAAAGACATGAAAACAAAACTTATTCTCTCCGCACTTCTTTTCTCGACATTTACATTCTTCGGATGCGGCAATGAAAAGCCCAACTACACAGGTTACTGGAAAGGCGAAGCCGATATGATTTTCGAAGTTTTCACTGAAAATAACATCGACTACACCATCAGAAACGTAAACGGCGACCTCACCGCCAAATACGAAGACAACGCACTCCGTGGCAAGAACTCCCTCAACATGGATATCTTGATGCGAGTCAAGGGCGACTCCGCCTACTACGAATTCGGTGAAGACGAATCTGGCAAAATTGTCACAGGCTACATGAGAATCTCTAAGGACGAATACGACAGGATTTTCAAGGCCCAGACTGACGCCAAAGGCCAGCTATAATTAATCGTCGAAATTTGCTAAAATAAAAATCCCCGGACTTCAAGTCTGGGGGTTTGCTATTATGCGACTAGGAATGTGCGGTTCTTCGCGTACGCAAGGATGACGGTCGAGGATGGCTCAATCACGTCATTCTGACGACGAAGGAAGAAGAATCCAGTATTTTTTATTTCTTCAAAGCCGAAAGGAATTCCTTGAGACGAGCATCCTTCGGATTGTCGAAGATTTCTTCGGGCGTTCCGTCTTCTTTGACGTAACCATCAGCAAAGAACAGCACGCGGTTTGCCACTTCGCGGGCAAAGCTCATTTCGTGCGTCACGACAATCATCGTCATTCCAGACTTTGCCAAGTCCTTCATGATCTTAAGCACCTCACCCACCATTTCAGGGTCCAGGGCGCTCGTCGGTTCGTCAAAAAGAATTGCCTCGGGCTGCATGGCCATGGCACGTGCAATTGCCACACGCTGCTGCTGGCCACCAGAAAGTTGCGCCGGATAATGGTCGGCACGTTCTAAAAGACCCACGCGCTTCAAGAGCTCTTTTGCACGGGCTTCGGCATCGGCTTTCGAAAAGCGTCCAAGCTTTACCGGTGCAAACATGATGTTCTTGAGCGCCGTCATGTTCTTGAACAGGTTGAACTGCTGGAACACCATGCCAATGCGTTCGCGAATTTCAGGTTTCGAAACGTTCTTGGCCAAAATGCTCTTTCCATCCAAGAGAATGTCGCCACTTGTCGGATGTTCTAGCAAATTCAACTGGCGCAAGAATGTGGACTTGCCACAACCCGAAGGGCCGATAATGGCAACAACATCACCGCGGTGGATGTCAAGAGAAATTCCCTTGAGGATTTGCTTGTCTCCGTAAGATTTGCAAAGGTCCTTGACCTGGATTAAAGTTTCAGCACTAGCGTTCATTTTTCTTCAACCTCTTTTCAAGTTTTGCAACACAAGCCGAAAGCCCGGCGACAAGGGTCAAGTCGGTAAGGCCGATGTAACCGCAAATAGAAGTTTCCTTGATGAGCGAGATAAATTCGTTCGTGAGCGCCGGGAGAGAATTCTTGAAAGCCTGCGGATAGACAATGTGGTAAAGCACCGTGCGGAACTTGAGCCCAAGACTGCGGCCCGCTTCAATCTGTCCTGGATCCACGCCCTTGATACCGCTGCGGATTATCTCGGAAACGTAAGCGCCAGAGTTCACGCCAAACGCGACAATCGCCACGAGAATCTTATTCACATTCACGGACGAGAAGACGATGTAATAGATGATGAGCAACTGGATCATCATCGGCGTTCCGCGAATCACAGCGAGGTACGCTTTTGCAAACCAGTTTAGCACTTTCCAGTGACCGTTAAATTCGTTGTTCGTGCGAATCTGCGCAATCACAAAGCCAATCATAATGCCAAGGAGTGCTGCAAAGAACGATATGACAAGCGTATTGCGAAGACCTTCGACAATAAACTTCCAACGAGAATCCTTCACGAAATTCTTATAAAGATGGTCGCCAAAACTTTCTTGGCTCTCAACAGCTTCGTCGCTACGAACAATCACCACAATTTTCGAAAGCGTGTAAGGTGTTGTAAAATTGATGGACTTTTTGCGTTCTTCCGTAACGGTAAAACCAGCGAAGCCCACATCCGCCTTGCCCGAAGCCACCGCATTGATAATCGCATCGAATTCGATGTCCTGAACTTCGACAGTACGGCCCAAATAATCCGCGATGTAGTTCACTGTTTCGATATCAAAACCCACCACCTTCGCATTTTCGTAATATTCATACGGCGGGAACTGCGCGTTGGTCGAAAGCACTAGCTTCGGACCTTCGGTCACTTTTTTAGTGTAATGATAATTGCCGGTACGATTAATGTACGTATTGAAAAGGGAATCGTAAACGCCATCGGCCTTCATAGCAGCAAGCGCTTGGTTTACAGAATCGAGCAGCGCTTCATTGCCCTTCGCGACAACGCCCGCATACATCTCTTCGACAAAAACTTCTTCGAGAATGCGAAGCGATGGATTCTGGAGCACGAACGCCTTAGCCGGCTGATCGTCACTCATGACCGCATCGATCTTTCCTTGCATCAAGGCCTGCACGGCATCGGCAAGTTTCGTGTAGCGTTCCACATCTATTTTCGCCGTGTCGCCACCAAAATCAGACGCATAAATATCGGCTGTGTTGCCAATCTGCACGCCCACTTTTTTATGGCCGAGATCGCTAATGGAATGGACCTTATTGGGGATGACCGCCTGCTTGTTATCGCAAGAGGTCAAGACCAGCGAATAAAACGCAATGAGGACTGGGAGTAGGAACTTTCGTGTCATTTTTTAACCTTATTTTTAAAGTTAGTTAAAAGCCGAAAGTTTGGGAACCCTTGTGAGTATTATTTAATAAATGAGCCTCATTTCGTCAACGATAAGGGTCGCGCCCTTAGAGCCCTTGTAATGGTTTCCATCGGCGCTCGAAGCAAATACCACACGAATGTGTGTCACCGGTTCGTCACCAGCGCCCTGTACTAAGCCGTTGTTAATCGCAGACTTATTCGAGGAGGCAAGTTTTGTATTGAACGTCGATGAAATCTCAATTGGAGAACCCGAAAGCGGTTCGCCATACTTGAGCTTGAGACGGAGCGTACGCATACCGTTTTCATCGGGTTCGGAAACGCTCACCACATCCGGATTTTTGCGGCCGGAGTTGTCAGCCTTTGTGGAGCGAAACCACGCCGAGGCCACCAGCTTGTTCACGTCGCTGGACTTGCGGTTCACATTCTTGTTACCGGTGCGATTTTCAAGCAGAATATAGATGTCGCAGCTGTCACCCTTGCCTTCGTAGCTGAACTTGACTTCCATAAATTCCGGACGCGCAGCAAAGGGTTTGCCAAAATCCAGAAGTTCATTGCCATCGGGCCAGGTCGAAGAACTGGCCATCGAAAGCGTGCCTACGCCATTGGGATTAAAATCAGCCGTATAAAGGCTACCACTCGCTGTTTTAGTAAGAGCGGAGCCAGTCTTAATGATTGCACCAATCATAGAACCCGAA
The DNA here is from genome assembly GCA_902776765.1 of Fibrobacter succinogenes. Lineage (GTDB taxonomy): Bacteria > Fibrobacterota > Fibrobacteria > Fibrobacterales > Fibrobacteraceae > Fibrobacter > Fibrobacter succinogenes_N. Next base: position 59,274 of record CACYRP010000014.1, read on the forward strand.
GTTTTCTTTTCGGTGGTTATCAAAATCGTATTGGCGTTGCCCCAAATAGAATCCGGCGTCACGTCATCACCCTTCCAAGAATTAAAATTCGAACCCGGCAGTTGATAACCCGCCTTGACGGTGTACGTTTCGCTTTCGCCATCGGCATTTTCGACCGTCACCGAAATGCCCGAGCCAAAATCGTAGGGCTTGCCCACTTCAACATTTGCAGTAGCACCATCCGAAAGTTCTAATGCAGAAAGTTCAAGAGAAGTCAAGTCCGTGCGGAAATCAAGATCGTCAACGTGAATAGACTTGCTTTCTTCATCGACAACGGCGGCCCGGCCTGCAATAGAAAGCGCAAGGATTTTTGGGGGTTGAGAAGACTTTGCAGCAGAAGAGCTTGACGCAACAGAAGCCGCAGAACTGCTGGATTCATTTTTTGCAGAACTGCTAGATTCGCCGGGCTTGCCTGAATCGCTGGATGCCGCAGAACTTGATGAAGCAAGAACCGCCGTGGAACAGCTTGAGGAGACCGCAGACTTTGCAGAACTACAAGATGCCGCGGAACTATTTGAAGACGCTGCGGACTTTGCCGAGCTTGAGGACTTAGCAGTATTGCTGGATTTTGGCGCAGAAGAACTACTCTTCGGTTTCACTTCAGGGATATTAAAGTTCAACTGCCAAATAGACTTTTTACCGCTTTCCGAAACTACAACAACATAAATTACATGCTCCGAAGGCATCGCAATTTTATTGCCGGCCTTAATTACATTTTCAGATACAGAAACTTTATCTGCAAGCGAATCCAATTTTACCGAATCCGTCGGAAATTCTTCAACTTTTCCTTTGACCAAATGGAGCGAGGCAAAATGACTCATGTCAATGGCATCGACCGTCACAGAATCCCAAGTTTCAAGTGATTCCGGCGGAGCCACCAAATCAAATTCCATTCGATGATTATCTGGATAAACCGCAGGCGAAGATTCTTGTTCCGCAAGCGTAATTTCGCTCAGCACGCGATAATCCGATTTGCCAAAAGTATCGTAATCGGCAGAGCAACCATTCAACGAAACAAGCGTATAAACGGCGCAAGAACACATCGCGAAAACTTGCCAAAAAAATTTATTTTTAAACGACATAACAAACTCCTAGAAGAAATAGACTAAAGAAAAATCAAGCGCCAGCAAGTTTATCTTAAAATTCACTATGTTGTAAGAAACTTCACTCCGACGTTCGTCATTTTCTTCTACGACTAACCATGAAGAATTCAAGCCCAAGAGACCAACCGAAGTTTCAAATGCCAAGCGGTCCAACACCATAATGCAAAGACCCGGATTGATGCCGAATTTAAAAGTCCATCCGTGATTTCGCGTTTTCGAAACATCCTCGCCATCATCCGATTGTGAAATTCCATAAGAATATTCAACCGTCAGCGAAGTTTCATTAAAAAAGTAAATCGTTCTTGAATCAAAGACCTTCAAATAATTCTTGAGGAACGGCTGCACAAAAAAACCATTGCTCACATACTTGCGATGTTCCTTAACATCGGCTAAATCTTCGAGAATCGAATAATCGACATCGACATACGTGCGACTATAACCGGCACGCAGGCCAATCGCCATGGCATCACGAATAAAATATCCGCCAAAAGCTTCCGCCGTAAACGTGTAACCTTCAGCCTTGTAAATATCACCAAAGAGAATATTCAATGCGTCGTCATCAGAATTTCCCTGGAGCAAAAAAAGCGTTGCCCCCGTAAGGATATTTCCGCGATGAATCGCCTCGTCCTCTTCAACCGGGAAAAGGCTACCGAGAAGCCCACCTTTTTTCACGGGCGCAGAAGTTTTCAATTCCGTTACAGGTTTTGAAGCGACCGTATCCGCTTGATGTTTGAAAACGACCGTACTGGTCGGCATTTCTGCAAAAATTTGTGTCGTAAACGTAAACAGAGCAACAAAAAAAACAGGCCTAATATTCATAGGCCTAAAGATAAAAAATTAAAGCCAAGATTCAAATAGTATGTGAGAAACAAAAAAGAACTAGCAAAAATAAAAAACGACTCCCAAAATGCTATGGAAATCGTTTTTTAAAGCTAGCTTAAAAGAGTTACTTCACGCTAATATATAGTTAAAAGATATTTATTGTCAGATTCTTTGCAACAAAATTTCTACTGCATGTTATAACATGGGGCTTAGCAACTCCGTTCTCAAAAACAATATCTTGACTTGCACCCCATCGAACATGCACACCATCAATACCAATAATAGCACCATGGTCTGTTTTCAAATGGAATTTTGCCACACTTTTCAGTTTTCTCTCATCAACCAATAATTCATACACTTCCATATAATCCGTATAATTTAATGAGCCCGTCGTAGTAAATGCGACCAGATAATTCTTTTTCACAATCGGATCATAATATAGTGAAATATTTTGGCAGTCCGAAAAATCTTTTTTTATTGAATATGATGGTGATGACAATTTGACTTGTTTTGATTTTAGATCTTCGCCATCCTTATATCCAATCTCATAAAAATCAAAAGTACTTCCATCAGTATTATTATCACTTTTGTGCATATCATATGCAGCTACAATATATTTCTTTCTTGATTCATCCTTGCAAATTCCAGTGGCAGTCGTACCCGCATTTTTTCTATATATTTCAAAATTTTCAATTCGCCTTGGCAGATTACTAAGCGATAGCCCTGCTATATTATATAAATACACATAAGATTTATTATGATCTGAATTTTCAATTCCCATAATCATATAATCATCCATTCTTTGAATTCCTCCAGGATGATTAAAATGTTCTATCGAAGTTTCGATATCTTGATAATCATTTTCTCCAATGATTACCATATGCCCCTTAGAATATCCCTTATTATTATGAGAGCATATGTAGTAATTTCCATATCTCAAAATTCCTTGAACATGAGATTCGGCGATATTAGGAACATCAGCATTCCCTTTCTTGTCTTTTTGTTTTCCCGACAAAGACATACGGAACAATTGTGAAACATACGAATTTTTATTACCATCTACATAAGTATTATATTCACAATTACAAAGTGGTTTATAAGCATGGTTTTTCTTTTTATCAACCAGCTTATAATCTACACTTCCATCATCTTCAATTGTAAGCCCAGTTTCCTTTACATGGCTGTCATCATCTTCTGCAGAAATTGTAAATCCAGCACATATGAAAGCCTTATCGTCACGCATTTTCTTTAAGACTTCTGATGGAACACAATAATCCTTAAATACAGAATTTCCATATGAAATATGATGATTTATATCGGTAATGTAAGTATTCGGTCTTGTTACAGCATAAGCGAAAACATGATGATCTTCATCAAAACCAACATCAAAAGATTGAAGCGCTGTTATTGTTTCCAATTCTTCAGCACCAGTTACATCATGAGCAACAACAACAATCTCTAATTTTCCATCATCCATATGATGACCTGAATCATCATTTATATCAGCACGATAATCTATCTTTACGGTTGTAGCGTTTTCGCTTGCATTGTAAGAAACATAAGAAAGAGCCATTTTCATTTTGATATCTCTTACATGATGATCCTTACTGCCATATCCTATTTGAAATTTTTTAAATCCAAATAAAATATTTTCTTCATTAACCTTAAAGGGAATTTTTATTGTTTTAGTCTCTGTATTACGAGTGGTTAAATCAATTGGAAGATTGAAGTATTTATAATTCATTGTTTCTCCTTTGCTTTTACAAAAAACCACCAGATTCCAGTATCCTTTTTGCATGGTAAAATTTTAGTTTATCGCAGACAACCCACATACACCAGCAAAACCGAGTTTTAAACAATACTCAAAAAACGTCCGCAAGAAACAAAGCGGACATATTTGCATTGTCAAGACTCCAGGGAGGTTCCTGTTTAAAAGCGTAAAACAAAACTACAAACTTACAACAAACTTTTAAATAAGAAAATTTTTTTTTACAGCAAGCGTTTATGACAACACATAAAAATCAATATAGAGTAATTCGAGACAATTCTGTATGAAGATTACCGCATCAGTTACACCGCCTCCGTAATAAGAACAAGCGTTCTTGCATCATTTAGCAAGAACGCCTTTCAATATCAAAATGGAAATTGTCTTTATCTAGAATTACGTAATACGGACAAAGTCCACACTAAGTTGAACAAGAATCCTCGTAATCTATATCAGTAGAAATTGATATTCAGCCAGCCTTTGGTGCTGTCGGCGTTTAGAGATATTCCGCAAGCAACGCTTTTGTAACTCCCCTTCATATTGAGGTAATGGCCAATGTAGGGATAGTCCTCATTCTTATTCGGATCGCGTTCGCCGCTTGTCACAAGCGCTTTTTCATCATCCCACATCATCTTGAGAAACGCGACAGTTGAAGCAGACGCCGTTTTTTGCCATGTGAGTGAGAATGTCAAACCAGAATTCTGTGCGCGTTCACCGCAATCGCCAAAATGGCTATGAGCCTTGTTTGCGGCCATGTCTGCCGCAGCTTGCTGTTCAGTACAAACTTGCTTTTCTTCGGATGCAAGTACCAAGGGACCAATGTCTTCGGTAGCACGGTACTCGTTGATTTTTGCAAGACAATCTTCACGCCAGCCTTCGTTAAAGAAGGCAAAGTTCGAAGACGATGCAGGAGTTTTTGAGGACGAACTTGCGGACTGTTTGGCAGAAGAGGAACTCGAAGTCGTTTTAGCCGATGACGAGCTTACAGTTGATTTTGCAGACGACGAACTCACCGTCGATTTTACGGAAGAGGAACTTACAGCTTTCGCAGATGAAGAACTTCCAGACTTTTTCGATGATGAACTGGCCGCAGTCTTGGCAGAGGAGCTGGATGTTGCCGCAACAGAAGACGAGCTTGAACGCTTTTTTACGCTAGAAGATGATTTTAGAAGATCGGATGGAACGGGATGTTCATTTCCTTCTTCATCATACATCACATATGTCACGTTGCTAGAGCTATCGGAGCATGCAGAAAAAGCAAAAACTAAAGATGCTACAGCGGCAAATTTTACGAAAGAACTTTTTCCAAATAAATTAAATTTCATAATAAACCTTTACTTTTATAACAAATAAACTTCATTAAATAGTTCGACTCCGCTCTGGAAGACAGGAGCTCTGCTAGATTCTATCGCCAACGGCTCCAAAATAACAAGTCCCATGACAACCACGCAAGTTTCTGTCCTAAATTACATTATTTTTGCGGTTTTCGCTATGACGCACGACAAACGCCCCTAGAATCCGACCCCAATTTTTACTATCTTTGGCGCCATGCTTAATGTTTCTAATGTCAGTCTTCAATATGGTAGCCGCGTCCTCTTCAAGGAAGTAAACCTTTCCTTCAAGCGCGGCAATTGCTACGGTGTTATCGGCGCAAATGGTGCCGGCAAGTCCACATTCCTCAAGATTCTTTCGGGTGAACTCGAACCGAACACAGGTGAAGTCACGAAGGACCCTGGCGAACGTATCGCAGTCCTCAAGCAGGACCACTTCGCCTACGAAAACAACACAGTCCTCGAAACCGTGATGATGGGTTTCCCAGAACTTTATGAACTGAGCAAGAAGCGCGACGAACTTTACGCCCTCCCTGAAATGACCGAAGAACAGGGCATGCAAGCCATGGAAATCGAAACGCGCTTTGGTGAAATCGGCGGTTACGAAGCCGACTCCAACGCAGCCGTGCTCCTCAAGGGCCTCGGCATTCCTGAAGAATTCCACTACAACTTGATGTCGGACCTCGACGGCGGCCAGAAAATCCGCGTGCTCCTCGCCCAAGCTTTGTTCGGCAATCCGGACATTTTGCTTTTGGACGAACCGACGAACCACTTGGATTTGGAAACCGTCGGCTGGCTCGAAGATTACCTCGAACGCTTTGAAAACATCGTGATTGTGGTGAGCCATGACCGTCACTTCTTGAACGCAGTCTGCACGCACACTTGCGATATCGACTACGGCAAAATCAACATCTACGGCGGTAACTACGAATTCTGGTATGCAGCAAGCCAGCTCGCCCAGAAGCAGCGTAAGGACCAGAACCGCCGCGCCGAAGAAAAGATCGAAGAATTGAAGGCGTTCATCCGCCGCTTCGCTAGTAACGCCGCTAAGGCCAAGCAGGCCACATCCCGTAAGAAACTCCTCGACAAGATGACAGTCGAAGAAATGCCGGCCTCCAGCCGTAAGTTCCCGTGGGTGAACTTCAAGATGGACCGCGAACCGGGCAAGATTGTGCTCGAAGTCAAGAACGCCACTGTTGATGGCGGTGACGGCATCGTCTGCAAGGGCCTGAACTTCTCGCTCGGCAACCAGGACAAGGTCGCTCTCGTCGGCGAATTCGACACGCTCAAGACCGCCTTCTTCCAGCTCATTGCCGAAGAAATCAAGGCTCCGGATGGAGTGCTCAAGTGGGGCAACACCATCAGCTACAACTACTTCCCGAAGAACAACGACGCTTACTTCAAAACAGACCTCTCCCTCGTGGATTGGCTGCGCCAGTACAGCAAGGAGCAGGACGAAACCTTCATCCGCGGATTCCTTGGACGTATGCTCTTTACCGGCGAAGAAGCTTTGAAGAGCGCAAACGTGCTCAGCGGTGGTGAAAAGGTGCGCTGCATGCTTTCGAAGATGATGCTTTCGAACGCAAACTGCTTGCTCCTCGACGAACCGACCGCACACCTCGACTTGGAAGCCATCACCGCTTTGAACAACGGTCTCAAATCATTCCAGGGCCCGGTCATCTTCTGCTCGCAGGACCATGAATTTGTTCAAACCGTCGCAAACCGCGTTTTGGAACTCACGCCGAACGGTGTTGTGGACCGCAGCATTACCTTCGACGAATGGCTCGAAACCAAGAAGACGAAGAAGAAGTAGCAAGCCGCGGAGCGGCAACCCCATGCATCCGATCCGGCATTTCATCACGATTACCAAACACAAGAACGAGGTCATGAGACTTTGTTTTAAAGCGGGTATCGGGTTGCAGGGGTTGTTACACGACCTTTCGAAGTACAGCCCCACCGAATTTATTCCGGGTGCAAAGTATTACACGGGAAAAGAATCGCCGAACAACGGCGAGCGCCGTGACACGGGCATGAGCCTCGCGTGGATGCACCATAAAGGGCGCAACAAGCACCACTTTGAATTCTGGTACGATTACGACATGAAGACAAAGAAAATCGTGCCGATGGACATGCCGGACCGCTACATCAAGGAAATGTTCTGCGACCGCGTGGCCGCCTCCAAGACGTACAACAAGGAAACGTACACGCAAGAGGCCCCGCTCCTTTACTTGACGAAAAGCACCGCCCACGAGAAGATGACGGAAACAACGTACAAGAAGTTATTGTTCCTGCTCAAGAAACTCGCGAAGGACGGCGAAAAAGAAACGCTCCGGTTCATGCGCCATTGCAAGAAACTGCCGACGGAATAACTATATTTAAGCATGATGCCCGCTGGGTGGCGGGCATGACATTAACGTATCGCGGATGTCCGCGATTTTAACCCCGCCCTGCGGGATACCAGAACGGAAAGGCAAATTATGGAACTTGGAAGAATCAACCGCGCTCGCGTCGAATCCATCACCCCGCAAGGTTACTACCTGGAACTTGAAACCGGCGGAAGCGTGCTCCTCCCCGGCAACCGCAACAAATTCACGCTCGTCGAAGGCGAAATCATCGACGTGTTCGTTTATACGGACTCCGAAGACCGCCCAATTGCAACGCTGGACAAGCCGCTCGCGCAAGTGGGCGAATTCGCCGTGCTCACAGTGAAAGAAGTGAACCGCGTGGGCGCGTTTTTGGACTGGGGCCTCAACAAGGACTTGTTCCTCCCCTTCAAGCAACAACTCGGTGAATTGCAGAAAGGCGACCGCTGCGTTGTCTTTGTACTCGAAGATGAAAAGAGCGGACGCATTATCGCCACAGAAAAAATCAAGAGCTTTATCGACCCGGACACAAACGACTTGCACATCGGCCAGCGCGTTGAACTCGCCGCTTACGAAGTCACCCCCGATTACGTCGATTGCCTCGTCGATTACCGCTACACGGGCCGCATCATGGTGACACCGGGCATGGAACGCATCTACATCGGCGATACGATGCCTGGATTCATCCAGCGCTTTACCAGCGATGGAAAGATTACGCTCAACTTGACTCCTGTCGGATACAAAGGCATGATGAAGAGTGAAAGCCCCAATGCCATCCTGCAAAAGCTCGAAGAAGCAGGCGGATTCCTCCCCTACGGCGACCACAGCGATCCGGAAACCATCCGTCGCGAATTCGGCATGTCCAAGAAAACGTTCAAGAAAATTATCGGGGCGCTCTTCCGCGAAGAAAAAATCGTCATCGAAGAAGATGGGATTCGCGCTGTTTAATTTACGTCAATCAAACTATTTTTTTAAGTATTTTACGTAAAATTTGTAATAAACTAACCAGTATTAAGTAAAAACAAGCTCCTTTAAGTATTCAAAGGAGCCATTTTTTCATTTTTCAGTCAATTTCACTCTCTTTTGAAGGACAAAAATGCGTTTTGAAGCCGAAAAAGCACATACAACATAAAAATATTACGTCAAAACTTATTTTATTTCACAATTTTCACGTAAAAAACGCACTTTTTTCAATTTCAGCTTTTTCCAGCAAATTTCAAACAAATTAGAAATTCACTTCGTCGGCGTTCAGCACCTTAAGCTCGATGCGGCGATTGGCGCGGCGACCCGCTTCAGTCGAATTGTCACCCTTCGGGCGGCTCGGGCCATAACCCACGGCAGTCACGCGTTCCGCTTCGATTCCATTTTCAATCATGTAATCGCGAACGCTATTGGCGCGGTCTTCGGAAAGTTTCTGGTTAAGTTCTTCACCGCCTTCGCTACTCGTGTGGCCTTCCACCTCAATCTTTGCTTTGGGATTGCGCTTGAGTCCAGCAATGGCGGCATTGAGCGTTTTCAAAGAACCGGGAACGAGTTCGGCGCTCCCCGCCTTGAACGTCACACCCGTGAGTTCGGAACGAGTATCGTCAAAGACAACCGTGATACCACCCGTGCTAGCCGTGCGCGACACATACGGCGTTTCGCCACATTCAAACGGGCCCGTCAAGCTTTCGCAAAGGATTGTGTAGGTATCTTCACGCGGAATATGGAAACTAGCCTCGCCATACACGTCCGTCGTTATCACCACCTTTTTACCCTTGTTCTGCCCCACAAACGTGAGCTTTTTCTTCGCATGCGGAACATCTTCGTTATTCGTGTATGTCACGTTCAACACAGCGTGCGTCTTGTTCGGGGCAAGCTTTCCAGCAGAGGCAAAGGATACACCAACCAAAGCCGAAAGCAGGGTGCGGGAAATCAATCTCATTCTTGTACTCCGTTATAAAATTGATGCAAAAATAGCGTGTTAAAAATAAAAATTGAACGGCCTAGTTTCAAATTATCTTTAAATAATTCCTAAAATTTCTAGATTTTCGCCCGAACAATTATACGGAGAATCTATGAATTTCAAAAAAATTGCAAGCGCACTTTTAGTTGCCGGCATGGCTACAGCCGCATTTGCAGCCGATGGTGAATTCAGCCTCAAGGGTAATGTCCAGACGCAGGCAACCAGAATGCTCGCCGACGACAGCTCCAACTTGAGCTCTCTCTGGATCCGCGCAAACATCGGCGGACAGTACAAGAGCGAAAATTTCGACGCTCTCGTGATGCTTCGCATTTTTGCCCCGCAGTTCGGCAACAAGATTAAAGACGGCGACGGCAAGACCACGAGCTACGACAAGATTCTCGCTGACCTTTACTGGGCAAACTACAAGTGGAATTTCGAAACCTACAAATTGAACCTCAAAATCGGTCACTGGAAGACGGACTGGTCCCAGTCTACTCACTTCGGTACGTACATCGACAAGGACCTCACAGCTCGTGGCCTCTGGATGCGCGACTATAGCCACAACGCCATCGAATTCGGCTGGCAAACCGGTTATTCAAACTTCACCGCCATGCTCGCTACCCGCGATAACAGGGCCAACACCGGTTACATCCGCCTTGAAGAAGACCTCAAGTTTGACTTCCCGCTCGAAGCAAAGCTCGCCTACCGCGTGAATTCCGTTGACGTCGTGCAAAATACAGCACACCTCACCCATCGTATCGCAACATACTTGAGCTACAAGCCGCTCGATTTCTTGCGTGTCTATGGTGAATATGGATACATCGTGACATCCGATGAATACATAAACGAAAAAGTCGATAACTACGTCGCAACAGAATCCAAATACATGAAGAGTGGAGACGCTTATCATCCGTTCTATCTCGGTGCTGAATACACCCCGAATAAAGATTGCTTTATGAGCATTCTCATGAGCAGCCTCTATGTTGAATGGGAACACATCAACGACCGTCAGAAAATCCATAACACCCAAAAGGACATGGATAACTGGGCATGGACAGCCGCATGGGCCAAGAAGATCGCCAATTCCAAGCTCCAATTCAGCGTCTACAGCGGTAACGAAATTAGCGACGTCGGTTTCGCATTCCGTTTGACCAGCACTATTAAGTAATTACGCAGCGCGAAATTGATTTGCAAAAAGCCAGGGCATAACGCTCTGGCTTTTTTAATGGCATGCTGCCGTCCCCATTCGCGGACCATGAACCACACAAGCACTAAAGAGTCATGTGTTCAAAAAGCATCGAGGATGAAATAATGGATTCTCCTACGGAGAATGACTCCCTCTCCCGCCAAAAATCCCTGCGAATTTTTCGCAAGGCGATTTTGTCCCCTGTTTCGCGGAAAATAAAAACGACCAACTTTTCGTTGGTCGTTTTTAGTACCCCTTGGGCGGAAAGTAAAAAAGCCAAACCCTTCGGTTTGACTTTTTTATACCCCTAAGCGGACTCGAACCGCTGTTGCGGGAATGAGAATCCCGAGTCCTGGGCCACTAGACGATGGGGGCGAGTGCGGCACATTATAGCAAATTAAGCCGATTCCGTCAACTAGTTTTAGTTACTAGATAATAGTTAAGAGTTAGTAGTTAAGAGTTACTAGAAGACTTAATTACAAGAAGCATCTTGTTTAAAGCAATCTAGTAACTAGAAACTCAGGACTTAGAACTGCGACGCAGTCGCCCTCGTAACTAGTAACTCAGAATTCGGAACTGCCGCAGAGCGACTAGTCTCTATAGAACAAGTCGAGGTTGCTCTTGACCGGCGTTGCAGCTTCAAGATTCGTGACGTAATCATTGAAAGCAGTCATCACGCCAAAGCGGTAAGAGTTGTCCACATCCTGCTTGATGGCTTCTTCAACGTCTTCAATCTTCGGAGACTTCTTGGAAACGACCTTGAGCATCACGGCGCCGTTTTCAGCAACAACCGGAGTGGTCCATTCACCGACCTTAGCCTTGCCCACAACGCGAGCGATCTGAGCATTGCCGTAGCCGAAGCCCGGAACAAAGCCATCGACAGAAGAGTTCTTAGTTTCAAGTTCGACCTTTTCAATCTTAGCGGCGGTATCGGCCGGATTCCATGCCTTGACCTGAGCGGCAACAGAGTTCAGGTAAGTTTCAGCAGCCTTGGCAGCCTTCTGCTTGAGAAGCGTTTCCTTGATGTCGTTGTAGTAGAGCGGGAGGCTACGTTCGCCAGCCTTGAAGGTACCGACCTTCTTAGCAATAGCAACCCACTTGTTGTTTCTGAGAACGCCAGAAATTTCGCTTTCTTCCTTCGGAAGGTTTTCGTTCGGCCATGCAAAAGAGGTAAGACCCTTGATGTAACCGAGAGCAGCGATGTTGCCATCGTTTGCCACCCATTCAGAAGTCTTGACTTCGAGACCGCGAGCATTAGCTTCGGTGAGCAAATCAGAACCAGCATCGACATCCTTCTTGATGCTCGTGAGAATCTTTTCAAGGCTATCAATAGTATTAGAAGAAGCAGTCACGGTGAGGAGAATGTGGCCAACCTTGACCTTTTCAACTTCACCCTTAGCGTTCTTCACATTGCCATAAGACTTGATGATGTGGTAACCGAACTGAGAGCGGACCGGTTCAGAAATCTTGCCAGAATCAAGAGCGAAAGCAGCGTCTTCGAACGGCTTCACGTAAGCACCACGGCCAACGAAATCATCACTCAAGATGCCACCCTTTTCGGCACTGCCCGGATCTTCAGAAGAAACGCGAGCCATGTCTTCGAACGTCGTGGTCGAAGATGAATCGGTGAGCTGGTAGTAAAGCGTCATGGCATATTCACGGATGCTAGCATCGTCGCCTGCAGTAGCTTCAACCGGGATGGAAACATACTGGAACTGAGCCATATCCTTCTGCACAAAGAAGCTGTCCATGTGGGCCTTGAAGTAGCCAGCAACCATCACGCTATCAACGGAGTTGGAATCTACAACAAAGTTAGAGCTCGGGGCGACCGCCACCTGCAGTTCGTAATCAGTCATGCGGCGTTCAACACTCCACTTGGCTTCGAGAGCAGTCGGATGAACAGAAGCACCAATCAAAGTCTGGAGCTGACGAGCCGGAATGGTGTTGTTCTTCATTTCATCTTCGAGCATGAGCATAGCGCTCCAGCGGTATGCAGCCGGAGTTTCAATCCAAGCGTCATAATCAGCCTTGTTGAATGTCGTATCCGTGAGGAACTTCGGGAGAGACGAGAGGTAAGCCTGAGAGCGCTGGATCAGGTCTTCCTGAGAAGTAGCCTGCTGCTGGATAGCATAGAGGCGAGCCTGAGCTTCCTGAACCAAGCGGGCACGAACAGCATCGGAATTGCGCTTGAACTCGTTCTTGAGTTCTGCAACCGAGGCGCTAAGTTCGGCCTTTTCGAACTGTTCGGCAAACAAAGCCTGACGGACGAAGCTAGAGAACACCTGAGCGCGGAGCTGGGAGTACTGTTCGTCGTCCAAGTGCTGGTTCTGGTACTGGTTCTGCACGATCATCTTCACACGAGAATCAAAGTCCGTGTAAGAAATCTTGGTATCGTTGACAACGCCAATAGGATAGCTACGTCCCTGATCCGGAACACGGTCCATGGCCAAAAGACCGATGGCGATACCGGCAGCAAAGATCACAATTACCCACTTGGCTTTTTCATTAATCCACGTTAACATAGAGACAACTCCATTAAAATTTTGTCGCACGAAAAATAGCAAAAAAAAATGTTTGCATTTTATTTTATCGAAATTGCAAGCCAAATATAATGCCGAAAAGCCCTATTTTTTTTGCATCTATAACTATGAATTTCAATAGAATGGATGTTCAAGCAATCTTTCTTCAAAAAAAGACTATTACTAAACGCTTTAACGTAATTTTTTTCGAATAAAAATAACAAGTTGTTATCGTTAGAATAAAAGCGTCGGCCACAACCTTAAAAGGCGAACGCAGCGGGGCTGCTTGCAGACCCATTGCTGAGCCGTAAGGTTGGCGCTTGCGCCAGGATGGGTTTAAATTTCTCCGAGCTGGGGCCCCGCCCGCATAAACTTCTTTCTTGAATTTCAATAAAAATACTTTGCAAGTGAAGCCTATTTTTTCTATTTATTGGACATAAAAAATACATCAATTCCTTTGGAGTATCTCATGTACGATATTTTGGTTCTGGGTGCCGGCATTTCTGGGTTGAGCGCAGCTCTCCACGCGGCAGAAAAAGGGTTTCACGTAGTTATCTTGACCAAAGGAGCAAAGCCGGACGGCTCATCGAACTATGCGCAGGGCGGTATCGCTACCGTTACTGAAAAATCAGACAAATTTGAATTCCATATTGCAGACACGCTCGAAGCAGGCGCAGGCCTCTGCAAAAAAGAACCGGTCAACATCCTGACCAAGAGCGGGCCCTCGACCATCAAGCAGCTCGTCAAGTGGGGTGTCGAGTTCACACCATCGCCCGAGGATAAATCGCAATTTGATCTCCACCTCGAAGGCGGACACAGCCACCACCGCATTTTGCATGCCGCAGACCTCACCGGTAAAGAGATCATGCGCGCACTCCTTTGCGAACTGCACAAGCAAAAGAACATCGACTACCTTGAAAACTGCTACATCAAGGACTTGATTTGCGAAGGAGAAGGCAAGGCCAAGCGTTGCGTCGGCGCAAAGATTATCCACCAGAAGTCTGGCGAAGTCGAAAGCATTTTTGCCAAGGCCACAATCCTTTCTACAGGCGGCGCAGGCCGCATTTGGCAGTACACCGTTTGCCCGCCCGACAGCTGCGGCGACGGCATGGCGATTGCAGCCCGCGCTGGAGCAGCCCTCCAAGACATCGAATTCATGCAGTTCCACCCTACAAGTTTGTACGCACCGAAGTTCAAGAAGCCGTTCCTCATTTCCGAAGCGGTCCGCGGTTTCGGCGGCATCCTCAAGAATGACAAGGGTGAAGAATTTATGAACCAGGTGCACCCGCTGCACTCCCTCGCCCCGCGTGACATCGTGGCTCGCGCCATCCACAGCGAAATGCAACGCCTCGGCAAGGACCACATGTACATCGACCTTTCCGGCCGCACCCCGAAGGACATCAAGAGCCACTTCCCGCACATTTATTCTAAATGCATGGATGCAGGCATCGACATCACCAAGGAATGGATTCCCGTCGTCCCGGCAGCCCACTACATGTGCGGTGGCGTTCTCGTGGATACTTGGTCCCGCACCGAAATCAAGGGCCTTTACGCCTGCGGCGAAGTTGCAGCAACGGGCGTTCACGGGGCAAACCGTCTTGCCTCGAACTCGCTTTTGGAAAGCGTTGTATTTGCCATCCGCGCCGTCGATGATATCGAAAAGAGCGGCATCGCCAAGGAAAAGTTGAACGAAACCAAGTCCAAAAAGGAATCGGTCAGCTTTGCAAAGGCTGCCTACTGGAAGAAGCGCAAGAAGATGCTCCAGGACATGATGTGGACCCACTGCGGCATCGTGCGCACCGTGGCTGGCCTCAACCAAGGTCTCAAGGTCATCGAAGAACTCCAGAAAGATGTCGATGCAGCCATCAAGAACAAAGAAACAGAGAACTTACACTTCCTTGAATTCCTCAATGCATTGCAAGTTTCCAAGATGATCCTCATTGCAGCTCTCCGTCGCAAGGAATCTCGCGGGCTCCATTACATCCTCGATTACCCCAATCAGGACCCGAAGACAAAGCACCAGAGCATCTACTTGAGCGACAAGAAATAAATCTTTTTTCTATATAGGGACGCATGGAAGAAGTCAAGGCAACACAATCGAGGAAAAAAGTTAAGGACCAACTCCCGTCAAAAATTGGCGGATATAAACCCATCCAAGCCCTAAACAGCGGGGCCATGGGTAGTTTGTGGCTTTGCAGGGACCCTTCGCTCGACCGCCTCGTCGTTGCCAAAAGACTCCATTCGAACTTGAACCAGCAAGAGATTTACATCAAGCGGTTCTTGCAAGAAGGGAGCATTCTCGCCCACTTGAACCATCCGAGCATCATCCAGCCGTATGCCCTCTGGAAAGACAGCGACGGCAATTACACGATGTCCATGGAATACGTACAAGGTTCGAGCCTCAAGGATTTGCTCTTGAGGAACAAGCGACCGCCTGTTTGGGTTGTCGAGACTATCTTGTACGAACTCTTGAGCGCATTGAGCCACGCCCACCGCAATGGAGTTACGCACCGCGATTTAAAACCAGCGAACATGATGATCGATAAGGACGGACGCGTTCGCCTCTTGGACTTTGGCATTGCCCATACCGACACGCCACTCGAAATCGGCAAGGAACTCACGCAGACCGGATGCATCATCGGCACCGCCGCTTACATGAGCCCCGAGCAAATCATGGGCGAAAAGGTCAATTACGCAAGTGACCTCTATAGCGTTGGCATCATCGCAAGCGAAATGCTCATCGGCGAAAATCTTTTCCGCGGCAAGGACTTCGAAGAAACTCGTGAAAACATCCTCAAGATGAAATTCAAGTTGGAAGTTTTCCCGGACGACGTTCCCAAGCCTCTCCGCAAATTCGTGTTGAAGCTCCTCAACAAGCGAGCAAGCAAACGCCCATCCTCGGCCTGCGATGCAGCGAACGAACTTGCCGACATCATGAAGGAATACCCGCGCGACATGACTCCATACATCGCCGAGTGGGCAGATACGGTAAACGAAGACCAACCCATCGAATCCGTCATGTCTCCGAAGCCGCAAAAAACTACATTTAAGTATGGAATAGGATTTATACTTGGAGTGAGTGTTGCGACGGCAGCTTTTATTGCCATCCAGCTTGCGACTTAGAGGATTAGTCCAATGAATTGGATAGACATTACTTGCAGCGCTTGTCTGCTTGTTTTTGGCGCCCTCGGATTATGGCGCGGACTACTCGGAAGCGTATTTAGATTTTGCGCTTGGGTCTCTGCAATTTTCGGCGCTTACTTTGCACAAAGTCTTTTCGGTGACTTTTTTGTAAGGAATTTCGCGTTTGGCGATTTTGCATCACACCTCATCTGCACATGCATCGGCTTTTTGGTTCCGTTCTTGCTGTTCACGTTTATCGGGCACTTGGTCGGAGATTCCATCAAGAATACGATTGTCGGGAAAACAAACCGCATTCTTGGGCTTTTGTTCGGACTCATCAAGGCCGTACTCATCTGCTTTGTTTTGCTCACGATTTTGCACTTGCTCCCCGTCGAAGGGAACCTCAAGAACTTGAGGAACGATGCCATTTCTTACAGCATCTACAAGTCTTCGCTCGAAACGATGGGATACTCCTCTGACGAAGTGAACCTCCGCAAGATGGCAAAAGAAAAAGCAAGCGAGCTCACAAAGACAATTACAGACAAAGCAAAAGGCTCTACCGAACAAACCGCCGATAGCGCCAAGGCCGCAGTCAAAAATGCAGCCGACAGCCTCACAAATAAAGTTAGCGAGACTGCCGAAAGAGCAAAAGATGCAGCCATCGCCGCCAAGGAAGCCGCAGTAAAAACCTTTAACGAAGGCAAGAGCGCATCCAAGGATTCGAGCAAGGTCAAGAAATAAGGCCGTTTTACACGTCGCCGCCACTAAATCCTAGCGATTCTTCTAGCCATGTATCCGTGCGTTGCACCGCCACACGGCTTTGGTACGATTTGCGACCAGCACGGTACTGCGCCCACTTTACCGCCAAAGAAGCAAGCGGCCCAGCATGCCTAAACAAAGTCATCATTGTCGAAGGCAAATTGCGACGAAGGACTTCATCCTCAAAACTGGCATAGTGGCTAGCGCTCCCCGGATCGCCCTGACGCGCCGAACGCCCAAAGAGTTGCCGGTCAATTCGCGACGACATGTTGCATTCCGTTGCAATCACATGGAGCCCGCCCACTTGCTTAACGCTTTTGGGAATCTTGATATCCGTTCCGCGCCCAGCCATGTTTGTCGCAACCGTAATTGCGCCCGCCTTCCCTGCTTCGGCAATGATATTCGCTTCGTCATCGCTGCGCACGGCATTAATGATTTTGCAATGAAGCCCCGATTCAGAGAGCATGCGCCCGAACGTTTCGCTTTCGTCAATATCTTTTGTACCAATCAAAATCGGTCGGCCAAGCTTATGGACACGAACAACTTCATCCATAATTGCCTTACGTTTACTTTCCTTAGTAGAATAAGTCTTCAGGCGATAAATCTTGCGTTTATTTTTGCGATGGTTCGGGATGCACAACACAGGCGTCCCATAAATCATCCAGAACTCACTCGAAGCTTCTTTCCCAGTCCCAGTCATTCCAGAGAAATGCTTGTACAGCCTAAAGAAACGCTGGAAGCTCATTCGCGCTTCGGTTTCCTTGAGCCCGGTCAATTCAAGACCTTCTTTCAATTCTATCATTTGATGCAACCCGCCATTCCAAGAACGCATCGGCATTTTACGACCGGTAGATTCGTCAACAATAACGACCTTACCTTCTTCAATCAAATACTGACGTCCGAGGAAGAAAAGTTCCTTAGCAATCAAGGCCTGTCGCACCAAATCTTTCAAGAACGAAGCTCTGCAAAAGCCGCCATTATTGCCATTTTTTTCGGCAAGGTCATCTTGAATTTCTTCAAGACGTTCATCCATATCCACCAAGAACCGGACCGTTCGTAATTTAACATCTACTTTGTAATCAACATCACGAACTAAATTGTCTGAAAGTTCAAAAGCGATTTCGCAGGTTCTATTAAAGCCCTTGTTATCTTTTTCACGAGAAATAATCAAAGGCGTAACCGCTTCGTCAATAAGCACATTGTCGGCCTCATCCACGATAGCCGTAAAAATTCCACGCTGTACAAGTTTATCCGAGACAGCATTCTGTTGCAAAGTAAAACTATCCAAAATTCTCTTCGAAAAATTTTGGCTCTTGCCCATTGCGATTCTGTCACGCAAAAAATCGGCAAGCACCTCTTTTGCCGTAGAATAAGTCACATCGGCAGCATAGCCCGCGCGCCGCTCAGGCGGTTTCATGGCACCGGTAACCGCACCGACAGAAACACCACAGAAATTATAAAGGCCACCCATAATCTGCGCATCACGAGACGCGAGGTAATCGTTTGCCGTAATCACATGGCAAGGGCGACCGCTCCATCCGCGAATAACGCCGCACATTGCCGCAGTAACGGTCTTGCCTTCACCCGTAGACATCTCAGCGATATAGCCATTGTACAAAGCAAGGGCACCCGCAATTTGTTCTACATAAGGACGATATCCCAGAACTCGCAAAACAGATTCTTGCACAAGAGCAAAAGCCTCGGCCAAGACCTCATCATTTACAGGGCGCTTGAACTTTTCGCGAATAGCGGCAAGGCGCTTTTTCAATTCCGAGACTTCAAGAGAAACAAAGCCTCTCCCCATCACATCGATTTTTCGTGCAGTCCGAAGCACCTTTCGGCGAATACTAGAACGTTCTTTAAACCTTCCAATTAAACGATAGACAAACGCATCCAATCCCGTCGGGATTTTCTTGACACGTTTCAAAGAAGTCAACCTGTAATTTTCAGTCAAGTTCATCTTTGACCTATCACAGCCTATAGTACTTCTGCAAAGCCTGGCGCGCCTTGCGAATTCCCTGCAACGCAAGCGGCTTAGTTCCTAAATCAAAACGGATTTTTCCGGAACGGCCATGTTTCATGAGTTCACGCTTATCATTGGCCAATAGCGTTGTTCTCACTAAATAAACAGGTTCCGCCGTTTGCTCCGAATAACCGTTCGTTTTCGTTTCGATGTCACCACCGCCATGCCAGCCAAGCGCATTCGAAGGGAGCTTATCTTGAGCCGTGGGAATCACCTGGATTTTATCCGTCAAAATTTCCGTAAATGCTTCGCCATTCAAACGAACACTCGTCTTATGCGGCATCCCCGAAAATAGGCGCGAAACATCTTCTTGACTTACAACAGCTACAAAATCATACGAAGTCGTATCGAGCAAAATTCCAATCGAGTCGCCCTTCTTGACATGCCGCCCCACATAATTTTCAATATCGCCCGTACTGAGCACGCCATCCATTCCGGCCACTAACGTCAACTTGTTCTGTTTTTCTAAAAGATCATTCAGACCTTGATTCAAAACATTCAACCGAATTTTTATAGGGAGCATATTTTCAGGAGAACGTTCCAAGGCTTGATAGTACATTTGGTTCGTTTCCCTAATTTCACCTTGCTTTTCTTCGACTTTATAAGCCAATTCTGGATTTTCAAGAACCAAGATTGTGTCACCCGCATGCACATAATCGTTAGAAATATGCTTCACGCCAACAACGACACCCCCCTCACCCACAATGCTGTTTTCGAAACGGCAAGCCTCGATAACACCCGGCGCCGTAAACGTATCGGGCACAGGCAAATAAAACAACACGCCCACAAGAGACGAAAAAACAAGAAGCGACAAAATCACAGCACGGCTACGGACCTGAGCAAGAGCAGGCCCAGCAAATATATACTTGAGGAACTTACCGAACGGAATCACAAGCATTGTCAGGCAAAGCAAGGTTCCCATTATAAACGACAAAATCAAGTAATGTTCCGAAATTGCAATGACAAGCCCCGCAAACAAGAAGAACCTGTAAATTGCACTCGCTACGCCATAAAACGTGTAAATAAAACGCTCGCTCCACGTATCCGCAACATTTTCGGCATCGTACTTGCGGAACACATAACGTTCAAGCAGGTATTTCAAATGCCCCACAGAACGTTGTTGCAAATTAGGCATATCCAACAAATCCGTAAGCATATAATAACCATCGAAACGCATCAACGGATTCACGTTAAAAAGCACCGTCGATATAGAGCAAATTATAAACACGTTATATGCAAGCGCCTTTAAAATCCCGCCGCCCAGATTTGCCCACAGAATAAGCGCAATCGCAGCAATAAAGAATTCAAAGAGCATACCGCCCGCACCGACAAAAACGCGCTGCCACTTTTTGCGGAAAGACCAGCTCGCCGTCGCATCCATGTACGGGAGCGGAGCCAAGAGCATGAACATGACGCCCACCGTATGGACTTCTCCACCATACTTTTTCACGACCGCGCTATGTCCAAATTCGTGCAGCAGCTTGACAACCACCGTACATACATACACCCAGCCAATATTCGACGGCGATAAAAATCCATGCGTCTGGTCCTTGAGCGTATCGAAATTTTCAATCCCGTACTTTGCTGCAATAATAATCGCCGCAAGCCACACAAACGCAAAAGGCACACTCAACAAAATATGGATAAGCCACTTGAGCTTACGCAACATGAACTCAGGATCAAAAACAGGAACCTTCAAAAAGAAGATATTCAAAAGAGTCGCCTTGACCTTTTTCCGAACATTCTTCTTGTTTCTGTCAAACAACATCGTACCATCGTCCACACCTTCATACAAAAGCATGTTCGATTGATACAACTGCGAAAGCATCTCGATGACCTCACCCTGACTCGGCACGCTCTCGACACCGCTATTCAAAAGTCCGTTCCAAACTTCACCTACAGTCTTATGCGAGCTAAGCTTCGAAATAAATTCGTATGCCCCTTGAGGCAAGCGATAATATTGATTAGTGAACGGCTCGTAAAGAACATACCACAGAACGCCACGATAAACCTGACGATGAACTCGGACGCTCGAGCGGAGAGTAATTTTACTCTCTGCAAGCCGGTACCACGATTCATGAAAAATCTTTCGCTGTTGGTCAAGAATCATATTGCGCCCAAAATTAGTAATTTTCTCAAATAAAGAAAAGACCAAGTATATTCTTGGTCTTTCTTATTATTCAAAAATAATGTTATTTATTGGTTACCTACAGAAGCCATAAACAAAATATCTTCATCAGAATGAACACGAAGAATAATTTTGTGTTCACCCACGACATTCGCCGAATCAGGTATATCTACAACATTGTAATGCAACAAAGAAACCGTCACCGTACCCGATTTTTCAATGGAAACTTGGCCGTTATTTTCAACAAGCTCATTCCAAGAGAATTCAAGTGTATGAGTACAATCGTCAAGAGCATTCAATCGCAGAAGAATATTCGGATGATAATCTTGATTACCTTCATTCCAATCAGTCAAGACCAATTCAACAGTCTCTCCCGCATTAATCGTAATATAAGCGAAATTATCTCTCTTATCCAGAACATATTGTCTTAAGGATTCTTGACTACCATTTTGACCTTCGTTTGAATTACCCTGATTATTTTCAGAGTTGTTCTGGGTTTCATCGTTACCCTGATCGTTTCCAGAGTTGTTCTGGGTTTCGTCGTTACCCTGATCGTTTCCAGAGTTGTTCTGATGTTCCTCCGGTTGCTGCTGCGGAACAACAAGCTGTTCATTGCTCCAGGAATCCTGATATGTAAGGTTCCTACCCGTTCCCATATCAAAGGTATCATAACGATCGTTTTCATTCGAAAGATTCGTATCAATACCCTGGATACGGTGCTGGTTGAGCAAATCCTGGAATTGTTGAACTTGAGAATTGTCGTTATCAAGGAAATTCTGGTGAGTATTTGTATTGATGGTATGCTGATCGAGAACAATTTCAGTGTTCGGAGTAAACACGCCCACCGGATTATTGTGTTCAACAATCAGATTCGCATTACCACCAAGAGCAATATCGTCACCATCGCCCATTGTAAAGTTATCGGAGCCTTCACCACCGATAGCAACATCACGATCCTTGCCCGTTTTAATTGTATCCTCAGTGCTTACTGCCTCAGCAACATCATTGTCAACGGCAACAGACTTCGCTTCAATCACACGGTTCTTGTAATCAGCAATATTTTCATCAGCTGCATACGGAATATCCAAATCAAACCAGAGCTTGGCTTCGTCACCATAGACAAGGTCCTTATCGTGATCACCGCCAATTGCAGCCCCTTCTTTACCTTCACCTGCCACAATTTGCACAGCAGAAACCAAAGGCAAATTCTTCGGACTTTGTCCGCCGAATGTATAAACATTCTTAATACGAATCTCAGCCTTGTCCCCTGTAAAGTTATGGAATACAACATAATTACCTTCAAGACGCACTCGAACCGTAGAATCATTAAGTACCTGATTTGCAGAATTCCATGCTTCTATGTAATTTGAGAAGGTCGCTTCTTTGTAATCGCCATCAAAATTATATCCGGTCCAATCATTCAGATAACGATAATCAACGTTATTTAAAGAAATACTATAAATGTAGTTGTACGTATCGGTATCATTGTTATCGCCACCAAGGTAGACATACAAATCACAAGCTTCACCCGCATCAAGTCCATTCTTAGAACGGAATTGATCAATATGATTCAATGTAACCTTGATTTCGTATTGTTGCTGCGAAGCCATATAACCATTATAGAGCTTGGAATTTGAGGTATCACCATCAAGTTCTTGGCTATTTTCATTGATTATATCGGTATTTCCAGCATGATTTTCGTTCCACCAGCCACTATTTTCTGCATAAGACGATATATAGACATCAACGCCATCAATCGTATGCGACGAATAGTCAGCCTTGTCATGCAACTCATTATTCTTTACATATAAGTTGTGCCAATCATTGTCAACAACAACACCAGCCGACTCTCCAGCAATTTTTACGATTCTCTTCTTGTTGGCATCAAGAGCATATTTATTTCCGTTGCCGTCAATTTCATAGTCTTTACCAAGTTCACCGTCTTCGCGTTCCCATTTTTCGTATGTGGCCTGGCGAACCGTCAGCGAATCATCGTCATCTTCTCTTGTAAAGTTGACCGACCAAACACTAACACCATCCAACTTTGCTTCTGCACGATCCGTTGCGCCAGTTTCGATGCGATCGCCACCGATACCGCCAACAACAACATCATTACCATCGCCAGTGTAGATGTTATCCTTGTACTTGTCTTTATTCAGTTTTTCCTTGCTCGTTGTTTTATCTATCTCACTGTGAGAAATTTCATCTTCACTAATGGTAACAGATTCGGCAGTCGTAAGCGTGGATGCCGTATTCAAATCGCCATCACGTTCCGTAAAGAGCATCTTGGCGTTATCACCAAAGACAACATCATTGTCATAAATACCCAAACGTTCGTCATCGAATGTCGTATGAGCTCTGACATATTGATCAGCCACAGTATTTTGGATGATAATACCAGCGCCAGTATCTTTAACTTCACCATCGTTGATATAATAATCACCACCATACGTAACGATAGTGTCGCTACCGGTACCGCCAACCACAATATCGTCACCGCCACGAGTCATAATTTCGTCGTCACCGCCGAACTTGACATCCGTAGATGCAGCAATATCTTGCTTATGGAGCTGTCCCTTGACTTGGATGCCCGCAATGCCCGGCAAATCCTTGCCGTTCATGTGCCATTCCTTAATGCCATCTTCGATAACAATCACAATACGGTCGCTAGCGATTTCAGCACCGACATCGAACACAACATAGTTCGACCAGGCAAGTTCACGACCCATAGCATCATCCATGGGCTTGATGACCGTTTGACCATCTTCATCAAGAACTTCGACACCAACGACATCGCCATTACCATCGAGCACGGCCTTCACACTTCTGTTCTTAAATTCACCCGTGAAATTAGCTCCAGCAGGATCATTTATATAGAACGCCTGCACACGGATTCCATCAATGTAGAGAGAGACAAGTCGAACACTCTGATTTTCCCATGAATGAGCATCAGGAATATCCATATATACGGCAACTTGGTAGCTATCGAAATGCTGTTTAAGGCCATCAACAGCAACTTCCATGATATTCTGCTTCTGGTCATTATGAGATGTTGTCATAATACCAGAAGTCATCAACCTGCTATCAGCAGAATTATTCCAGAACCAATGGTTGTAATTCTGAGCATTGATGCGACCATCCGTAGACGTATTGCGATGGTCTTCGTGGCCTGCATAGCTTACGCTTACAGAACTTGCACGATCGCCATTATCGAAGCGAACGATTTCCTTGTCATCATTGCCGTAAGTACCGGCAAGGCTACCCGAGATATTGTTCCATTGCTTACTCTGGAATCCCGGAGCACCAGCAGTTTCATCAGCATTGATACCCTGTTGAGCAGATCCCTGGAAATTGAAGCTGAGGGTTGCCGTATCATGAATTTCAGGAGCATTTTCGAACGAGAACACACCCTGAAGATCCGTAAACTTATCATGCAAGTCCTTAGACAAGCCAGCATTTCCACGGAATGTCGCATAGCCGTTATCGCCAAACACGACATCTTCACCCTTGCCCGAATCAATTTGATCGTTGCCAAGACCACCGAAGATAACGTTATTGCCATCGCCGGCATGGATAAAGTCACCACCAGCAGACTTTTCATCCTCGTTTTTCTCATTAATATTCTTGCCGGAGTTCGTCACAATGAGCGGATTATGGCCGCGATAATCACCTTCCGGTTTATCCATGATAACAAGGCCACCGTCACCGACAATAATATCGTTACCCCTTCCGGTGAGAATCGTATCGACATCGGTACCGCCAAGAATCGTATTCTGACCATCGCCAGTTTGGATGTAGTCTTGTCCACCAAACGGTTCACTCTTCGTTTCGACCGTCAAGCTATTTTCACGGACCGTATAGACACCGGCATCACCAACGACAACATTGTCCGAACCATCAATGACGATCGTATCAGCATCAACACCACCCATGACAATATTGATATCACCGTGAATATCAATCTCATCGTTCAGGCGTTTTCCTTCATCCTTCGGATCATTGATATCTGCATATTTAACTTCAATTTCATCAGCAGATGTTTCGACCTTGATTAGACCGGCATTAACATTGATATTATCCTTAACTACTTCAGGGTGCTTATCGTAGTTAGCCGTACCGCCATCACCGAGAACGACGTTATCGTTACCGAAGATATCGATATCATCATTCTTGAAGCCGCCCATGACAGCGTTTTTACCACCATGGATTTCAATGGTATCTCTACCACCAATTTCATCACTGGTAGTGCTAATATCCAAAGAAACATCCTTCTTGAGATCGTAGATACCACCATCGCCAAGAACAACGTTGTTGTCGCTGTTATAGCCAGCTTCGCCGATATAAATCTCATCATTCTTAGCGCCACCCATAGCAACGTTGCTACCGCCATAAACATGGATTGTATCTACGCCGCCAGTAGCATCGCTCGTCGTTTGGACCGTCTTTTCCGTGGAATTTTCCACATACTTACCGCCGTCACCCAGGATAATGTTATTGGCTCCACTATTCGGCTGTCCTGCGATACCAATGTTAATCGTATCACCGACAGCGCCGCCCATAACCGTATTATAGCCACCATAGATATTAATGGTATCTACACCGCCAATACTATCATGTGTTGTTTCGATTGTCTTCGAATCAGCGCTTTGACGTTCATATTTACCGCCATCACCAAGGACAACGTTATTGTTGCTGAGTACAATAGACTTTTCTTCTTCACCTTCCTTCTCTAGATTTCCACCAATATTGATATTATCACCATCGGCGCCGCCCATGACGGTATTATCACCACCCCATACGTTGATGTTATCAACACCACCTTCAGAATCATCGGTTGTCTGCACAGACTTGATAGATTCAGCGACATCCTTTTTATCATCGCGAACGGCAATACCACCGTCACCAAGAACAATATTGTCAGCGCCATAGATGTCGATATCATCTCCAGCAGCACCACCCATTACAGTATTGTGGCCACCATAGATCTTAATTTCATCCTTGTCGCCATAAATTGTCACCTTACCATTTTCTTCTTCTCTAGATGTATGAACCGTTACAGTATTGGACTGTTTATCGAATTCATAGACACCACCATCGCCAAGAACAACGTTTGCGTTTCCGGTAGAATTTTCTTCAGATTCTACCGGTTCTGTTGCATCAGGATCCTTTTCATCCTCTGAACCAATGGTTATAGTATCATTGGCGGCACCACCCATGGCAACATTGCTATTACCTGAGATAGTGATTGTATCCTTAGCACCAACATCGTCACTCGTAGTCTTGACATGTTTCAGCTTAACAGAAGGCTTTTCCGAATCATTCCACTTAGCGGTCAAGCTTTCATTTGTAATATAAACAACTTCGCCGTTATCACCAAGGACAACATTGTTATCACCGCCAACAGAAATAGTATCCTCATCAGCACCGCCAATGATAATACTATTTGTTCCGCCTGCAGTGATTTCATCATGAGCACCCTCCGAGTCCATTACAGATTTGATAGAAGTAGCCCCACGGACAATACCATCAGTCTGCTTTTGAAATTCCTTTGTTTTTGGATCCTTGGATATTTTGGTACGAATAAGTTTACCAGTCTTTACGTTATTTTCATCAACTTCTTCATAACCCAAATTCGTAACAGTTTCACCCTTAGCATTCTTATACTGGATATTACCCTTATCGCCGAAAGCAATGACGCCACGACCAACTTTGATAACATCTTCGCCGTCACCACCAATGACAACCATGCCATCCTTATTTATAGCATCCTCGCCCAAATTCAATTCAGGATTCGGAGCATAAACGTGGTCATTTCCTTCTTCGGCATTAATGATAAGTTGGCCATCAGCTTCATTCTTATAGCTATTAACATTAACGGTATCGTCACCCATGCCCGTATTTACAACGGTAAAGGTCTGGAAACCGTCTTCGCGATAATGAGTCTTAGAAATATCGACCGTATCCTCACCAGAGCCAAGGTTGTACTCGCCGAATTCAAAGTTATTTGCGATGAGTTCGCCCTGCCATTGCTTATCTTTATCTTCAACTTTATTTGTAAATCTGACAGAATCAAGAACCTCTTCACCTTGATCATTTAAGACTTTTTCGAATTTGGTCGTCGCATTTTCTTCTGCACCCTGATTATTCACAAAGATACGGTCTGTATTGTCTGCTTCAGACGCAAACAAGTAATCCTTCGCATCAGAGAACAAAGCATATACATTCGAAAGATTTTTTCCACCAAAGGACAAAACCTTTCCATCAACCTTAAACGACTTACCATCTTTACCGACTTCCTTTACATAGAGCCATTCAGTTTCCAAATCGCCCTTGATAATTTTAACAGTACCACCCTTTTGTAGTTTTTCTGCATGTTCACCATTGAACAGAATAGTCGTTTCATCGGCATCGTCATCAACTTCAATCGTCAACACCACGCCCATCAAGCTTACATCATAAGTATTCTTCTCATTAAATTTCGAAGCATTAACAACACCATCTTTATTCTTAAGCTTATGATTATACTTGAGCACATCAGCATTGCCGAGATCTGCTACTATACTTGTTCCTTCACCATATGCGTAAACATTACCTTCAACATCGTTAATTACATTCGGTTTGGTATCAACAAATATTTTGCCGTATTCTTCCTCAATTTCGTCATGTAAGGCAGATACAGTCACATTCTTCGTTTTTTCATCATGAGTAAACTTGATGATAACAAAAGAACCTTCTTTTCCATCACAGCTAATCTTAAGATGAGATTCGTGGTCATTACCAGCAGTTTTAAACTCTGTTGCATAGACTTTAACATATACGGCTTCGCCATCAGCAATTTCACCACCATTATAGGTTACACTGAATGTCGTAGAATTCAAGGTCGTATTTTTTTCATTTTTCAGAGCTTCTGTAAGAACACGATGAATTGGAGTTTTAGATTCATCTATAATCAAAAGATTATTTGCAGGCTTTGAATCCTGCGTTCCAACGCCATCGTCATCTTTAATTCTCTTTTCAGCATCACTACTATTGCACGAAACAGACACATATCCGTGCATAGAAGCAAGACGGTTGTTAGACCTATTGTAGAAAACCAAACCGTCACCAAGCAACGAGTAGTATATTTCCGCGTCAGAATGATTTGCTAATTCACTCTTTGAGCATACAGGAATTTCTTTATCGTCTTCTCCGTAGCATTTAACGCTAATCGCACTTTCTTTAAGATTATCATACACCAAGCGAAGCTTAGAGCCGTCTATGCGCATCTTATCAGCACGATAATTTACAACTAGAGTTTCTTTGTCAAAGCCTTCTAAGCTTGGCAGAGTCAATATACCTGTACTTAAATCAATACATGATTTAGGATCATCAAGTTTTACATCTTTGTTCTTGACATAAACAGAAACTTCACCGCTGAAGTCCTTGGCAAACTCACCTAAGTAAATCGAATTTGAAGAAACCCTAAATTCATCCGAATGAGTCAAAAGATTCTTATATTCAGCATCACCAGACTGAGCTCCATCATCCTGTACATTTACAGAAATAACTTTAACAGAACGATCAAGATTTTCTGTTTTGCCAGCATAAGTCCAATCACACTTTGCAGCAATAGAATATGAGCTCAATTCTTCAAGCAAGTTATCCGAAAGAGCCTTGACAGAAATCTTTTCTATTTTCTTACTTCCGCCAAACGACAAAGTAACGGTATCTGAGTAACCATCCAAGACTTCTACGTCTTTGTCTCCTTCTTTCTTCGTAACATACTTACTGATAACGATACCTCTATCGCCATGTTGTAAAGCCGTAGAAGAAAGCATCGGCACATTAAGCACAACATTTATAGTACCATTCTTGATATCGCCTGCATATCCAACGTAGAAATCACAAGCACCATTTTCCGCAACAGTTACATTCGATAAATCAATGTAATCTTTATTCAACGAATAGAACACCACAGGTTGTGAGCTCGTATCCATCACAACAAAATCATCACTGCGAACAACACCTCTTTGATTTACAACAAGGTCACTTATGCTGTCACGATCTTCGTCACTAAGAGTTTTAAGGTCATCACTTTCTTTTGAAAGGATTTCATAGGTAATAGAATTCGTCTGTCCATTAGTTTCAGAACTGCAGAGTTCCTTACCCTTATCCAAACCGCCAACAGAAACTGTATCGTTACCGAAGCCACCATTAATATTTGTTGTTTCGCCCTTCTTATTTCCAAGAACATGGAAAAAGTCGTCGCCAGCACCAGCATCGAAATTGGTTGTTTCAACACCAGCCACCTTGACTCCAACAGAATCACTAAGCATGCCATTTTTGGTGATTATAACAGTATCATCACCAACAGATCCAACAACATTTAAAGTATCACATCCAGCACCGCCATCAATCGACATCGCACCGCTTTCAACAGGCTGATCGATAAACGGCTCTTCAGTAGAACCTTCTGTCCAATCAGGGTTAGCAATACTTTCACGGTAATTGTAAATAGAGAAGGCATCGTTACCTCGGCCACCAGCCATACTTAAAGTACCGACATTATGTAACAAGGTAAAGTCATCTGAGCCAACACCACCTTCTACATTCAGCGTCGTACCCTTAGTAACACCATCGCTCAAATACTTATCATCTTTTATTTCTTGGACAGTATGGAATTCATCATCCTTAACGATTCCTTGGTTTCCACCAGAGACTCGATCAGAATTATAGAGTTGGCCAATTTGGAAGGAATCATTACCAGCACCACCATCAACATTCGTTATCTTTGCTGTACCATCGATAGTAATTCTGTCATCACCGCCATTACCATTCAGATTAACAACGTCAATGCCTCTTGTAAAGTTGACTCGTTCAATATTTTCATTAACAACATCTTCCGGAGTCAAACTCTTTTCAGGCAGCAAAGCCACAAATCCAAGCGTACCATTTACAGTTTCGCCATCCTCTTGCGTTTCTTCCTTATTCATGCGCATGAGTAAGCGATCATTATATTCAGTACCTTCAATAGTAAGCGTATCCGTATCGAATTTATCAGTACCAGAATCTGTGATATTGGCATAGTTCATTTCGCTCTCGCCCATCAAATTCACAATAATCTGGTCACTACCACCCTGACCATCAACAAAATCCATACCAGGACCGGTCATGATTTTGTCGTTGCCGCCCTTAATCTCGCCGCCACTTACCGCTTTCTTATAGATTTTATTGGTTGGTTCATTGCTTAATCCAAGGTTTTCTCCAAATGTAATCTGCTTACCTTCAAAAGCATCCTCATCATCAACTATGTAATTGCGAATACCATTATCGCCATACAAGCTATCATTACCGGCACCACCATCAATGGTATCGTTACCAGAGCCACCATAGATAATATCATTATCAATGCCGCCACTAATGGTATCATTACCGCCGTTACCATCAATGATATCGTTACCGATACCACCTTCTATAGTATCGCCTTGACCATTATCAGTACCATTTGGTTGTTCTACGCCATTATCGCCAAAGATCAGGTCATCACCTTCTTCACCATAGATATAATCAACACCCGTAGATGAATCGTCTTTAGTAATCGTAATTTTTTGATCTTTATCATTTCCATAAACATCAAAGAACTTATCTCTACTAATTACTGTACTACCATTAAACGATTCCTTATTACTGAATTGGGCATCCTTGAATTCATCACTGAAGAATTTCGTTTTGAACAAATCACCAATATTAACAGAGTCTCCATTAAGTTTATCACCAAAGATGACATCATGACCGGAGCCGCCATAGATATAATCGTCGCCAGAACCGCCAAGGATTACATCATGGCCACGTTCACCATAAATATGGTCTTTGTCAGAACCACCATCAACATGGTCATTGCCAGCACCGCCATAGATATAGTCATCGCCTGCACCACCGAGAATTACGTCATTACCGCCGTCAGCGCTGATATCGGTACGAGAAATTTTCACCTTATCATTATCAGTAACAACAGCTTTGGCTATAGACTTATATTCTTCAAGTGTAGCTCGTTCCTTATAGATATCTTTTTTAGCATTATCATCAACACCAGCAACATCAAATTCAACCTTTCCACCATCACCGAAGATGATATCGTTACCTATACCACCATAAATTCGATCATTACCAGCACCACCGGCAATGAAGTTTCGTGTAATAATGGTATTATTGTCGGAATCCTTACCATTATCACTATTTCCGATAATAACGTCGTCACCAGCACCATCGGCAACAACTTCGGCATCGACAACAAACTTACGGCTATTAGTCTTTTCATCATCTTCAATACGAGCAATACCCGTATCGCCAAAGATAATATTCAAGCCATGCGCACCAAAAATTTTATCATTTCCGGAACCACCCTTAATAATGACAGCATATCCGTCTTCAACAGTTAATCCAGAAAGGTCAATAACATCGTCGCCATCACCACCCAAAATTTCGACATCACATTTAGCGTTTCCTTTCACGGTAATCTTGTCAACGCCGGCACCGCCATCAATAATAAGTTTCTTATCTTCGTCAACAGTTGTCGAGTCACCATCCCAAGAAACTTTCCTGCCGTCTATAGTGAGAGAAATTATTTCATCACCATCATTGAGCGACGGGTTATTCTTATCTGTAGAAATACGGTCTCCAGCATTCGGACCAACATGGCCGACAACGTCACCATTATCGTTCTTCGAAGCCATTACCGGAGCTGTTTTATGTTCGTAGCTAAACTCAAACAGCGTAATATCACCAGTAATATTCCACTTCTTTTTGTAGAAGAGCAATTTCACGTAAGCATAGAGTTTGGCAGTAATCTTTCCATTCACATCGAACATGCCAAACAAGCCATCACGTTTGATGATTTGCGTCATTTCGCTCAAGCGAACTTTACCATCCTTATTCGGATCGTAAAGGTTAAAGCCCACATTGATACCAACACCGCCGCCAACACCAGCAGAAATACCAGCATTCAATTCTGCAGACGCATTAAGGCCGCCATAGAACGAAAGTTCGTTGACATCAACACCATTTCTGTCCAAATCGCCTACATAGAAACCATTTACTAAACGACCAAAGTCCTTGTAATCGCTCTTGACCCACTGGCGTATTCCAAGAGTATCGTAACCAAAGGAAAGTTGGATAGACGCATTGAAATTCACACCAATACGTGCACCAAGCGGGCCCCAAATACGGACAAATGTGCTCCAATCAAAATCAAAGCTAAGCGTTGGCATCGTATACTTGACAAGGTCAATATCCTCACCAAGCAAGAGTTTGAAGATTTCCGAAGGTTTATTCCAGACAAATTCCCAGCCACCATTCTCGTCCATATTGAGGCCTTGCTTTTTCATTGCAGCATTGGCATCTTTTTCTACAGTATCCTTATTATATCCATTTGTGTATTTCGTTACGTTTTTATCAAAATCTTCACCTTTCCCTATAAACGCAGAAACAGAAGATTTACCATTGACAAAATCAACAGCATTCGAATCGGCTCCAGAACCAGAGCCATTTATCAACTCAAAATTGCCAATAGAAATAGACAATCCACTACCCTTAACGGCAGAAATCGTCTTAGAAATAGCAATCAAATCCTTGATAGCATAAACCATCGAGTCATCAAATTTACCATTACTATACTTCTTGGCCAAGTCAAGCGGAGTAATTTTGATACCCAAATCCTTAAGCACAGGGAACGGAGTCGTCAAGAAATCGATAAGCGGTTCAAGCGGTTCAATCACCTTTTGGATCTTGGAGATAATCGGTCCAAGCACACCTCCGATAAAGGAGCCCATGTCAAGTTTGATATCATAAAATCCGAGTTTTTTAACACCTGCCGCAGAATCCCAATTAAAATCAAAACGACCATTAATATTCGGGAACTTCGGCGTATTTCTATCCAAGTCCTTGGTAACGCCCACAGTAATGCCAGCGACAATATCTACATTAGCACTAAAATCAAATTCTGGCTTTGCAAATGCGCTAGAAAGTTCAACGAGACCATACTTCTTATTAGAAAGCAACTTCTTATCAACACGATCTTTTATGTCATCTGCAGATAGATCTTTATCTTCATCAGCCTTTAAACTAGAATCAATACCAGAAAGAGCTCCATATTCCGGCGTTTTAGGATCATTCAAATCGACACCAAATCCAAGTTCAATTTTGGCATGATGACTATTTTCAGGATCCACATCCAACTTAAGTCCAAGACCTGCCAACGCACCTTCAATATCACCATTCAAGGACGCAGATGCCTTCACATCGATTTCATTACCATCGCCAAAGATAAAGTAGAAGCCCTTCTCTTGTGATATACCAAAGCCAAATTCAAGAGCCCATGTAAGCGAAAGATCTAATCCAGCATTCGACTTAAGACCAAGTCCAGGGAACCCTAAATCAAAGTTAATCGATTTACCATAATCGTATGTTCCGCCCAAATTAAAGAACCATTCAGCCGACTTATTATCACTACGATACCATGTACCCTTGCCATCATCACCAGACTGAGTCCATGGTTTATCCATTTCACCCCAATTAAAGTAATAATTATCGTTTTTATCATATTTGACATTAAGCAGATAATCTTTCAATAACGAGTTCATCTTCTTAGCGACCATCTCAGCCGTAAGACCTGTAGACTCATAGACAAACTTCGAGAATGGATCCAAGACTTTATCTCTCAGAACGCTCAAGAAATCAACACCTGTACTTAACGCAGAACCCACTACGGGCACAGACTTGAGCTTGCTACCCATATTGCTGTTCATGCTACTTTCAAGCATTTCGAACAGGTTATTCAATCCAGCAACAGCAAGCTTAATCTTGCTAAACCAATCCATGTTGGCAAAATCTGCGAGATCCGAAATTTTTTGATAAGCATCCGAAAAATCAACGATAAACTTATCATTCAATTCTTTCTTTTCGTCATCATCCTCTGTTCCCGTCTTTATATCTATTCCGAATGAATCCGATAAATCACTATCGGCAAGAATATAAAGCTTATCACTCTTTTTTTCATTATGAACATCCAAGAAAGCCTTCATCTCTGCTTCAATGGCTTTCTTTGCAGCTTCATAATTATTGCAATTCTTGAACGCAACATTCTCATTCACACATTTGCCGATATACACATTTCCAAGCGACATGTTGCAAGCATAAACAGGAAGTTTACCAAAAATAGCAACAGGGAGAGAATATTTTAAAGAGCCTTTATTAAATTCAGATAAACTAATTTTTTCATTACTGTCACCATACGACCCAGCAAAGCCCACCTTACCATAAATAAATGCATCATTTTTGTCAGAGCCCACAGAAATCAAGTTGCTAAGGAGATTTTCCTTTCCATCCCCGGCGTTAATACCCAAATCAAAACGAAGTTTATCGCCAGCAATGCCGATATCAGCACCAAACGTCAAGCCATCATTGTTTATTTTCAAATCTAGTTCACTAAAATCGAGTTCTGCAGAAAGCGTAAACCAGAAATCACCGGTAACATCCAAGTCAATATTGCCATGAACACCACTTGATCCTGAGCCAAAGCTAAATCTATGACGGGTAGCGAAATCCTTCTGAATATCAAATGTAAAATTCAAAGCTTGAATGTTTTTGGTACCTTTTTCAAATACTGGTTCAAGTTTGAACAGTTTTTCATTTGGAGTATGCGATGTAAGATGGAATTCTTCAAGATATGTATTCAAAAGATCGCCGAACTTTTGAATTGTAGTCACCTTATCAGCACGTAATCTTGCAATAATATCACGCAAGTCATTCGCAACATTCACCAAATCACTTATGGACTTATTGATAACAGGTATCTTGACATCAGAATTTTTGGTAATATCATCCAAACGTTTCAACAACGTTTCCAAAACAGCAAATAACTTTTCTATCGAGAAGTTCTTGAATTGATTAAGTATTTCTTGGCAAGCAGCACTATTGATATCTAACCCACCACTAACTTTGAAATGATCATTTTTATCATCAGTTTCAACTTTAACTTCACCACCAGCCAAATAAACACTTTCACCAAATATGTCTGCATAAGAGGCTATTTCAAATTCTCCACTAGGGTCAAGTTTTGATTCTGTTTTATCAACTTTAAATCCAAACAGCTTTAAATCATTGCTATCTGAAACTTTGTCATCAGACTTCTTGAGCACAAACTTAGATTCAAGATTAGCTTCTCCACCAGCTATTATATCGACACCCAAGAATCCTACAGACGCCGTAGCACTTGCCACATATGTAGCTTTTTTCCATGTTGCCAATTTCAAAGCATCAGCCAAGGTATCATCACCATTAATCGGCTTTAAAGAAACCACAATTGATGATATTTTTCCACCATCAACATTCACCTTAAGTATTCTGTAATACTTATGATCAACATCGATAAATCCATCTACCTTGAAATCATTCGTATCATTGTCGTTGTCAATGTAAAGTGTTATGCGATCATCTTTAGAATTAGAAACTTTCTTAAGAGCTATTGAATGTCCCATTTTAAGAGACAAGTTAGCGGTAAGCTCAATTTTTTCAAAACTTGTAGCCTTCGCCCAATCAAAACTAATTACAGACGAGCCAACAATCCTCATTTCACCATTGATAAGTTTAGATTCCTGACCCGATGTAAAACCGAGCCATTCAAGGACCTTACTTGTTCCAATAGAATTCAATGTAAACGGAGCATCTTTATCAGACCCTATAATTTCAAAATGATCTCCTTCTTGTTTTGAAGGATCAGAGCCTAATATAATTTCAAAGCCACTCGATTTGATTTTGTTATTTATTTCAGTAAGAAGGGCTGAAATTTTTACATCTTTTAAATCAGACACCCCTTTCGAAGCATCTATTATGCACTCTTGGAAATCAATCGGTTTATTTTCATCATTAATCCAAAAATCATGATACTTAGAATCCAAAGATTTTTCTACAGCACCATTATAAATCTTAATAGAAGAAGAGCCTACAGCTGTAAATACAATTTTTCCATCAACAACAGTTACTGAAGATACACTTATTGGAGGATTCTTATACGACAGGAAGGTCTTATAAATCGTTTCGGCAAGATTTTCAACCGTCAAACATTTTTCAACATCAACAAAGACTTCACTTGTACCGATTTTCATTTTGAGGATAGAATCAGTATATTTTACAATATACTGATTCAGAGACTCATCTTTACTGACTATGTTAACAATCGATTCATCTTCATCATTAACTTTCTTAAATTCAATCTTATCCTTTAAAGAAGAATCTAAGCTATTGTTTAACGATTTAATTCCCTCATCATTATATTTTATACTTCTATCAAAACTGACATAGTATATATTCACAACATTGCTATCAGTAGTTTTTTCTGTTTCGTAAACAAGCGCTCCCTTCATGCCAGCCGTATTCATCGACGGATTTATTTCACCAGATACACGCATATAGGTAACATAATCAACTTTATCTGCATCTGTTTTCTTTACATTGCATAACAAATATCGTTTTTCGTCACCCGATTGAATTAATCTAGAATCACATCCAAAAATAACTTTATCATTAGCCTCATCAACATCAACTACATACAGACCATAGGTATTCATGATGGAACGGCCAATTTCGATTCCTTCAGACAAGGGTATGATTCTAGTAGAAACACCATTATACAATGAAGTATTACCATTTTCATCATCAACCTGTAAACTCAAATATTCATTTACTTGTTTTTTCTTATCATTTTTTTCATGTATGAACCCTTCATTAACAAGAGCTTCGATTGCTTCATAATCAATCTCAATCCTTTGACTCACTTTTACATCAGATTTCAAGGCACCATTATCATATATATCATTTTTATCTTCAGTACAATAAAGGGTCCACGTTTTATCGGAGATCTTCGAATCAAACATCGTCTGCAAATTGGAGCCAGTCAATTTCAACTCAGAAAAAGCATCACCACCAGAAGGAGCATCTGAAGAAGAACTTGGCTTTACATCATTAGCAGCATTTGTTATATCAAACCTTTGATTTGCGGTAATGTAAATTTGTCTAGAAGATGAAACATAGTTGATTTTAACATCGGCATTGGCACCAGGAGCTTGCGTCAAACCATTCCATGACTTTGGTGTTGTTTCTCCTAAAGCAACTCCTTTATTAATAGTAATTTCAGCCAATTTATTTTTTTCATCATCACTCTTAATATTTTCATCAACGTTACTCTTGACAATTTTGATTGTCAAGTCATCATCAAAGGTACGAGAAGTGGCTGGTTCATAGGTTATGTAGTGTTCCTGTTTCGTCACATCAACTATTACATTTTTCTTCTCATTTGCATCATAAACTTCATGTTCTAACAAGCCAATATCAGATAATGTTGAATCTTCTTTTAAATTCTTCTGCGATTCAAAATCAATTTTCAAAGTAAATTTCATCTTAGCATCGGCACCAACATGAATACTACCACATGTCGATATATTCGCCAATTGTTCACCAAGCGATTTAGCAAAATTAAGGCCAAAATCGTGTCCTAACTCAAAGCCTAAATTGAAGGCGAGTTCTACAGAAGAAATACCTTTATCCTTGGTTGCATCACCTTTATGCGGCTGTTCATCTTTACCATCTTCTTTATAAAAATACCGAGCCGAGCAAATTTCATTCAACTTATTATAAGTCGCCGGATTCTTTTCTAGAACGAAATAGCACCATGATTCATTAAATTTATCAACAAATCCCTGAACATCACCAAAATTGGCTTGATACTGTCCGTTCACCTCTTTACAAAGGCCATAAAGTTCATTGGCTCTTTTTCCACTCTCACCATCACCATAAACAACTTTTTCAACCTTATCAACAACATCAACAACCTTTTCAATAGAGCCATCAAGGAAATCAAGTTTTGTCTTGCTTTCTACAAGATTACGCAACGCAGACTGCGTTGTATCCAACACCGTATGAACTTTGGTAATAAGATTATCGCTAGAGAATGAGGCAAACTTTCGAATCGATTCAGGAAGAGTCCATTCACCAGTATCAAAGTTGTAAGAAAGGAATTCTTTAGTATTCCCCGATCCCAAAGAAGGCAATTTGTAACCAGCAACAATAACGTCGCTATATTCCAAATTAATCGATTTTTCAGTAATAAGATTTTCTACATGCTCAAGATCAGCATTAGGATTTATACCAACCTTAAAACTTAATTGTCCATCAGGTAATTCAACATCAAACAAACCAAGATTAATCTTGTTAACACCAACAGATAAATTTAAATCTATACAATCAAGGAAACAATCTTCATAAATAACCCACCCTTCAAATACATAAAAAACAACCTTAATGTAAGCATCAAAACCAACATTAAAACCATCAACATTTATCAAACCAAGATTAAGATTTTGTGCTAATTTCAAAGAGCCTGGCGATAATTTAAACACCAAAACATTTTCACCATCATTTAAAGCAAGGTTATTTAAAGATCCTTCATTATTCAATAAATTAACAAATTTTGTTTTATCATACGTTTCATTTATACGTTCAAGTGACTTGTCAAATATCGCTACATTATCTAAAGGAATATCTTTACTAACATTTTGTTTAATTATACTTTTAATGTTCGCAAGATTAATATTTCCTCCAGGAACTGAGTCATCGACTTCAATAGATTCATCTGTAACATACTGCACAAACCTATTGTAATTATTCACAACATCAATGACTTCTTTTACACTAAATTTACCATTTCCAATGGTAAAAGACACATCCTTCAGCAACGGAATATCCAAGGAATCTAAGATATCTAGATTATTTTCTAGAGAAAGATAAAAATCGTCGACAAATTCATCTAACTTTAGATTAGATTGGAAAACTCCATTTTTCAGAGAAATATTTAAAGCATCTTTTTCAACTTTATACGTAAGTTCATCAGTATTTGCAGATGTTATCCCGGGCAAATCAAATGTAAACGTTTTCAACTTCGATTGCAAAGACTTTTCATTTTTATTTATTTCTATATCTATTACGATTTCGACATTTATATCTGTAGTAACATTAGTAGAGCCCAAAGTTACTGTACAATTATCAATTTTGGGAGTAATTTCAAGAATCAAAACATTTTGGATCGTTTGAGTCCCCGTTAACGAAGCATTCAAAAGTTCCACATTATTTAATTTTAAAGAAGACAAGAAACTACTAGCATTACCAAGTTCATTATACACTTTTGACAAATCTATTTCAGATTTATTTTGATTTAATTCATTTTGGATAGCTAGTAAAATTTTCGTTCTAATTTCATCAGCCTTTTCAATAATCTCAGTTACGCGACAAGAACTTCCACCAATCTTTAAAGAATCCCCAACATACGGCAATTGATAATTATCAGCTAAATTAATCTGTTTTTTCAAAGAGTATTGATCAGAATCTGCAATAGCAAGATATTTCTTCAAGTCAGAAGGATGTTGCCAAGAGCCATCAACAAAAGCAAATGTTCCTGCATTTGCAAACAAATAAACGCTAGTAGAATCATTTTTCTTTAAATCATACGATGTACATGACAAATTACAAGTGGTCACAGGAGTAAAATCAGTCCCCGTCAATTCCACCGACAATTTGAACGTAGCGTCACTCAGTTCAGCATTATATTTGTCTTTTACAACCTCAATAGATCGTGTTTCCGTGAATTTTTTTGTCAATTCCAGATAAAATCCATCAAGTGTAGCCTTACTAAAGACAACAACATCCTTTTTAATACCCGTATCGACAACAGCATTCTTTTCAATACTTGTATCAACACTTAACGTTAATTTACAAGTAACATTAGACACATCGCCAACATTTACGCCACCAATTTCCAACGCTTTGATAGAGCTCGTTTTCAAAGCAAAGGTAGCTGTATACTTTCCACCATTATTTGTAACGACAATATCATCATTAAACAATCGCTTACTTGTATCATTTATTCGGGCAGCCAAGGCCGTTTTATAAGCAGCAGTAATTTCTTTTATACCGGCATCCGTAGTAATCAGTTGTTTCTGTTCAGCAAGCTTCGAATACAGAACCTCCATTAAGCAATTCCAACATTCTTCAGCTTGTTCAGCAACATCAGAAATATCGCACTCTTTCGAACCAATATTCAGCTTTTTATCATGCAATGCCGCAATTTCCACATTACCAAGCTTAGACAGTTCATTTTTAAGAGAAACGCCACCATCTAAGACAAAATCAGGCTTTTCGATACGCCAATCTTTACTATCCCAAAGAATCTGAACGTTACCAGTCAAACCAACATTCGTTTCATTTTCATTCTCAGAACCGTATGTTTCGGGAATGACATTTTTCAAATTCACATCATAAAGTACAGATTCCAACGTAGATTCACAACCAAGAGCTTTTTCACCAGCCGACAACGTTATTTTCAAAGCTACCGAAACATCAACATCAAGATTTTTCAAAGATTGAGAAAATAGATTCAGTTCATTCAATTTCGCTGTATTGAATGTAAATACAATAAAATAAACATTATCAGTCAGTTTCGCATCACTGTCAGAAGTTCCGCCACAAATATCAAATCCATTTGATTCAGAACCAAACAACTTTGAATTTGCCTTGACAATCTTTACGGAAGAAAACCATGTTGAAGCACTGACTTTGTTATTACTCAAAATTTTTTCTAATGATGTTTTTAACGATCCAGTATCAACAACACATTTTTTTCCATCACTCCATTTAACGGTAGACATCAAAGCCTTGAATACATAAGTATTCCAAAAATCAGAAACCGGTTCAAGAAATTCCACCGCATCAATAGCTTTTCTATAGCTTTCATCAAATTTCAAGTCAGAATACGATTTTTCTGCCAATTTATCTTCAGCGGAATCAAAAGAAATTTTTGGAGCATTAAAGATAACGCCGCTCTCGCTCCAAGATCCATC
This sequence comes from Fibrobacter succinogenes, assembly GCA_902776765.1. GTDB lineage: Bacteria > Fibrobacterota > Fibrobacteria > Fibrobacterales > Fibrobacteraceae > Fibrobacter > Fibrobacter succinogenes_N. Next base: position 100,302 of record CACYRP010000014.1, read on the forward strand.
ATACGAAACTACAAGACCATCAGTTGAATCAATCGTTATTGACGTACCAGCTGTAGGATTCGGATCCTTTACAGTAAGCCTAAATGTTTTCAAAGAATAATCGCTAATATACTTGCCTTCACCATCACCGACATTAACATCAAACTTTACACAAACATCGGTATCAAGAGTCACAGCTGCAAAAACAGTACTATAAACACGAAGATTATTCAAAATTTCTTGCGAAAGTTCAAAAGTTACTTTAATGGAATTAGGACCGTTTAACAACCCAACTATACTGTACTCTTCGGGGTCTTCATCATCAAAAATATCGAACTCTTCTACTCCCGATTTTTCGAATTCAATTTTTACAGATTTGAATTTGGCCTTCAACGAAGAATCTACACTATCATTGATTTTACTTTTCAAAGCTGAAATATCGATACAATACGATATTCCCATTGATTCACCGGTCTCTTGAATTTGTCCAAGAAGCGCAAATGAAATAACGTTTCTAAATTCATCAACCTTAGACGCAATATTCGAAACAAGGGTTTCTTCAAAGAATGGCGCTTTTTCAGCATTTTCAATTACATTAGCAACGGAAAAAGAATTTTCTTCCAAGTGTGTAATCACACCAACAACATCACTTGGCAAATTCCATTCACTGTTAAAATAAGAGTAAGAGAAGTTTCCAGCCCCTGCATGCAAAAGATTCGAGGAGCCAGATTTGAAGGTTATTGCAGAATATCCAAGTTCAGCAAGGCACTTTTCAACCTTCAAACGATTTTTTTCATTCACAACAGAAATATTTAAATCGAACTTCCCGCCTTCAAGTTCAGCATCAACCCCATCAAACAGTGCCTTTTCTACGCTCTGACCATTTACGACCATGTCGAGTTTTTGCAATAACACATTTGCAAAAGAAACTACGCCATTTTTCTTCGACAATACAACATTGACAATAAAGTTGGTATCCATTTTGACATCATTCAAATCAAAAAGATCCAAATCAAGTTTTTTCAAGATACCCGAATTAAGTACAATCTTCAAGGCAAGATTGTTATCACCATCAACAAGATTCAAAGTCGATTCTGAACCAAACCGTTCAACAGAGTTAAAGACCGTTTCCAGGCCCGCATAATCCACTGCTAAGGCAGAATTGAGAGTCGAAGCAAAACCCGACATATCCAGCGAGTTTCCTGTCAAGTTAGCGCTTACAGCTTCTGGAATAAAATTCCACAGCACATCCATCTTAGAAGCAACATCAGCGACAGTAAATTCCTTCGAACCAACAGGAATTCTTAAGCGTTCAAAAACAGGAAGATCCGCCGCAGAAAAACCTCTGAATACGGAATTCATCGTGAAGTTTTCGCCAAGTTTAATTGATCCAACGAGATTTTCTTCTTCTAAAGAAACATTCAATTCATTTTTTTCACCGCTAATCGGATATCCCTGATCATTGGGAATTTCTATTCCATAAGCATCCAAATTAAATTGGCAAACATTAGCACCCGTAAAAGAAACATTACCTTCGGCATCTATATCAATAGTCAGTTCAATACCTAAAGACAACTGTGCTTTAAGGTTATTTTGAGCCAACGAATAAACATTTAAACCATTCAACAACGCATCAGATTGTGTAAATGTCAAAATGACTTTATTGCTACCCGGATTTAATCCAATACTTTCTTCAATAAGATTTGTACCATCTATTCCAGAAACAGCAAGTTGTTTAAACCAATTGTCACCAGCAACAATTCTCAGACATTCCAACAAGGTAGCAGCATCTATATTTTTATTTTTGATAGCACCCTTCAACGCAATCATAGCTTTTCCCATAAGCTCGTTGAAGATGCTAACTGAATTTTCAATAGACACATTTTCGTCACCGAATTTCAACGTCAAGTCGTTTACAAAAGAATCTTCCGAAATCAAAGCAGAGACTTTTGGAGCAAGCAAAAAGCCTTCTTTCATCTGGATAGTCGGAACTTTGGCAACAAACTTTCCATCTACAATCGAGACTTTCATAATTTGCCCTTCAGCAAACTCAAACGGTAAAGTTTCAGAGCCTGCAAGAGCAAATTCTAAATCGGCCGCGGACGTCACCTTAGAATTTTCCAAGGATGCATCATAGGACAAGCTTAAGTCTACGCCCGTTTCTTCAGAATCCGTTTGTTCCTGAATCGTGAGGCCCATGAAATCGGCATTACCGCCAAAATCGTTAATGGCAGCATCAAGTTTCTTTATAACAGCATCATCGACACTGAAGTCATCACCATCATCAAGATATTTCCCGTCTGAATTTTTATCCAAATCTATTGCAACTTGGAATTCCAGAGTCGATGATAAATTTCGACTACCATTAGCATTGATTTTGGCAACATCACCTAAACTAAATTCAAGCCCGCTAACATCCGTTGTATTAGATAGTTTAACATTAACTATTAGCTTGTCTTCATTTTCTCCATCAACGGCAAAGCTAATATTCTCATATTTCTTTCCGGCCTCACTTTGAATAAATTCATTAGCATAGGCTACAAATTGAGGCAAAGATAAATTGGTTACCTGTTCTTCAACTTTAGTTTTGGCAAAATTTAATACGTCACTAAAAGCCGATTTTATTTCATTTGCAATCGGATCCTTAAATTCCGCAGATGATTCTGCGAATAAAAAAATGGGCTTTTTAATTTCTGTAGAAGGAATCCCTATATTCTTAACATCAAATTCATTAAAAGACTCGATTGCAGCCGAAGCTTTTTCACTAACTATAGTCGCAATCGCTTCAAACTGAGTTGTATATGCATTAATCTTATCGACATCAAACCCCGCCGAAGCATCCATCATCAATCTCGGTTCGAGATTTTCGATCTTGAAATTCTTCTTAGAACTTAATCTCGAACGAGTCACCTTTTTGGTCGTCTTTTTAGAGAATTTGGAGTTTTTATGGGAGTTATTGTTCATTTTTGACATAAGGATTGCCTTTGACGCACCAACGTACGCCGATTTTAATTAAACTTTTTTGAGAGTAATTCCGACACCATGTCGGAAAAACGCAAGAAAGGCGGATGCAATCCGCCTTATATTTATAAGGGCTCTATTCTATTTTCGTACATCTAACCGAGAAGCCGTTAGCCTTCAA
>CACYRP010000015.1 GCA_902776765.1 Fibrobacter succinogenes
ACAAGTCTGTCCACGGCGCCCGCTACCGCGGACTTGTCGACGCCTTGCAGGAACTCTCCGGGTGTTGGGCGTATGAAGAGTTTAAACGGCTTGTATATCAAGTGTTTAACGAAGAATCTTGATGAGGCTTGCTTTGAAAAAAAGCAGGCTTTAGTGCCTGCGCTTTCGATGTTCTACTTAACCATTTCTACGTATGCGCCTTTCGGCAAATCGGGGAGGTCGCCAGACGCTGTCCTTTGACCGACGGGCTTACCGAGAACGTTAAAAATCATGTTTCCGGGTTTGCCGCGCTGGACTTTCTTGATGTCCGCGATTCTTGTCGTTCCTGTAATGGTCACGTTGAATTCAAAGTTGACTTGATTGCTTCCGTAAACTACAGCCTGTTTTACGGTGTAATTATTTCCGGCTACAACTTTGTTCGGCATGTGTCCGATTTTAGTCGTCATGGTTGTAAGATCGACATTGGAATAAATCATGCTTGTGCCGTTCGGGTCCCATGCAACGATTTTGCCGTCTTTGTCAAACCAGTGTCCGGTCCCTTCACCGGTGGTGCGGCTGTTGAGCGTGCCGTCGGGTTCCACGCCGTAGAACTTGACCTTGCTTGCGATTTCGCTTTTGCTTATGCCTAAAATTTTAGCAACGTCATCACCTTTCAAATCAAGCGAGGCGTAACCATAGTTGTTGTCTAGTTTTAGCGCTACATCGAATGCAATTTTCTGAATCTTGATTTCGACCTGGCTGCTTGAGCTTGGCGGATTTTGAATGCTCGACGAACTTGACGCATTTGACGAACTGGATTTTGGTACGGCCGATGAACTTGATGATTCTTGTGCCGTGCAGTTCCCGCCGATGCAGAACATGAGCGTTTCGCCTGGCGTTCCGATGTCCGTGATTTTGAGCCCTGTTTTCGCTCCGTTGTACCAGCGGATGGCGGGGTATTTGTCATCTGAAAATTCTGAATAAGTTCCGCTTTTGAAGAATGCGTTTGCGTCGCTACCTGGATTTGGCCACTGGTCTTTTACGTTGTCGCTGGATTTTCCCGCGGCGCTTGCATGTACGATCCTCAACCCGAGTTTATCCGAAGCGGAATTGCCATCGATTGAAAAATCGTAATGTTGCATCAAGAGACCGCTGCCTTTGAGGACACTGTTGCGGCCCTTGTTTTGTACGTAGGACCATACTAAACCTTCTTTGTCGGGCCTTGCTGGGTTCTTGTAGCGGTAGCAGACTTCGCCGGGCTTTGTGGTTTCGAGGCTCACGTCATTGCTGGTTACGTCCACAAAGGGAATCCAGCCTTGGTCCGCGCGGTAAAAGTCGTTGATGGCGACTGGGTTCAAATCATGCGCACGGTTACCCATGGTGCAGTAATCGCCGTACCAGTAAAGGTCCGGCCAGCCAAAAATCATGTGTCCCGATTCATGTACAAAGACGTAAATGGAAAATTTGCCGGGCATGTCCGTCATCTGATGATGCGTCAACTTGACGCCGTCCCTTCTTTCGTTGGACCATCCCGAGTGGGGCCAAAGTCCCTGTCCCCATGTTTGTCCGGCGCCAGCGTAGACGATGTTGATGGCTTCGGTCGTTCCGTCCTTGTCGTTATCATAACGTGAAAAATCGACTAGTGGATCGAAGTAATTGAACACTTCTTTCATGAGCGAGTCCGAACCCGTGTACCCTTGCAGGTTTTCGTACCAAGACTTGGGATGTTTGGCGCGGTACCAGCCGTAAACTTCATTGGTGAGGTCCAATTGACCGTTGGAAACGTCTAAATAATAGTCGCGAACGGAACCGTTACAGCCGTCCTTGTTGAATCCTTCTTTGTTTAGCCAGTCTTCGATTTCGTTTACCGTGACGGGTGCCGTCTTGTCCGGAAAATCGACGAGGAGCGTCAAGCTGTAAATTTTACCCTTGGGAGCGGCGTAATGGCTTTTTGTTTGAATCGCCGTCGTTTTCATAAGGGCGCGAGGCAGGGCGCCTCGAGAATTGTCGAACGTGGGCATCGCCTCTTCAGGCCATTCCTGGACGCGTTTTCCCTGGTACACGATGTCTGCAAAAAGCATCGTCGGAAGCAATAATAACAGGCCAAATGCAATTTTGGTTTTCATAAAAACAACCCTTTCTCTTTTTAGAAATACATTAATTTGCGGTAAGATGGTATATCGTATGAAAAAAGCAAGGACTAATAATATTGCCTATAGCCTTTTTTTATTACATTTCCTCCGAATGGAAACATTAACCAAAGGGTGTTACTAGGGGCCATCGATTTTATTCCGCGGTCTACCTCTAACGTCCTACTTCCTATAAAAAAATTATGTCAAAATTCAAGCGTATTCTCCTCAAGCTCAGTGGCGAAGCCCTCGCAGGCGAAAAGGGCCACGGCATCGACAACGTTATCCTTTCCGACATGGCTTCGGAAATTGCATCTATCGTCAAGCAGGGCGTGCAAGTGGCGCTCGTGATTGGCGGCGGTAACCTCGTTCGTGGAATTTCCGCTTCCGCTGGCGGCATGAATCGCGCCCAGGGCGATGCCATGGGCATGCTCGGCACCGTGATGAACGGCCTCGCCATGCAGGACGCTCTCGACAAGCAGGGTGTGGATTCTGTCGTGATGTCTGCCATCCGCATGGAACCGGTCTGCGAATTCTTCGACCGCCGCAAGGCTCTCAAGCTCTTGTCCGCTGGCTCCGTGGTGATTTTCTCTGCCGGTACAGGTAACCCATTCTTCACCACCGACAGCTGTGCCGCTCTCCGCGCCATCGAAAGCGAATGCGATGTAATCATGAAGGCCACCAAGGTGGACGGTATCTACACCGCAGACCCGGTGAAGGACCCGACTGCAACTCGCTTCGACGATATCAGCTACAAGGAAGTCATCTCTCGCGGCCTCAAGGTCATGGACACTGCCGCGGTTGCTCTCTGCATGGAAAACAACATGCCCATCTTCGTTTTCAAGATGGAAAAGGGCAACCTCACGCGCGCTGCCATCAATGGTGACCTCGGCACGCTGGTGCATTGCTAATTAAATCCCTCGCGAATAATAATCGCGAGGTGGCTTTTATAAAGCAACAAGTCCTCGCAAAAGCGAGGACCTTTTCATATGGCGTTATTCCAAAGCCATCTTCGTCGCCTCGGTCGCGTGGATGATGGTTGTGTCGTAAGTGGGGAGCACGCTGTCTTTTTCGCTGATGAGCATGCCGATTTCGGTGCAACCGAGAATCACGCCTTCGGCACCGCGGTCTTTCATATCCGCAATGATTCGCTGATATTTTTTACGGGACGTGTCGAGAACTTTGCCAAGGCAGAGCTCGTTGAAAATCACATCGTTCACAAGTTCAATGTCTTGCGCGTCGGGCGTCATGACTTCAAGGCCTGCAGCTGCAAGGCGGTCTTTGATGAAGTCCTGTGTCATCGTGAATTTCGTTCCGAGCAGGGCGACTTTCTTAATGCCGTCGCGCTTGATGCTGTTGGCTGTTGCGTCGGCAATGTGGAGAATCGGGATGCGGGTTTCACGCTCGATTTGCGGGACGAGCTTGTGCATGGTGTTGGTCGCGATAACGATAAAGTCTGCGCCGGCGCCTTCGAGGCGTTTGGCTGCATCCGAAAGAATCTTGGCGTTTCCATCCCAGTTGCCGTTGGACATGTTTGCTTCGAGTTCGGCAAAGTCCACGTTGTACATCATGATTTTTGCGCTGTGGAATCCGCCAAGCGTTTTTGCAATTTCTTTGTTCAGAATTTCGTAATAGGTGATGGTGCTTTCCCAGCTCATTCCACCGATAAGCCCAATAGTCTTCATATTTTTTTTCACTATTTTGATGTTAAGTTGTTTAACGCCTGATCGTTGTGGCTGGTGATCATGCTGAGCGTTTCGCAGTGCTCCATTTCGTTGCAATCGCCGCAGGTGGCAAAGCCTTTGCCTTGAGCGCATTTGCGGATGGGGCAGAGCGATTGACAGAACGGCGTTTTAGGGCCTTCGATGCGGCAACCGGTGCAGTTGATCATTGGCGGCGTAATTTCTACGTGATTGAGTTCGGACCATTCCTTGGCGACTTTTGCACGTAGGATGTCGTCGTTGTTGATGGTGGCAAGGCGGGCTTCGCACTTTTCGCAGTCTAGCCCGCAGCAAGCGATAAAGTTATTCATAGTAAATTTCTCTTTTGAGTTCTCATCTTGAGTTGTCATCCCGGATTTATTCCGGAATCACCTTTGTTGTGTTAAATACGGTTTATCATTAAGCGGGCGGGTGCAACCCCATTCGTTTGCGATTCGTTCAAAGTTCTTCTTGACAATGCGTTTGAAAATGAGGTTGAACAGGAGTACGCCTATTTTGGGATTCTTTTCGGGACCTGTGAACTTCCGAGCCTCTGGAGTTGAGAAGTTTCCGTTGAGGGCAAAAGAGTGCCCCATCTTTGTGTATGATGCCAAAATTTTATCTGTAACTTTTTTGATGTAGTTGTTGTCGCGCATTCGGAGCAAAAAACTTCCACCTTTCACGAGAACGCCGCCGCAAGTGCAGCCAAGTTGTGATGGTAACGTTTGCAAGAATTTTTCGCCGAGACGCAGCTGATGGCCTTCGTCAAATCCGCTGTGGAGAATGAACGAAAGTTTTGCGGGCTGCTTGCGTTCCGTGGGGAGCGTGCTCAAGAATTCTAGCAGCAGGCTCGGCAAGCATTCCACAAAGAGCGGCAACGCGATGATGATGTTGTCGTTCGTCATGAACGCATCGCGGGCTTCGTCCCATTCCGTATGGTTGGAAAGTGAATAAAGCTCGTGCGTGATTCCGGCGGATTCAAGTCCTTCGGTAAATGCTTGGATAATCTTATTCGTGTTGCTGTTCTTTTTGATGCGTGGGCTTCCGTTAAAGATGACGATATGCTGGGGGTGGGGTGCCGCAGTCTCCGTCGCGGTTTCCGTCGCGGTCCCCATCGCAGTTTTGGCGACGTTTCCGTTCGCATTTGTTTGCGGCGCGTCCAAAGCAATTACTCCAAGCGATTTGCCCGCCATATTTCTGGCAACTCGTATGCTCCATTTTTCGAGCAGTTCGCGGTTGCCGTTGCCCTTGTAAATGACTCCGAAATTCAGTGGATGGTAGCGCAACTGATGGCGTTCCCAGCCATCGCGGAATTCAATGTACATGTTCAGCATGGGTACAATGCGGTCCAAGACTCGCTTGCCGCGGTAATCGACAAACCCGAATTTCGTATCCGTAACAACCCAAAGATTTTCGGCCTTGACGATTTTTTGGAGAATGATTTCATAATCGTCTTTGATGGCGCAAACACCCGGAGTTTTGAGCCAACACATATTGCAACCCATGCAATGCGTGATTTTCAAATCTGCGGTATTGATAATTTCAATTTCTTCGTCTTTTCCCGCAAGAATTTTCTTAATCTGTTCCGAGCAGTCGCTCGATTCTAATGTATTCAATACTAAAGTCATTTTATCTCCGTTCTCATTTCCGCGACTTGTGTTGCCTGTAGCCAAATCAAGGCAGAAATCTCCTTTTTTATATATAACACCTAAGGTCTTGAAAATGTCACTTTTTAGTGTGTAAATTTTTTCCCAACCCAATGTGCGATTCTTAAGTTTACCATCATTGCAATAATTCCCAGCACGCTCAGTTGAATCAGCTTGTTTCCGCTAACATCTTCGCAAATCTTGCTTACCCCGAAATACGCGTAAGGAAACATCAAAATAGATGTAGCGAGTCCAGGAACGTATCCCATTACAATAACGCCCTGTGCAATATGAACTACAAAGTGTATGGAGAATGCCATAAACAATGCAATCCATAATTCTGTTGCGTACACGCCACCGATAAGAACATATGTTGTTGCAAAGAGCAAAAGAATCAATTCTTCAAGCACTGCAATCGCAAACGCTTTGGTCGAGAGGCTCGCTAGATGTTCAAGAATGCGCGTCGCTATCGGGAACTTTTGGATTAAACGCTCTTTATGCGTCAGCACCCATTTATGCTGAACGATAATTTCTTCGCTATCGTGAATGATGAACGCTAGGGGGAACGATATAATCCAGAATAATTCCATAGTTGTATTGAAAATAAGTTCTTTTTATCGAAGTTCATCAATGGCGTTTTGCAAGTTCGCAAGGAACTTCCCGGCGTGCGCACCGTCCATTTGCGTATGATGGAATTGGAACGAAACCGGCAATTCATAGCGGAAAAACTTTCGCCTAAAACGTCCCCAAATCATAAACGGGTCGTTGAAAATGCCGGAATTCATGCCGACTGCGCCGTCAATTTCCGTGTCGATAATCGCCGATGTGCCGATGACCATGCTGTTCTCGGACAGGTCCCAGTCCACACAACTTTCCGCTACGATTTTGGTGTATCTGAGATAGTTGCGGTTGAATGTCGTCAAGTCTTCGGAAAACGGAATGTCGCAAGAGTTGACTTCGCCTTCGTTGTTTTTCACGATTGTATTCACTGCAATCGAATCGTATTGCATGAGCTTGCCGTTTACCGGGAGCATGTAAAACTCTTTAATGCTCGCAGCGGCCTTGCCGATGCAGTAATCCATAAGCATATTGAATCTCAAACCGCACTTTTTGCTAACCTTTATAAGACTTGTGACGTTCAATGTTTTGAAAAATGTCACCATAGGATTCGGTGCTTGCATCCAAAGTTTGAATGCCATTGCTCTAGTGGTGCTTTTCGGATCGATTTCTTTTGCCATGATGAATTGAATCTGCTTAAAATATAAGGTCAGCCCTAAGGGACGAGTCAAGTTTTTTTGTTGAAAAATTTTGCATCCAGTTTCAGGACTCTTACGGGGCGGTCGGAACCTATCGCAAGGCTTGCGCATAACGTTTCTTTGCCGGTATCGGTGAATCCGCATTTTTCCATCACGCGGCCTGACGACGGATTGTCGAGAAAATAATCACCCAAAAGAGTGGTGAATCCTTTCACGCGGATACAGTAATCAACTACAAGTTTCATCGCCTCGGTACAAATTCCCATTCCCCAATAGGGGCGAGCAATCCAGTAGCCCACTTCGCATTCGGTTTCCGCGATTTTCAAGTTCGAAGCGGTTGACGGCAAATAGCCAACGCAACCGATGGGTTCTCCCGTCTCTTTCCAGATAACGGCCCACATTCCTTCTCCGCTGAAAATAGTGCGGATAATTTGCAGGCTTTCTGCGTAACTTTTGTGCGGTGGCCAGCCTGCACGTGGCCCCACTTCGGGGTCGCGTGCATATTTGAACAACGCTTCTGCATCGCCTTCGTTCCAAGGGCGCAGTAAAATTCTATTCGTTTCCATCATTTGATAACCTGATAACGCACTCTTAAATAAGAGTTTTGTAACTCTGTGCAACTGATCAGTTTCAATGCGCAGAGCTTGTGAAGTTCTTCTATGGATTGTAGCGAATTTCCGTCAATTAGTGTGGCGGTCTCCTTTCCGCCGATGAGTACCGGCGCCACTACAATGTCGATAAAGTCAAATAATTTTTCCCGCAAAAAGAGTCCGTTGATTGTCCCGCCCGATTGCACTGTCAGCCGCTCGCAACCATAATCCGCTTTCAGGCTTGCAAGAGCACCCTGCAAGTCTAATTCTTTTTGGTAGATGATGTGCAGGTTTTCTTCGTGAATTGAAAACGCGGGGTGCTTCGGGTTTGAGGTGATTAAAACAAAATTCTTGGACTTCGCACAAAAATAGCGGACGCCATGTTCGGTCAGGTGCGTGTTGTCCAAAAGGACGAACGATACCGGCGACTTGGTTGGCATTTCTTTTTGGTTGCAGCCCATCTTTTGCTGGACGCGGCCCGTGTTGAACGACCACAAGTCGGTGGTCTGCTCGATTTCATAATACTGGTGCAGCCCTTCCTTGACGCCGTCAATTTGCGGAAAATCCTGATCTACGTCTAAAGCATCCGTAGAACCCGTGCTGATTTTCCCGTCAACAGACATCAGCATGAACAATGTGGTAATTGGTCGATTCATTTCTTGTAAGTTTCGAAAAAATGTTCTAAGTGTTTCTGGATGATTTTTAAGGATTCCTTTTTGCTGTTTGGCAGCCGATCGACTTTCGAAATCAGAAGCGCTACGGGCGCAGTAATTTCTAGCGCAAGCAAAGCAGAATCGCCTTTTGCAAGAATTCCCTTTTGCATCATTCCTTCGATAATCGCTTGGTACATTTTCTGAATGCCATCTATTTGGTGACGCGTTGTAATCTCGGCGAGTCGCTCGTTGCGGAATTGTTCTTGCACTAAGAAAATGCGCATTTTTCGGATTAGGGGATCGCTCATGGTAAAGCGGATCTTTTCGACCGTTTCGTGAATGAACTCGTCGATGCTGTCGGGAACCTTGCCGATATTCTTGTCTGAACCGAAGTTTTCTTCGTAGCGGGCTTCTGCTTGGTTAATCAGCGAATTCAAGATGTCCTCTTTGCCCTTGAAGTGCTTGTAAAGCGACGGCGCCTTGATGCCTACATTCTGGGCGATTTGCTCGACACTCGTTCCGTTATAACCGTTCTCGGCGAATAGCGTGAGGGCAGTTTCTAGGATTTTTTCTTTTGTGGACATGGTGCTGGATTCCGCGCGGTTTCCTGTAATGTATGCTGGCTAATGAATGTTAGCTTTGTGGCATATAAAGTTAGCTAACGAGTATTAGCCTGTCAAGTGAAGGCGGCTTTTGATGATCGGCAAATCGATATTGAAATGAAATACCAAAAAACCGTGTTCTAGGAATACGGCTGTGTTCTGAAAAAATGATAAAAACTTCTTATTTTCGAAAAATTTAAGGCATTTTGTGTCCTAAAAATGTTGCCAATGTGGCATGTAAATAGGTATTTTATTAGTATGAAGCCAATGATTGAATACATCGATTATCGAAAAGTCATCCAAGACTTTTATGACGAAAAAAAGCGAACTTCTGCTTTTTCATGGCGTGATTTTGCTAAGTCTGCCGGTTTTTCTTCTGCAGTTTTTCTTAAGTACGTTTGCGAAGGAAAAAAGAATTTGAGCAAAGCGGCTGCATCATCAGTTGCTTCTGCAATGGGACTTTCTGAATTTGATGCCGCTTATTTTAACACTATGGTTGCTTACGGTTCTGCAAAAAATGAAAGCGACAAGGTAAAGGCTTATGAGGAATTGTGCTCTATGGCGAACCAGCGAAAGGTTAGAACGCTCGGCGCAAATGAGTATGATTACTTCAAGTCCTGGAAAAACTCTGTTATCCGCGAATTAGCTCCGGCAATGCCTGGCGCAAAGCCCTTTGAAATGGCTAAAGCCTGTAAACCGTTGATTTCTGCGAATGATGTTGACTCCACTCTGAATTTTTTGGAAAGGAGCGGGTTGCTTGTCAAAGACGGCAATGATGTCTACCATCAAACGGACAAGACTATTTCTATTGGCGCCGTCGATGTGATTCCTGCGGCTGCTAGGAATTTGCAGCGTCAAATGGGTGAACTTGCTTTAGATGCCGTCAGCTTGCCTCCTTCTGAGAGAAGTATGTCGGGCATTACCATGGGCATAACCCGTCAAGGGTATGAGTGGATTGTGAAGGCTCTTACGGAATTTCGCAAACAGGTTTTGAATATCATCTCCGAAGACGGTGATACGGAACAGGTTTATCGATTGAATTTTCAATTTTTCCCACTTACAGAAAAAGTTAGAGGAGAACGTTAATATGGCTTTGAAACGGTTTATTTTATTGACCGCCCTTGTTTTTGCGGCTTGCTCGGACAATGTTGCAAGTGGTGCCAGCGAAGATGTGGGTATTACGCCTCTTGGTAAATGGCAGGTGGCAGGCCTTTCTCAGAAGGGACCTTTTGTTACTGGATCTACAGTGAATGTTTTCGAGCTTGAAGGTTCGACATTGAACCAGACTGGAAAAATATTCAAGTCTACGATCAGAAGCGATAAGGGCGATTTCGTGGTCTCGGGGCCGGGACTTGCTTCGCAATATGCGATAATTGAAGTAGAAGGTTATTACCGTAACGAAATGACTGGGCAAAAGTCTTCGGGCTCTCTTGTCTTGAATGCGATTACGGACCTCAGCCATCGAGAAAATGTCGTCGTGAATTTGCTGACTCATTTGGAATATGAACGAGTCAAGTATCTTGTCGTCAACGGCAAGTCGGTAAAGGACGCCAAGGCGCAAGCCGAAAAAGAAATCCTTACCACGATGGCGATGGATGAATCTGGAACGAGTTTCGAAGATTTGAACATCTTTAAAGAAGGCGAAGAAAATGCCAAACTCCTTGCGATTAGCGTCTTGATGCACTGTGATGTCGATGTCGCTGGTCTTACAGAGCGCATCGGCAAATTTAGTTTAGCCTTAGAAAATAATGGCGTATGGAATGATTCTCTAACGAGAACATCTATTGCTGACTGGGCTTCAGATGCTTCGGAAGAAGGAACGCTTAAAAATATCAGGGATAGCATTCTTGCCTGGGATGTTTCAAAAACATTGCCGAACTTTGAAAAGTACATCGATATGTTCTGGGCCGATAATTACGGCTTGGGAAAATGTTCTAAGTCAAATGAAGGCGATACGTCTGTAAACGTAAATATTTTGAGCTCTCGATATGGAGACAAGTTTATTTGCAAGAATGAACGTTGGGAATATGCTCATACAAGGATAAGCAAGTATAAAGGTGAATTTGGAATATTGAATGACGAAAGAGACGGACGTTCTTATAAAACTGTTCAAGTGGGGGACCAGACTTGGATGGCCGAAAATTTGAGATACAATTACTCGGCAAAAGAACTTGTTACTGGGTGTCCTGAAAATATCCCTGATAATTGTGAAAAAATGGGGCGCTTGTATTCTTATGCCGCTGCTATGGATTCTGCTGGACTTTTTAGCAAAGATGGATTGGTGTGCGTCTTGAATGAATCCCAAGAGATGGACTGCGATTATAAGGAATCGTTGCGGGGTGTTTGCCCAGAAGGTTGGCATTTGCCATCGCAAAAAGAATGGGATTCTTTGATATCCGTAGCTGGAGGATATGTCATGGCAAAAAAGACTTTGAGATCGGCTGATGATTTTGGTACAGATGAGTTGGGCTTCAATATCACTGATAAAACATCAAGGTTTTGGATGTCTTCCAAATTTGAATATTCGGGTTCGTTAACCGGATTTCCGGCTTGCCTTAATTTTGCCGCCGCCAGCTGGATCTCGTTTGCACCCAGCAATGAAAATGAATATGTTCGTTGCGTGAAGGATCGCGTTTAACAGTTTTTAATTAAAAAAGGAGCTTTTATATGAAATCATATTCAAGTATAATTTTGATGGCCCTCTTGTTTGTTGCCTGTTCTGATAATATTTCGGGCCGCGATATCACAAAGGATGATGCCACAAAGGGCGAAGCCACACCTCTTGAAAATCCTTCTGTTGACGGTTGGAAAATTTCTGGGTTCTCACAAAAAGGACCTTTTGTTACCGGTTCTAACGTGAGTATTTTGGAACTGGATAGCTTGACGTTTGATCAGACCGGTAAAATATTCAAGTCGACAATCCGAAGTGACGAAGGTGACTTTTCTGTCTCGGGAAAAGGATTCCCTTCGCCGTATGCGATGCTTCAAGTTAAAGGCTATTACCGTAACGAAATTACGGGAAAGAGGTCTTCGGGCCCCTTGACTTTGAACGCTTTTACAGATCTTCGTGATCGTGAAAAGGTTAATGTGAACCTGTTGACTCATTTGGAATTTGAACGAGTCAAGGCGCTTGTTTATAACGGAAAATCTTTTGAAGAAGCCAAGGCTCAGGCCGAAAGAGAAGTCCTTGCAGCGATGGCTATGAATGAAGCTGGTGAGTCTTTTGAAGATTTGGATATTTTTAAATCGGGTGACGGAAACGCCAAACTCCTTGCGATAAGTGTTTTGATGCAAAGCAATGTCGACGTCGCTGGCCTTACGGAACGTGTTGGAAAGTTCAGTATGGAACTTGCTGAAAATGGCTCTTGGAAGGATTCTGCGACGAGGACGGAAATCGCAGACTGGGCTTGCGAAGTTTCACAACGAGGCTTACTCGTCGATGTCAGAAATAATGTCCTTGCGTGGAAAATTTCGGATACTCTTCCGGACTTTGAAAAGTTTGTCGATGTGTTCTGGGCCGATAACTATGGTCTTGGGATATGTTCCGATGCGAATGCGGGTGATACGGCTGTAAACGTAAATCCTTTGAGCAAACTAAACGGAGAAAAATTTATTTGCAAAAACGAACGTTGGGAATCTGCGGATAAGAAAAGCAACTATAAGAGTGTGTTCGGAACGATGACCGATGCAAGAGATGGTCAGATGTATAGAACCGTCGAAATCGGTGACCAAGTTTGGATGGCTGAAAATCTGAATTATGATTACCAGACTCTTCAAACTCATTCTGTATGCTATAAAAGCGAATCTGGCGAATGTGATGAATTTGGATTGCTGTATCCTCTTGCGGCGGTAATTGATTCGGCGGGCTTGTTTGGTAATGAAGGTGTTGGTTGTGGCAATGGTAGTTGGAGTATGTGTAACTACAGTGAATCGTTGCGGGGTGTTTGCCCAGAAGGTTGGCATTTGCCTTCGGAAAGCGAATGGTTCCAATTACTTGTGTATACTGGTGGAACTGTTGTAGTGCCTGATGTCGAGGTCGTTATTTATAAAAATGTTCAGGGTATTAACGTTGATGAGTATGGATTTAATAGTTTAGGAGGAGACGCTTTTTATGCTACGGGTGGTTTTGCAAGTAGAGAAAGTGCTGTTTACTGGGCTTCTTCTCGATATGAAAATCTTCCATCGACAATGGAAATTGGTACAGAAAATGCTAAAATAAACTATACAGGCTGGGGTTTCACCTCATTGCACTATGTTCGTTGTGTGAAAGATTGATTGTTATCTAGAGGATTATTCGCACATACCGATCCATCGAATTAAATTTTTACCTATATTTCAAACGTATAACTAACGCTAGGAGTCCTTCGGCTTTTGCCGCAGGTCTTTCTAGTTTTAAACGTATTAACTAGTAACTAAGAACTAGGAACTAAAAAGATGTCTGAATATTCTGAAAAGATGGACAAGGCCATTGAGGCCACTGAACGTGAATTTTCCAAGATTCGTGCTGGCCAGGCTAGCCCGGCTATCCTCAACGGTGTGCGTATCGACTATTACGGCACCCCGACTCCGATTTCTCAGGTGGCTAAGATTTCCGTGCCTGAACCGCGTATGCTCCTCGTTACTCCGTGGGAAAAGCAACTTGTCGATGCTATTGACAAGGCTATCCTCGCTGCAAACATCGGCCTTACCCCGATGAAGGACGGCAACTGCATCCGCGTGACGCTTCCGATTCTCACGACCGAACGCCGTAAGGAACTTGCAAAGCTCGCCCGCAAGCACGCCGAAGACGGTCGCGTGGCTATCCGTAACATCCGCCGCGATGCTAACGATGCTATCAAGAAGAACAAGGATTTGCCGGAAGACGAAGTCAAGAAACAGCAGGACGAAATCCAGAAGGCGACCGACAAGGCTATCGCCGAAATCGACCGTTTGCTCGCCGAAAAGGAAGCAGACATCCTCAAGGTGTAGTCCGGGGTTTGCGTGGCAAATCAACTTAGACATGTCGCTATCATCATGGACGGCAACGGGCGTTGGGCTCGAAGCCGTGGCTTGGAACGTTTCCTCGGTCACCGCAAGGGGACCGAGTCCACTATTGACGCTGTCGAAGTGGGTGTAAATCTCAAGCTCGAACACATGACCTTGTACGTTTTCAGTTCCGAGAACTGGGGCCGCCCTTCCAAGGAAGTGGATTATTTGATGAACCTCCTTATCGAGATGGTTGTCAAAGAAATCCCCGACCTCATGGAAAAGAACGTAAAGCTTACGGTCATCGGCAATATGAACCGCCTTCCCGAAAAGCCGCGTACGAGTCTCCAGTCCGCAATTGACATTACGGCGAATAATACGGGCATGCAGTTGAACCTCGCCATTTCTTATGGTGGCAGGCAAGAGATTGTGGAAGCTGCGAAGTCTATTGCTTCGCAGGTTGCTGCCGGTACGCTCAAGGTTGATGATATCGACGAAACTTTGTTTGCAAAAAATCTTTATTTGAAGGGTGCTCCCGATCCGGATCTTGTTATCCGCACGGGTGGAGAATTTCGCCTTTCGAACTACTTGCTTTGGCAGGCCGCATACAGCGAGTTCTATGTGACGGATACGCTCTGGCCCGATTTTACCAAAGAAGAATTCATGAAGGCTGTCGAATTTTTCAAGACCCGTGAAAGACGTTTTGGGAAGGTTTTGCATGAGTAATCTTGCACAACGATTGATAACGGCGTTTATCGCTATTCCAATTGTATTTGTTTGTTTGTGGTTCAACGATTTTAGTCGCATTGGACTGATGTGTTTCTTGAGTGCTGTCGGAGCCTGGGAATGGGCTGGCATGGCGTCCAAGATTTACAAGGGCCCTGACATGCGCTATCTTTCGTTCGCATCGTCGCTTGCATTGACTCTCGCTTGGACTCTTTCCAAGGGCGGGTACTTTGGACTCCCGGCAGTTCCTTTTGTCGTGGGCGTGACGTTCCTTGTTGTCTTTGCAATTTATATCGGTGTAGCCTTTGCAAAGGTGGAAATCGATCACTTGTTCCCATGGCTAGTGATGCAATTCGGTGCTCCGCTTTATGTAGGTCTTTGGGGTGGCATGAATGTGCTCATGATGGGTAACGGTCATGGTCTTGAACATTGCTATCCGTTCATCTTGGTGATGACTTCGTGCTGGCTTTGTGACGCGGTGGCGTATTTCTTCGGAAAGTTCGCCGCTGGCAAGGGCCCCTTTGGTCGTCATTTGTTCGCTCCGAGCATCAGCCCTAAGAAAACCTGGGAAGGCTCTGTTGCCGGTTCCATCGCAACGATTGCTTGGGTGGCTTACTGGGTCAAGTGCAGTGCTTCTCTTGCTTCGTTCGAAGTGGAATTTACTTGGGCTTCTGCGATTGTCATTGGTTTACTCATTACAGTTGCAGGCCAGGTGGGCGACCTTCTGATGTCTGCGCTCAAGCGTTGGAGCGGTACGAAGGATTCTGGCAATTTGTTCGTAGGCCATGGTGGCGTGCTGGATCGTTGCGATTCATTCCTCTTGGCTGCTCCGGCTCTTTACATCTTCATGGATTTCTTAAAGACCCTTGTATAAGGCATAAACGGAAAGTTTAAAGGAAGACCGTAACTGAATTTCTTCGGTTACGGTCTTTGTTTTAGCAAGGGATATTTTTTTAGGAGCTTGTACAGGAATTATTTTTTAGGAAATGTAGGGTTCTTTCCCCCAATGCCGTGTTCTTCACGATATATCGCTAGGTAGTCAATCACTCCGGATTCGGCTCCCTTTACGGGAATGTAGCGCAGGTTGTTTTGCTCGTCGATGATGATGGCAAGGCCTGCAATGTAGTTAATCCAGTGGTAATCTTCGTGATATTTCAAAGCGACTTTGCCTTTAGAACCGAATACGGTGAGTGGCATTACGAGGATATCGTGCGAGACCATGATGCTCACGCGTTTCCACTTGGGCAAATTCTTGAGGATGACTTTTTGCATGAATTCTTCGGCGCGGGGCGAGAGCTCGTAAAGTGCGTTGGGATAGCCGCCGTCGTATGCCCAGTGGGCCATGAGTTCAACGGAGCCACCCTTCATTCCGAGTGATGTACCGTATTGTGCGAGGGAATCGGCAGAAATTTTCAAGAACCAGTTTCCGGTGATGTCGTAATTGGTAATGAGCTTGGGAAGTTTTGCTTCGCCACGGCCTTTGGAAATGTTGTTGGCCGTTTCGTTTGTGCGCACAAATCCCGATGTGATGTACGAAAATTCTTCATCGTTTTTGAGAGTGGCGCCTAAGTCTTGGGCCATCTTGACGCCCTTTGCGGTTAGTTCTGTTTCTATGGCGACATTGTCTTCACGCTCGGAATGTCGAATCATGAATACGGCTTTTTCGTTTTCGCGAAGGCTGTGGTAAACATCGGCAACTGTTGCGAAACCGTCGGCATCAAGTGGGATTGAAGTTGCGGACGATTGCGGTTGCGGCGCTTGCGCCGAAGATGACGAAATGCTCGAAGACGAAATCCTATGATGCGTCGAGGAGTGTGCTGAACTTGATGAAGTCTGCTTTGCCGATGAAACTTTCTCGCTTGTGGAATGTGCAGAACTTGTAATTGCCGAGGAATCGGCAATTGTCGCGGAACTTGAGGAACTTGCAGAATGCGGAATAGCTGCGGAACTGGATCCTTGAATCGCGGAACTCGAGAAAATTGCCCCTGTCGATGTACGGATGCTTGACGATGATAGCGTGTCGTTTGGATCGCTCGGCGATGAATTGGCGCTTTCGTTTGCTTTGACGGCTGTGGGCGATTTGGAAGAATCACCGCAAGAAATCACGGTGGCAAGGCTTGCAATGGCGGCGAGTGATAAGGTGATGTTCCGCATTTACGATCCCCATTGATAATCACCTGCTTCATAAACAGGCTTTTCGCCGTTGAATCCGCGCGGGCGTTTAATCTTGTCGTCGAATAAGGTCTTGTTGAAAATACGGAAGTCGCCGCGTTCGTAGCTTTGGAATGAAATGTGGCAGAATATAGGGCCTGCGGGCATGTACTCGCTAAAGCTCATGGAGCGTTCGCCGGCGGTGTAAAGGTAGTTGTAATATTTTCCGTTAAATATAATGTGCAGTCCGATATTTCCGACCGTGAACCAGCGGCCTTTTGCAAGGATGTTTTCGTGATGAGTGTCGTCATAGTCCATCACCACGAATTCTGCATCGCCATTCTTGTCGAGATGGAATCGGTACTTGTGGTTTCCACCGCAGCAACGCCCGTCAAAGAACCAAGTGTAGCCGCTTGCGGCGGCGATTCGCGGGTCGCGCACGCTTGTATCGGGGTGGGCGATTTGCTCATCGGACACGAGGCGCTCTGGCTCCACGGCGGCAAGCAGTTGTTGCAATGTCTTGGGATTGCTTACTGTTGGTAAATTTACTTTATTCTTAGATTCGCTTAAGGCTCGGCGGTATAGACGGTAGGGAATGCCGTCATCGCTGATCATGGTGAGTTCGTCTTCGCTGAACACGTAATAGGCGTAAGTCTTCGTGCCGCTTTTCGTGACGACGTTGAAACTGCGGTTGTTGAGCGTGTACCATTGCCCGGAAACATTCGGGAATCCGGAAACTGCTGCGGTTCCGTCTTCGCTAATCATGACGGTGTAATCATCGCTGATCCAGGCTTCTTCGGCGCTTGTAATCAGTCGGCAATCGCGGTTCTTGTCGCCACTGCATGTTGCGGCTGTTGGGCTTGCCGCTTCGCATGGCGAGACCATTCCCGGCGGGAGTTGTGCAGACATGCCGAGTCTGAACCCCATGTCTGCGGCGCCATCGCGGCTGCGGATGGCGCGACGGCTCACCCTTGCGAATTCAGCGGGCTCGCCGTAACTCCCGCCTCGACGCGTCTTGTTGCCAGAACCGGTGAGCTGCACCGGATTCACCTTGTCGCCGGAGGTGTAGGCGACAAGCCAGTCGTAAACCCATTCCCAAGAGTTCCCGCTCATGTCGTAAAGACCGAGTTTGTTCGGTTTCTTGGTGGCGACATCGTGCGCTTTGCCTCCGCTATTTTCGGAGTACCATGCCACATCATCGACGTTGTTACTGCCTGAAAATTTAAACTTGTCTGAAACGCCGTCCTTGCCGCCCCGTGCCGCAAATTCCCATTCGGCGTCCGTGAGCAAACGGTACTGATGCCCAGTCTGTTGCGAAAGCTTGCAGGCGAAATTGTTGGCGTCGAACCAGCTGACACCAATTTTGGGCGCCTTGTCCGATTCCCAGGCGCTCTTTTTGCTGCCCATGACCGCATTCCATTGACCAATCGTCACTTCGGTCGGTGCAATGTGGTAATCACTAACAGTTACTTTATGCGATGGGGATTCGTAAATCTTGTCTTGCTCGGCGCAATTATCGCAGCCTCGTGTATAGTTCCCACCTGCGACATAAACCATGTTGAAAACAGTGCTGTTAACTGTATCGGCAAAATTTGACGGCGAAATATAAGTGAAATTGCCGCTGGAACTTGAATTTGTCTGTGCTGCGGACGACTTGCCGGAATTGTCGCTCGAAGATGAATTCCTATGAAAGCGATTGCTTGATGAACTTGCCTTGTCTGTCGATGACGTTCCCGAATTTACTGCGGAAGAATTTGATCCTGCGGATGACAAATCTTCTGAATGTCCAGAAGAATTCCCGCTAGATGAATTGGGTGACTCTGTATTTGAAGGCACACCGGCCCCTGATGATTCTTGATAATCAGAAGAAGAAAGATTGCTTTCTGGTGCGGAAATGTCGTTACTAGACGATTCCGAACAACTCCATAACATCCCCACTGCGCAACAACACGCAGCATATACACCCGAGGAAAGTATGCGCATAAGCACCTCCTTCGAGCAATAAACCTAACCCATATTCAAAATAACCTAAAAAAGACAAATCCGTTTGTAAATTTTCGCAAACGTGTGGACAAAACATGCTTTGTTGCTTTTAAATCAAAAATCATTGGCGGTAAGCTGTTTTAATTTCTATTATTGAAAGCGTTAAAAAAATCAAAGAGGCTTTAGTCATGAAAAACGTTGTTCTTTTGGGTGCCACCGGTTCTATCGGCACCTCCAGTGTTGATGTGATTCACCAACATTCCGACATCTTTAACCTTTACGCTGTGGCTGCCAATAGCAGTGTCGAAAAGGTTGCTGAAATCGTTCGCAAGTACAATGTCGAACGCGTTTGCATGTTCAACGAAGCTGCCGCGAAGGAACTCGAAGGCTTGCTCGGCAAGAAGGTGCTTGCCGGTATGGATGGCCTCTGCGAACTTGCTGCAGACCCGAAGGCGGACATCATCATTAACGCTTTGATGGGCGCTGTGGGCTGCCTCCCGACGATTACTGCAATCGAACATGGCAAGCATGTTGCTCTTGCGAATAAAGAAACAATGGTGATGGCTGGCCCTGTCATTTGGGACAAACTTGCCGAAAATCCGAAGTCCTTCATCACGCCCATTGACTCTGAACACAGCGCCATTTTCCAGTGCCTTGAAGGCGGCAAGCGCGAGTCCGAAGTGGAATTCCTCGAAATCACGGCTTCGGGCGGTCCGTTCCGCGAATGGCCTATCGAAAAGTTCGAAAACATCACAGTCGCTGACGCCCTCAATCATCCGGTGTGGAGCATGGGCAAGAAGATTACGATTGACTCTGCATCCATGATGAACAAGGGTCTCGAAGTGCTCGAAGCACACTTCTTGTTCCACATTCCGTATGACCAGATCAAGGTTGTGGTTCACCCGCAGTCCATGGTGCACTCGCTGGTGCAGTTCCGCGATGGTTCCTTGATGGCACAGCTCGGCGCTCCCGACATGCGCATTCCTATCCAGGTGGCACTCACGTGGCCGGATCGTCTCAAGCTCGAAACCAAGCGCCTCGACTTGCCGACTCTTGCAAAGCTCACGTTCTTCGAACCGGACTTCAACAAGTTCCGTTGCTTGGCGCTCGCATTTGATGCTGGCCGCCGTGGCGGCATTGTCCCTGCAATGATGAACGCCGCAAACGAAGTCCTCGTAGACCGCTTCCTCAAGGGGAACCTCAAGTTCACCGACATCCCGAAGTATGTGGAAATGGTGATGGACAAGGCTCCGAACGTGACCGGCCACCTTTCGCTCGAACAAGTTCTCGAAGCCGACAAGGAAGCCCGCCTCATGACAGAAAGCTTCTTGAAGTAAGTTATAGAAAGTTTTGTTGCTTACTTTGTCATCCCATCACTATGGGATGGCGTTTTTTTTTATGATCAATAACCACAAAAACATCCTTTTTTCGCAGAAAAGATATATTTTAGAAATAACTTTAAAAATTCAATGGTAATTTAAATCATTATCAAATATGGACAACACAATTATATTATCGGGGAGCGACAAGCCTAAATTGGCCGATGCTAAGGCTTGGATGCGATTTTTGCAGATTTTTACGCTGACATTAGGCTCAGGGTTGATGTTGGCGGGCATAATCTTTTTCTTCGCCTACAACTGGGAACATATGCACCGTTTGGTCAAAATGGGCATAGCCGTGGCGTTGATTCTTGCTGTTTTTTCTGCGGTGATGAAAGTGAAAATGAGTGACTTTACCCGCAAAATCATGGTATCTGTGCTATGTGGGCTTGTGGGCGTGTTCTGGGCTATATTCGGACAAGTGTACCAGACCAAGGCCGACTCTTACGTATTTTTCCTCACATGGGCGTTATGCATCTTGGCGTGGGTGTTTATCGCAGATTTCTATCCGCTTTGGGCGATCTTTATTGCGCTTATTTCGATGGGCGTGATTCCTCTTTTCCCCTCCAACGATTGGTTTGCGACTGAGCTTATGCTCTATGGTGCAGCGTGGATTTCGTTTTTTATTTTTGCTCCGAAATATCAGCCTCAATTGTCCGCCCCGCCGTCTTGCTTTACAAGTATTTTATTCACAATTGAATTCGGCATAGCGATTTTTGCCGTGTGCTATGTGATTATTTTTGGTGATGATGCGCAAAATTTATTGATGGCTTTTGCAGTAGCCGCTGCAACAACATGGTACGCGTTGACGCAAAAGAATATATGGTTGTTTTCAATGTTGTTCATCGGTGCGTTGAGTGTATTGGAATGCGCTTTTATCAAATGTTTCGAATTAGAGCTAGGCGGACTGATGCTCAACTTGATGATAATGATGGCGGCCTTGGTCGCATCAGCATTCGCTATTGTACAGCAATACAGAAAGTGGAAACAAGAAAAATCTGAAACTTTAACAAATTAATCGGTGAGTGATAATGGAAAATAACAGCCGTAAATCTAAACATTTCCCTTGGCCTTTGCTGATTGTGATGGGCTTCGGCGGATTAAATATTGCTTCGCTGTTGGTTGGCATTGTGGCGATTTTTGTGCAAGGTCACTTGGCTATATACGGCATGCTGTCGGTGGTTGCAATTGTTTGTGCGATAGTCTTTTCGCAAGACAGCGAGTCCGACAACAATGATGTGTTGTTGCTGTTGGTGGCGTTTCCGCTATTTATTGTCGGGTTTACATTCGGGTATATTGCAGGCTTTGATCATATGACTCTGACATTTGCGTTGCAATTTGTGGCGGCTATTTTGTCATTTGTGCTGAGCAAGATGCGTTCGTGCCGGCAGATGCTGATTTGCTATGCCGCGGTGGTGTTGCCGCTCGTTTGTTTTTCGTATTTTGATTTATTAACTGATCATAACATGAAAGATCGCAATATGGAAATGTCTTGTTTTGCGATTATCGTAGCCTACATGGGCATATTTGCAGCCACCATCAGAGATAAATGGTTTGCTTCAACTGTGATTAAAGACTACCTGAAAACCATCCGGTTTGCTACCGCCGCAGTATCCGTAGTACTTATATGGTTCATTCACGGTGACAATACTGCATTTGCAATTGTCTTTGCTGCAATCAGTTTTGTTATTGCTTGTATGTTGCTGCGCAATTATGTTACAGGCGACAAGTTGATTGTTGGTTATATACTGGCGCTATCTTGCAGTATGTCTACAGCGTTGTATCCTGCTATGGCTTTGCCGGTTGTAGGGATGTTGCTGTCGTTTTTGGTTCTCGACTATGTGTGCTTGGTTCTCTTTTCTGCAACATTTGTTGGTGGACTTGCCTACTTCTATTACGATTTGGATATGTTGCTGATAAACAAGTCTTATCTGCTGATGGCTTCGGGATTGTTTTTCTTGTTGATGTTTTACTTTGTTAAACGCGTGATCAAATGAGCAAAAATTATAAAATTGTATTAGCTACCAATCTGATTTTAGTACTTGTGTTCTTTGCGTTTTCGGTGATGCAAAAAGAAACGCTGATTGCCAAAGGTACTGAAGTTTTGCTGCGCCTTGCGCCTGTTGACCCGCGTTCGCTTATGCAGGGCGATTATATGGCGTTGAATTATGAGGTGTTGGACAAAGTTGACTACAATTCTAAATCCGGCTACATCGTGGTAAAGGTGGGTCGCAACAATGTGGCAAAGTTTGTGCGCGTACAGAACGGCAAAAATGTAAATGACGGAGAACTTATAATCCATTATAAGAGGGATTTAGGGCGGTTGTCTATCGGAGCGGACAATTACTTTTTTCAAGAAGGTTCTGCTAAAAAATACGAAAATGCCAAATACGGTTTGCTAAAAGTGGATTCTGATGGCAACAGCATACTCGTCGGTTTATGCAATGACGATGGAGTACTGATCGAGTAAATCAATCAGAATGGACAACCATGGTTGTAATTTTGAACAACGAAACTAATAGTTCCGCTTATTTGTGGGACTTTTTTGTGTATATATTACATATGGATGTGTGTCCTGTATTAGGTCGTTAATTGATTGGAGTGGATATGAAAAAAATCACTATGGCGGTATGCCTTACCGCTATTTCGGCGTTCGCCCAGTGGGGCGGCGGTATGGGCGGGGGCGGCTTTGGCGGCCCACAATCCGGCGGCAATAAGATGGAGTATTCCGAAAAGTTTGCTGACGTAAACTATGTTGGCGACGGAAAAACCTATCACGCAATGGATATATACTTGCCCAAAGAGGCCAAGGATTCATATCCGGTGGTGGTTCATACTTACGGCAGTGCTTGGAGTATGAATAATTCTAAAGGCTCGGCGGATTTAAATACAATTTGCGCGGCGCTCCTTAAGGCGGGCTATGCGGTTGTCACACCGAACCATCGATCGGCAAGCGATGCTATTTATCCTGCTCAGCTACATGACCTCAAGGCGGTGGTGCGGTATTTGCGCGGAAACGCAAGTAAGTATAAAATAGACACGTCGTTTATTGCTATGTCTGGATTTTCTTCAGGAGGTCACCTTTCAAGTCTCGTTGCAACAACGTGCGGCTTAAAAGAAGGTAAGTCGGGTTCGGTAACCGTGGATTTGGAAGGTGACCTTGGTAGTTTTACATCGTTCAGCAGCTGCATTGATGCAGCTACGCTTTGGTCTCCGCCGACAGATATTTACACCATGAACCCTATCAATAACTTTATGGGTTCGGGAACTTATGAGGGCGCCTTTATCGGTGCCGAACGAGAAGGTAACAAGGACAAATGGATGGTGGCAAGTTCGCCGTATTATGCAAGCGAAGACGATGCCCCGACAATCTTGTTCCATGGAACGGCTGATCAAATTGTGAATCCGGAGCAAAGCAAAGAACTCTACGATTCTTTGCAAAAGTACAAGGTGAAAAGCGAACTTGTTTCAGTGCCGGGCGGAACTCATGGTGGAACGGAAATGTATTCGAGTGAAAACTTGGGTAAGATGACTTCGTTCTTTGATGATGCCCGTAAAGCTAAGGCGGAAAAAGCAGATTCGTCATCAGATGGAACTACTCGGTTTATTGCAAATAAGGATGTTTCTCGTTTCGATGTGAAACTAGAAGGAAATAAATTGCGTGTATATGAAAGTGAAATATGCCGTTATAAAGTCTATTCTGTTGATGGAGCGTATGCTTCTAGAGGGCTGTTCCAAAACCAGTTAGATTTGTCGGCTTTGTCGCCGGGAATTTATGGCGTAGTTGTTACCTTGCCGTCTGGTGAACAAAAAAATCTAAAGTTTATTAGAAAATAAATTAAGGAAAACGCGGCCCTTTGGGGGCCGCGTTTGGTTGATGTGTGAGATTAATTCTCTCCGTTTCGAATTTCAGTTTGTTCCCTATCCATCGTGTACGTCAGGTATTCCTTGAAGTCGCGTTCGATATTAACGCCCTCGAAATCAATGTCATTACCTTCCAAAACGAAGATGGCACTCGGGTTATCGATCCAAGCTTGCACGCCAATATTTTCCATAGTGATGCTTTTATCACCGGGACCTTGTGCGACGTATTCAATTTTGGATTTTTCAACCCAACCTGGTCCGCATTTCCCGTTGACGAAAACAGCTGTTTCCGATTCTTTGAGAATTTTCAGCTCGTCGTTGAAACCTGCGGTGCAGACTACTGAACCCCCATCTTTTTGATTGGTAAGTTCAATGTCGCCTAGTTTTGATTTGACGACTTTATTTGACGCGAACGACGCTGTGACCATAAATGTGAGCGCGACAGCCGTCATTAGTTTTACCGTTTTCATGATTGCCTCCTTGTGTTTTATTGTTAGACGGGTGACCGCCCATTTTTTAAACTACAAAGAAATGTTTACGTAGAGTAGTGGTTTTATATTTTTATTTAAAATTAATTTGTAATAAAAAACGCTGCCCTAAAGGGTAGCGCTAGGTTAAGGTTGATGAGTTTAAATAATTTGTATGATATTGATTTTTGGTTACTAGTTCTCTCCATTTCGAATTTCAGTTTGTTCTCTATCCATCGTGTACGTCAGGTATTCCTTGAAGTCGCGATTGATTTCGACGCCTTCGAAATCATTGACGTTATCCACGAGGATGTTCCAAAGGGTCGGATCGTCAGTGTAACCACCGATGGTGATGGAGTCCAATGAAATAGATTTATCACCAACTTTGGCTGCGACTGTTTCGATTTTCGATTTTTCGACCCAACCATTACCGCACTTTCCTTTGACAAGGACTGCCGTTTCTGATTCTTTAAGAATCTTCAGTTCGTCATTGAAACCTGCGGTGCAGACTACGGAACCACCGTCTTTTTGGTTGGTGAGTTCGAGGTCACCGAGTTTTGATTTGACGACTTTGTTTGACGCGAACGACGCTGTGACCAGAAACGTGAGCGCGACAGCCGTCATTATTTTTACCGTTTTCATGATTGCCTCCTTGAGTTTTATTGTTAGACGGGTGACCGCCCATTTTTCAAACTACAAAGAAATGTTTACGTAGAGTAGTGATTTTATATTTTTATTTGGAATAGTTGCTATTAGTTTGTAATAAAAAACGCTACCCCTAAAGGGTAGCGCTAGGTTGAAGTATGAGTTGATATAGAAAGTACAAAATTGAGAATCCGTAGACCAGCGGCGAATAGTCCAATTTGGAATAATCAGTCCTTTGGGGCTTTTTATTTGCAAATCGCTTTAAGCATGGCCTTGCAACCTTCGTTCACATCACGCCATGTCGCTTCGAAATCGCCAGTGTACCAAGGGTCTGCTACGTCGCGGCTTTTGCCCGCCCAATCCATCAAGAGAGAAACTTTACCGACTCGAAAATTGCGCGCGTCAGGGTATTGCGCGGATTCCCGAGCGTTTTTGCGTTGCAAAAGTTCTCGTTCATAAATGTCGCGAGGCAGAATCCAGCGGAGGTTTCGCAAGTTGTTCTGGTCCATGAGCACGATGTAATCGTAATGATTGTAGTCGGTGACGGTCATTTGGCGGGCTGTTTTCCCGCTACAGTCGATGCCGTGACTGGCGAGCATGCGTTTTGCTGGCGGGTACACCGGGTTTCCGATTTCTTCGGTGCTTGTTGCTGCCGATGCAATTTCGAAGTCCGTGGCGGAAAGCGCTGTGTCCGTCTCGACTCCAAATTTTGTGGACGAACTAATTTCGCGCTTTCCTGCTGCTGGCAAATCGAGTACCAGCTTTTTCATTACAAATTCAGCCATGGGGCTACGGCAAATGTTCCCGTGACATACAAATAAAATTTTAATCATACGTTGTCCTTGAAGCCTTCCAAAATTTTGTATAGCGTGATGTATAGCTGTCTGGCTTCGTCTTCCGGCAATTTTACGCAACTTGCCATGGACTTAGGAACGTTCGCGGCTTTATATTGTAGCTTTTCACCTTCATCGGTTAAGCTAACCAAAAGGCAACGCTCATCGCTTGATTCGCGGCAGCGCTTGATGTAGCCTTTACTTTCTAACTTTTTCAGGAGCGGGGTGAGCGTTCCTGAATCGAGGTAAAGCTTTTGACCGAGCTCAGTGACGTTGCATTTTTTTTCTTCCCACAGTACGAGCATCACGATGTACTGCGTGTACGTGAGATCGAGTGGCTCCAAGAAAGGCGCGTAGCGACGCGTGATTTCCTTGGATACCGCATACAGTGGAAAGCATAGTTGATTTTCAAGTTTTAGTTGAGGACATGTCATTGCACCTCCTAAAGTAGCTTTTCAACGCAAGAACGCACGTCCTCCATTTTGGCTGTGGGTTCAAAACGGGCGACAACATTGCCTGCGCGGTCGATGACGAACTTCGTGAAGTTCCACTTGATATTGGGATTGTTCTTGTAATCCTTGTCAATGCTTTTGATGAACAATGCCATCGCAGCTGCTTTTACTCCGAATCCAAATCCTTCGAACCCTTTTTGCGATTTTAGGTACGTGTAGAGGGGGAGTTCGTTCGGGCCGTTCACGTCGGATTTTTTCATTTGCGGGAATTCTGTTCCGTAATGGAGCGTGCAGAATTCATGGATCTCGTCGTCGGTGCCTGGAGTTTGCCCATTGAACTGGTTGCAGGGAATGTCGATGACTTCGAAACCCTTGTCGTGGAAATCGGAGTACATTTGCTCAATCGGCTTGTAATGAGGCGTGAATCCGCAGCCGGTTGCCGTGTTTACGATAAGCATCACTTTGCCTTTGTAGTTGGCGAGTGGGACTTCGTTGCCTTTACCGTCGGTAAGTGTGAAGTCATAGATTGTCATAAATTTTATCTCCATATACACTGTTTGATTTTGTACAATTAAATTTTATAAAATTTAATTTAAAAAGTCAAGAAGTTTTGCTATATAAAATTCTTATAAGCGTAATTTTTGTGATTTTAGGCAAATTTTGACGTTAAATCTTGTTATTTCTACATTTTACACCATGAAATCGATAGAAGTTGTCGCAGGTGTTATCGTAGATGGCGGGCGTATTTTTGCTACGCAACGCGGGTATGGCGACCATAAGGATGGATGGGAGTTCCCGGGCGGTAAGATGGAACCGGGCGAAACTCCGGAGCAGGCGCTTGTTCGTGAACTCCAGGAAGAGCTTGCTGTTAAGGTAAATGTTGGCGAAAAGATTTGCACGGTGGAGTACGATTACCCGAAATTCCACCTGACGATGCATTGCTTTTATTGCACGCTCGCTACAGGCTGCAAGCCGAAACTTCTGGAACACGAAGACGCCAAATGGCTTGACTGTGAAACATTAAATACGGTCAACTGGCTCCCCGCCGATATCGAAGTCGTAAAGCATCTTTTGTAGAGTCGTCCCGGATTTATTCCGAGATCGCCATTTTGTCTAATGTTCTTTAACAAGTTCTCGTGCGAGCTCGGTGCCTTCGATGAGCTCTCCTAAGAATTCGCAGTAGGGCGTCGGAATCCTGTGCGTCTTTCCGAGCTTGCTGATGGTTCCGCAGAAATACGCGTTCTCTGTTTTGCGACCGGCCTCGATGTCTTGCAGCATGGAACACTTGCCGAGCGGTGTGTAATTGCAGGTGAGGCGCAAGTTTTCTTCGAGGTCTTCGTTGGTGAGCGCGAAACCTTCGGCGTTTGCCACTTGAATGACTTCGTTCCCGATTTTACGCACAAGCGATTGCATTACCGGGAAGTTGAAACCTGCAAATGTGGAACGGCAAATCGCTCCGATGGAATTGAATACAGTGTTCATCAAGAGCTTTTTCCACATTTCTAGGCGAATGTTTTTTGGAATCTTGTGCGTGATGTGAGAAGCTTCAAAAAGTTGGTGGATGGCTTCAATGCGCTCGGAACGGTTGTTGTCTTTTTCGCCAAAGAGGATGATACCTCGGCCAGCGCAGTCGATGTTTCCGTGCTTGTTGATGGACTGCAAATTGACGATGAATCCGTACAAAGTCTTTTCAGCACCGTAAACACGCTCGATTTCTGTTTCGGAATGCACGCCGTTCAAGAGTGAAAGCAAAGCCGTATTCGGACCGACTGCATTTTTTGCTTCTTTGAGCGCTTCGTTGAATTGCAAATTCTTGGTCGCGAAAATCACGAGGTCAACGACCGGGACTTCGTCCGGCGTGACGAAATTGAAGTCCGCCTTTTTCCCGTTGATGACGATTCCGCTTGCCTGGTAGCGCACCTTGCGTTCGGCGTCCATCACGCAATAAAGTCTGTTTCCGAGAACGCTCAAGAGCTGTTCTGCCACAACGGCACCGACAGCCCCGAGACCCACAACTGCAACACTTTTGATTTGATTCATGGTGAAAAATATATCAAATTCTAGAATATTTGGCGGATATAAAATGGCTCCATTTTTATTCGGCTACAGCGGTAAACAGGAGGTGCAAATTTTTTTTGCGGTTTTGGGGGTGGCAATTTATATTTATGGTATGAATAATTTGAAATTCGCGATTCTCGGGTGTGGTCATATAGCCACTAAGATGGCTGCTGCCGTAAAAACTCTAGAAAATAGGGGAATGGGCGTGGTATGCTACGCTGTGGCGTCCCGTAATTTGGAAAAAGCCGATGCTTTTGCGAAAGAGTATGGCTTTAAAAAAGCGTATGGCAGTTACGAGGAACTTGCCTCAGATTCTGCTGTTGACTTGATTTATATCGCAACGCCGCATTCGCATCATCATGAATTTGCGAAACTTTGCATTGATCATGGCCGGAACATCTTGGTGGAGAAAGCTTTTGCCGCGAACGCAAAACTTGCAACTGAGGTGATTGCGCTTGCGCATGACAAGGGTGTTTTCTTGTGCGAGGCGATGTGGACGCGATTCTTGCCGGCGCTGGATACGATTCGCGGTTGGATTTGTGAAGGTCGCATTGGAAATGTGGAAACAGTTGAAGCCGATTTTTCGATGAAACTCAGCGATAGGGAGCGTATGCATAATCCGTCGCTGGCGGGTGGTGCGCTTTTGGATATCGGCATTTACAGCCTTACATTTGCAGATTTGTTCCTTGGCGAGCGTGTTGATGCTGACGGAAAATTTGTCCGTAACGAAATCACGTCCATGGATTGCAAGTGTGTCAAGTTCAAAACGGGCGTGGATGCAAGTGACTGGATAAACATCACGTACGAAAACGGTCAAAAGGCGTATCTCAAGACTTCGATGGTCTCGCCGACGCATAACGAGGGTGTGATTTATGGAACGGCGGGGCAAATCCGTGTACAGAATTTGAATGACATGGTAAAGCTTGAACTGCTTGATAATGCCGGGAATGTAGTTGAAACTGTTGAACCGCCGCGCCTTTGCAACTGCTACGAATACGAAGTTCTCGCGTGCAAGGAGGCGATTGAAAATCCTGCTCGGTTCCGGCACGAAATTTGCAAACCTTGCGAATGCCGCGATATCTCGATTGGCGGGGCGATAGGCGTCGCGCTCTCGAAACAAATTGTTTGGGAGCGCCCAGAAATGACACATGCAAAAACGATGGAATTCATGACGCTCATGGATAAAATTCGTGAGCAGTTTGGCGTAAGCTACACATTTGAAATTTCTCCGGGTGAAACGTGGAACCGCAATGGTGACAAGTCTATTTTGCAAGTCTTTGACATTGAATCTGGTGAAGCGAAAATCCTCAAGGAGTTTGATTGCGTTATTGAAGCGCCAAACTGGAGCGCCGATGGAACTTTCCTTACGTTCAACAGCAACGGTCACATTTTCAAATTTGAAATCGCGACGGGCGAGGTGACGAAAATTGAAAGTCATTATGTGGACAACTGCAATAACGATCACGTTCTTGACCCTGATGGCAGCGGCATTTACGTGAGCCATCATACGAAAGAAGACGGGCTTTCGCGTATTTACAAGATTTATTTTGACGACCGCGAACCGCGCTTAGTGACGCCTCTTGCGCCAAGCTACTTGCATGGCATTACGCCGGACGGCAAGACTCTTGCCTATTGCGCAGAACGAAACGGAAGTTACGATATCTACACGATTTCTGCGGCGGGCGGTAACGAGGCTCGCCTTACGACTGCGTTTGGGTTAAATGACGGCCCTGAGTACGATTGCAATGGTGAATATATTTGGTTTAATTCCGAACGTTCTGGGCGCATGCAGGCTTTCTGCATGAAGGCGGATGGCTCCGAACAAACGCAGATGACCCATGACTTGCATTGGAATACGTGGTTCCCGCATATTTCGCCGGACTGTCAAAAGGTCGTGATGGTCGCATACACGGAAACGGATGTGCGCCCTGGTGAACATGTTCCAAATAAAAACGTGGAACTGCGTTTGATGCGTCGCGCAAACCCCGCGGATTCTTGGTCCGTTCCCGAAACAATCCTTAAACTTTTCGGTGGGCAAGGAACAATTAATGTCAATTCCTGGGCCCCCGATAGCAGACGCTTCGCTTTTGTAAGCTACATTCACGGTGACAACCCATCCAAATAAAATACTCCCCGATAGTAATGGAGCTTTTACATAAGCGTTAAAACAAAAATCCCTCGCGAATTTTTTCGCGAGGGATTTTTGCAATAGTTGAATGAAGTTGCTCGGATCCCGTCGGGGCGAAATCATCATGCACATGCGCAACGACGTTGTTCTGCTAACAAAGTTTTAGTAACTGATAACTATTATCTAGTAACTATTAACTCATCCCCCCTACACATTCTTCACGCAACGTATCGAGATTGCATCGGATCTGTAAACGCCTTCGATGTCAACGGAATTGTTTGTAAGGCTCAAGCGGAATGCGTTGGCCTTGCCGTATTCGTCCTTACTCCAGAATCGGGCGCGCCTACCGAAATGGCAGAAGTTACCGTTGTCGAATCGGTAACCGGCTGGAAGTGCGAAAAATCCGAAAGTATCTTCGCCGGGGTTCTGCCAGAAACAGGCGCTGCGCAGTTCCTTGCCGTCAGATTTTGCTTCTAGATTGCTGAGCAAAGTTTCCCATTCTTTTTTGCTTGGAATGTGGAAGCCTTTTGGCGCAAGGCCTTGGTAATTCTTATCCTTTATTTTGTTGTACATCTCGATGTCTTTTGCCGGAGATTGCTCAGTGTATTCCGTAGGAATGTCGAGTGCGGAGGTCCACGTGTAGAGGCGTCCGTAATTTTTCACGTTGGATTCGTCGTTATCTGGAGCGTAACTGTTCTCTGCGTTATAGCGCAGGTTTTCTGCCATCCATACTTGATTTCCGATTTGAATAGTCCGGTAAGTTTCGCCATCACGAGCATCCTTGATTGTTCCGTATTTGAATTTGGCTGTGTTCTTGGTTAGGCAGGC
Source organism: Fibrobacter succinogenes (assembly GCA_902776765.1). GTDB lineage: Bacteria > Fibrobacterota > Fibrobacteria > Fibrobacterales > Fibrobacteraceae > Fibrobacter > Fibrobacter succinogenes_N. Next base: position 31,035 of record CACYRP010000015.1, read on the forward strand.
TCCAAACGGCATGCTGTTCTTGGATTTTTGTGAGCCATTCTTCGATGCTATACAGATGTGGCGCCCTAAACAGAATGAGGCAACGGCAACGATGACAATAACAATTGCAATGAATATGACAAAAGAAATATGCATATTGACCTCCGATTCTTAAATGTATAATTGTTTTTGATCAACCTGATAAGTTTAACTTATATAATTATATCAAGAAAAATCAAAGTTGTTATGAATATGTTTGTGACTTTTTATGAAAAAATTCCATAAAAAGTCCGACTTTAACAAAATCTGTAAATAAAATTTGTTTAGCCCTTGCTTTCGGCAATTTTCTTGATGATTTTGACAACGGTTTGCATTCCTTCGACGGTGACGTGTTCGAAGGGACCATGGTAGCCGTAGCCGCCGGTGCCGAGATTCGGGCAGGGGAGCCCCATAAAGCTGAGCTTTGCGCCGTCGGTGCCTCCGCGGACGGGGTCGCTAACGGCGGTGATTCCGACTGATTCGATTGCCGTGCGAGCTCGCTCAAGGACTGCTGGATTTTTCTCGATGACTTGCAGCATGTTGCTGTAGGAATGTTCAAGTTCGAGTTCGACGACGGTACCGCCTGCGCGGTTTTCGTTTTCTTGTGCATTTGCGAAAGGCGAGCCTCCGAATTGCTCGTTGAATTTTTCGGCGAGTTCCTTTAGGAATTTTTGGCGGTCTTCGAAACGCACTTGGTCGTGATCGCGCACGATGTAATTGAGCGTGGCTTCGTTGACATCGCCTTGGATGTCGGTGAGGTGGTAAAAACCTTCGTGGCCTTCGGTGGTGGCGGGGGTTTCGTTTTCGGGGAGCGCCATGGCGATTTCGGCGGCCATGAGAGCTGCATTTTTCATGATGCCCTTGGCTTCGCCGGGATGCACCCCTTTGCCGTGGATTTTGAATGTAGCGCTTGCAGCGTTGAAGTTCTCGTAAGCGATGTCGCCTTCGTAGCCTCCATCGACCGTGTAGGCGTATTTAGCCTTGAAATAGCCTAAATCCAAGCGGTCGGCGCCGCGCCCGATTTCTTCGTCTGGCGTGAAGCAAACCCAGATGTCGCCATGGCCGGAAAGGTTTTCGTAGCCGCGGCTTTCGGCATGCCTGTCGGTGTCGGCGAGCTCTTCCATCGCAGTCACGATTTCTGCAATGCCAGCCTTGTCGTCGGCGCCAAGGAGTGTCGTGCCGTCCGTGGTGATGAGCGTGCGCCCCTTGAGCCATTTGAGCGTTGGAAAGTCGTCGACTTTCAGTATAGCGCCGGAACCTTTGAGCAGAACATCGCTACCGTCGTAGTCTTTGATAATTTGCGGTTTCGGATTTACTCCCGAAAAATCCGGAGAGGTGTCCATGTGACTGATGAAACCGATAGGAGTATCGTTTTCACGGCCTGCGGTTGCTGGCAGAAGCCCGTAGACATAGCCATTTTCGTCCATTTTGACCTGCGAAAGCCCGATGCCTTCGAGTTCTTCGGCAAGGAATTTGGCAAGTTCGAGTTGCTGTTTGGTACTAGGACAGCATTGGCTGTTCTCGTCGGAGGTGGTGGTGAAACTGATGTATTTTAAAAAGCGTTCTTGGACTTTCATGATTTACCTGCCCCCTAAAAATAAAAATCAATAAAATAATTGATTCACTTTGTTCTTATATAATTTATCTTTTTTTTAGTAGTTGCGGACATTTTGGGTGTATATAAAGGAGAAAAAATGACTTTAGAAGAAGCTGTTTTTGCACGTCATTCTGTACGTAAGTATCGCCCTGAGCCGCTAACCAAGGCGCAAGTGGAGGAATTGCAGGCGCGTATTAGAAGGTTGAACGAAAATTTTGCGCTCCACATGCAGCTTATTTTGAATGATGACGTGGCTTTTAGTGGCCGCTTGGCCCATTACGGGTCTTTTCGAAATGTGAAAAATTATATTGCCGTTGCCGGGCTAAAATCAACGGCGGGTTGTGAGGCTACGCTTGAAGAACGCGCGGGGTATGCAACGGCGGAACTGGTGCTTTTGGCTCAAACATTGGGGCTGAATACTTGTGTGGTGGGGTTGACTTTCAAGAAGACGCCGACGATTGAAATTGATGATGGCGAAAAACTGGAAATGGTGATTGCCATTGGTTATGGAGAAACGCAGGGCGTGCAACACCCCATGAAGCCTGTAACGCGCATTGCTCCCGATTATGAATCGGCTCCAGATTGGTTCAAGAAGGGGATTGATTACGTGATGCTTGCGCCTTCGGCTCTGAATCAGTTTAAGGCCAAGTTTACAGTTGATGAAAATGGTCGCGTTTTTGCGAAATCTCGTTTTGCTCCGTTTGCCAAGGTCGATCTCGGTATTTTCAAGTATTTCTTTGAACTCGGGGCCGGAAAGGAAATCTTCCGCAAGTCCATGCAGACCCTGCGAAGCTCTGACGGCGCTTGATAAAACCGCCCCGAATCATACAATGACTTCCTTCGACTCCTTGCATAAGTCATCATCCGATTTTTCATCTGGATAATCGGCGGCATTGCAAAATGCGAACGCATATGCGATAATGAGGCATAGCTTATAAATCATTCTTTACAAGGGCCGCTTATACGAATTTTAAAATCGTAATAATCTTTGCGATGCGATTCTCCATTTTGAATTTCCGCATTTATTCTTACTGGCAACACTTTCCCAAAAAGAGACTTTTCTTTTTTTATGTTTTGCGGCAACCGAAAATATTCATAAAACACATAGTCCTCGCAAATTTTTTGCAAAAGTTCTTCAACAGGCGTAAATTTTCCATTTCCATAATCAACACTGGTAGTAATTGTTTCTTTGTAATTTTTATTGCAAAAATTGCATTCACTAGCAGGAGCGAAAATATAACGGGGAATGTAATCCAATTCCTTTTCTAAAACGAGGTTATGGTATTCGTTGATGCAATATTCGGCGACAATTCCTTTTTTTGAACAAGGTCCAACAATCACCGCTTCAAACGATTTTTCATAAGTGAATCCAGTTCCCCGAAGTTGCGCTTTCCAATGGCCATTGAACCTTTTCCCATAATACGATTTCAATGTTTCTTTTGCGTTGTATTTGTGGATTTGCAAAACATCACGATTTGTAGGATCTAGATTCACTTTAGCTATTCTAGGTTTTATACAAATAGTATCTTTTGAAAGAGATCCATCTAAAGCCACGCATCCCCCTATAAAAGAAGTATAAGGATCATAAGGAGCATCAAGGCTATATTCTGTATCCCAAATGGACTCATCCGAATTAGTTGCACAAGCCACGGCATCAGGAAATTCCCAATTGGAATCAGGATTCAAATTTAAATTCTTGACCAAATGCAGGCTATATTCATCAGGATTCTTATTAACTACAGCGCAAAACTCTGCAACCCCTTCGCTATAGCAAAGGGACGCAAGCACAAGCAACGCTATAAACGCTATAAATAAAGGACTCCTCATTCTTTCTTCTTTTTCCTTTCTCTTATTGCTTTCAGTTGCTCTTCGGTGCAGAAACCGGAAATGAAGAATCTTGCAGAGCCGGAAGCATTTAATCGAACATAACTTGAATCATAATCGACATTCCATCTTATGGTAAAGTAGTGTCCAAACAGGCTGTCTGCTTCAAGCTCTTGTTTTTTTGAGAACCATAAAATTTTTTCATAAGATTCATAAACCATTTTCTCTGAATAATAATTTGGCATACACCTTGCCGGTTTAGCCTTGTCAAATACCGAATTCACAATCATCGATATAGGACCTACAAATAGGTAAGCATAATCCGGAAGTATGGAATGACGATAATCATACGAGCATTGGGAATACGAAAACAAATACGGTTTATTCGACTTATACTTCTCCAAAACCCAATGATCCGTTTTGTCATCGTCCTCCGTAAAGCAATACTCACCATAGACATCCCTTGAAGCTATACCATCTTGAGAAAAGACCAAGGATGTTATCAGGATTATGCTAAAAATAAAGATTCGTACATTCATAACTTTTGGGTAGTTTATCATTTTTTCTTGCATATCCATCTAAACCGAAATCAGCATGGAATAGATCTCTAGATTTATCAAGTTTTTTCTGAGCAAAATTGCAATTCTTTTGGTCCATTTCTGTAGTCTATGTTATTTCAGCAAAACAGGTTGTAATCGCTAAAAGAATGCATGAATCAGATAATTTTTTTTCATAGAAAAATGTAATAGATGTTTTATGTTTCCGTATAAATATATATCTTAGTAGTTTGTATGTCAATGAAAATACAAAAAATTATAATTAAAGCATCGGCCTAGAATCAGTCTTCGCCGTAGCATGCCAAACGATAGCCGTATTGGCAAGCTTGTTTGCTGATATGTCCTAGAGAACCGCTGGCGCCGTAGATGTCCACTTCAAGTTGACGCCCCGCCCGCATAAAAAATCGCGTGGCGAACCGCTCTCTAGACTATAAAAGTCTAAGTTCTAAGTTCTACCAACTAAGTTCTAGTAACTAGTAAATCATTTTTTTATTTTTACGGTAACACTTTTGACCTCCACTGGTGTTACATAAACGTGAAAAGCCTAGAAACCTTAAAAAAAGCAGATTTTGCGAAGATTTACAAGAAGTACGCGCCTATGGTTTATAGACGTTGCCTGCAACTCCTTCGCGACGATGCAGAGGCCAGTGACCTCATGCAAGACGTTTTTGTGCGGATTTATTCTGCTATGGATCGCCTTGATGTGGAATCGCCGAGCAGCCTTTTGTGGAATACGGCAACCCGGCTTTGCCTGAACCGTATTCGCGACAAGCGCCGTCGTGGATTGGATGTGGATTCTTCCAGCCTGCTTTTGAACATCGCCTGTGCCGAAGATGAACAGGATGATTACGAAGCGAAAAGCAAGCTGGCAAAGCTCTTTTCGAAGGAACCAGAATCGAGCCGAACCATGGCGGTTTTGCACTTTGTCGATGGTATGACGCTCGAAGAGACTGCCCACGAAGTGGGCTTGTCGGTAAGCGGTGTGCGTAAGCGTTTGCGCGGTTTACAGGCCAAAGTTAAAACTCTGGAGGTAAAGTGATGATTCCCGATTGGAAATTAGAACGATTCCTGACTGGCGATTTGCCGGAAAAAGAAATGAATGAAATTCGCGAGCTCGAAGCGACTGATGCGATGCTTGCCCAGCGCGTGAAAATGCTCCGCGAAGATAACAAGGCGATTTTGAACAAGTTGCCGTTCGAAATGTTGGCCGAAAAAATTGCTGCCGTGGATGCAGGAACTGTGACAGAAACTGCGGTGGCCGCGAATCTTGGCTCCGCAAAGGAAAATGCCGGAAATGCCGAAAAAAATGCGCCGCGCTTTAGTATCATGAAATTTGCTGCCGCTGCGGTATTTGTGTTGGCGGTTGCTTTGGTAGCGTTTTTGGCCCAGCGCGAAACTTCCATGATGAACGAACGCGTGGGTAGCGATGTTGCTGCTGTTGGTGGCCCGCAAAACACGCAGGTCGCTCTTGCTGAAACGCAGTCGGATACGCGAATCAAGGGCATGGACGCCCGCATGGAAGTTTGGAAAAAGACTCCGGCTGGAATTGTCCAGTTGAACGATCTTGATGAAGTCTCCGAGGGTGATGAAATTCAATTGCGCTATTCCGTTCCAGAAAAATGCTTTGGTCTCCTTTTTAGCATGGACGGAAATGGCGCGTTGACTCTCCACATGGGCAATGGCGAAAAGGCTGTTGAACTTGCTCCCGGCAAAATGAATTCGCTCCCGTTTGCATACAAACTGGACGATGCTCCTTACTTTGAAAAGTTCTTCTTTGTGACTTCGCCAAAGGAATTTGCTGTTGAAGAAAAAGATGTCGATAAGTTGCTCAAGAGAAGCGACGTGAAAGTGATTAGTTTTACTCTCAAGAAGGCGGGTAAGTAATGTTTATGATTTCGAATAAGACTTTTGGGGTGTTGTCTGGTTTGTCTTTTGCGCTGTTTTTTGTTTTGCTTTTGTTGGCTTCTAATGCCAATGCAGCGACAGAATCTGGGCGTATTAACCGTTATGTGGTTGCGGTGAGTGCAAATAATGGTGGTAAGGGTCGCCCGATGTTGCGCTATGCCGAAAGTGATGCGCGCTCCTTTGCAAAAGTGCTCAAGGAAATGGGTGGCGTGTTGCCGCAGAATGTGATTCTTGTGCAGGAACCGTCTGTGGTTGCTTTGCAAAAGGAATTCGCAAATCTCGATGCGAAAATTTTGCAAGACAAGGCGTCTAACGGTCGCGACGAAGTGCTCGTTTATTACAGCGGCCATGCCGATGAAAAAGGCCTTCGCTTGGGCGAAGAAACTTACGCTTGGAAGGACTTGCGCAACCGCATTGATGCGCTCAGTGCCGATGTGAAGATTGCTGTGATTGATGCATGCGGCTCTGGCGCAATTACCCGTGTGAAGGGCGGTAAGGCTGTGCCTGCGTTCATGGTGGACCAGAGCAGCGATATGAAGGGTTATGCTTTTATCACGAGCAGCACTCAAGATGAATCGAGCCAGGAAAGCGATAAACTCAAGGGATCGTTCTTTACGCATTCGCTTGTGAGTGGGCTCCGTGGTGCTGGTGACTTGAGTAGCGATGGCAAGGTAACTTTGTCTGAAGCATACCAGTTTGCATTTAACGAAACGCTCCAGAAAACGGAAACAACGCTGGGCGGCGCACAGCATCCGAGCCGCGATATGAATCTTGCCGGTACGGGTGATGTGGTGATGACTGATTTGCGCGCTACAAGTGCAGGCCTGGATTTGGATGAAAGTGTATATGGACGCCTGTACATTCGCGATAATGCTGGTGAACTCGTGGCTGAACTCAACAAAAAACAAGGACATGCTATGAGCCTTGGGCTCCCTGCAGGGAATTACACGGTGAACCTGCAGCAGAATATGGATTACATGGGGGCTACGGTTGTGCTTTCGAACGGCAAACGCGAAAAGCTTTCGATTGGCAATTTCAAGAGTGTTATGGCCGAACAGACTGTATTCCGCGGAGAAATCAAACGCAATGGAAATTGCGCTGATGGCGATGCAATTGCTTGCTCGCTTGATTCCCTGGATCATAACGGTAAGTTCCGTACGACGTTTAACTTCGTGAATACGGATAGCGATCCGCGTAAGGGCTTGCAGTTGGGCTTGTTCGTCGCTCGTACGAAGGATTACATGTTGGGTACGCAAGTGAGCTTGATTGCTAACATTGCTCAAAAGGAAATGCACGGCTTGCAGGCAACGACGATTGTGAATTTGGCTAAGGATCATTTTGAAGGCGCTCAACTTTCCTCTGTGGCAAACTATGCAGGCTCGTTTGATGGTGCGCAAGTGAGCTCGGCTGTGAACGTTGCGAAGGAAAAGTCTTCGGGGGCGCAGATTGGTATCGTGAACGTGGCTGTTGACACGCTTGATGGTTTGCAGGTCTCTGCGGGTGTCAACTATGCGAAAACTACGGATTTGCAAGTGGCTGCAGGCGTGAATGTTGCTCAAGCAACAAAAACGCAGGTGGTTGCTGGCGTTAACTATGCGACCAAATCTGGTGTTCAGGTGGCTGCCGGTGTGAACGTAACTCACGTCAACGAACATTTGCAGGTGGGCGTTGTCAACTATGCTACGAATGAAAAGGGTCGCCAGTGGGGTATTGTCAATATCTGCGCTCATTGCGAAAAATCCCCGGTGGGCATCGTCAATATCGTCGGTAACGGCGTGTGGAGCGCAACCCCCTACTTGAACGAAATGGGGGCGCTCGGTGGATCGGTTCATTTGGGTACGGCTTATTTCTACACCAATATCGAATGGGCTGCCTTCTTCAAGAAAGGGCATATCTTTAAGGAATTTGAAAAGTTCTATGAACACGGTGTTGGTGTCGGTACTCAGTTCGGAAAGTACGGAAGCCATTGGGAACTGGAATATACTTTCTTCAATGTCTATGATAAATTTAGCGCGGATGAAGGCGATTGGAAGTCTGGATATCATCATCGTGGACGCGTAGGCTATGTCTATCAGGTTGTTCCGTTCTTTGGTATCTCGGTGGGCGGTACGCTGAACTTGACGAGTGAAGGCTATTTGAACAAGCTTTTCCTCAAGCCGCTGGGCGATTACCATGATGATGTCAGTTACAAGAGTCACAAGGGTCGCTGGTGGCCGGGGTTCTACGCAGGCCTTACCTTCGGTAGATTCTAATAAGTACAAAGGTTTGCTTAACGCCATTAAGGCTATATAATACAAACTCGGGAATCCGTAGCATGATTTTTGCCGGATTCCTTTTTTATTGATGTCTTTGAGTGAAATGTTGGGCCGTGCTTAAATGTTCAATAACCTAAAAAAGATAAATTTTTGAATTATGTGGTAACACTTTTTGTACCTTAAGGTGTTCCATAGGGGTAAGGAATTGAGAACGTAATGAAATTTATGTTGAGAATTGTTGTTTCTGTTTTAATTGCGGTCGCATTTACGGCGGCTCGCGATAGCATTGTCTTTAATGGAATTGTTCAAGACGCGTCTTTTGAAGCTCACGAAAAGCTGAATGTCGAAATTCTTGAAACAGGTGAGGCTTTGCAGACAACTGTAGGTACGCCGTTTAGCGTGGTTTTGCCGGAAGATACGCTTTGGAATGTATGCGTTACGAATTCCGATACAGCGGGGGCCGAAAAAGAAAAATGCTATGAGTTGATTTATCTCGGTAGCGACAGCACGTTCAGCATGACGCTTGGTCCAGAAAGCGTTGTCTCAAGTGAAAACAATGGTGGGGAGGGCTCTCCCCTCGCGTCCGCCGCGCAGGCGGCTCCCGCTACCCCTTCTAGCGGGGACACCCCGCAACGCCCCGATGTAGAATCTGTACGGGACAGCGTGAAAAGTGTCGACGTCGATGCGCTCCTGGCTGCGGGAAATACGAATTCCAAAATTACGGAACTCAAAAAAGTCGTGGTGCAGTTGCGTCGTCGTCCTAAACGTAAACCAGGCGAATCCGTGGTGAGCGCAAAGTCTATCAAGCGCATGCCGGGCCTTGCCGAAGCTGACGTGATTAAGAGCATTCAGGCGCTCCCGGGCGTTGTCGCAAGTTCCGATTTTAGCTCCAAGATTTACGTGCGCGGTGGTGCTGCCGACCAGAATCTCTTCCTGTTCGACAATGCGGTCGTCTATTCGCCGGTGCATTTCTTCGGACTTTTCAGCACATTCCTTGTCGAAGGTATTGACGATGTGCAGTTCTATAAGAGCGGATTCCCGGCACAGTACGGTAACCGCCTAAGTTCTGTGCTCAAGATGGATGGCCGTGCCGGCGGTCAAGATTCCGTGGAAGAATGGTTCAGCAAGTCTAGCATTAAAATCAGTACGTTCGCAGCGCAACTTCATACTGAAGGCCATAAGGGGCCGGCGCGTTGGGTACTTGCGGGGCGCACGACTTACATTGGCTACATCCTTGATTTATGCAATGCGATTGGGCTTTTGGATCTCGACCTGGATTATGAATTTACGGACTTGCAGGGGACGTTTATGTTCGACTTTTCTAAAGATACTCGCCTCAAGTTCAGCTATTACATTGGCAAGGATCGCTTGGAATTTGACCCGCTTTACATGGACTGGGGTAATGTTGCGATACCGCTTGGATTCTATCACCGTATCAATGGCGATTGGGATTACAATGCGACACTTGCTTACAGCAAATTCTACCAGACAATGAAGGTGAGCGACCTCATGTCCATTGAAATGTTGCTTTACACCTTTGCGGGTAAACAGTGGTTGAACTATCGCGGTATCGACAACCATACATTTACGATGGGTTACGAACTGGAATACGACTATGAACGTTATCAAGAAGCGATGGCTTCGATGACTATTAAGGACATTCAAAAAACATTCCATCATGTCGCTTATGTGCAAGATGCATGGAAAATAAATCCCGATTACTTGTTGCAATATGGCTTGCGTTTCAATTATCAAACGGCTGCGAAACATTTCGGTGTGGAACCGCGTGCATCGCTGAGCATCAATCTCGATGATACAAAGTCGCTGGAACTTTATGGTGGTTACTACCTGCAATACTTGAATTCGATTGTCTATACGGACCAAGAAACGTTAAATGAATTCTATTATCCGGCAACGACAACAACGAAGGGAAAACAGACAAAACCGTCTTCGTCATGGCTCTTTGCTGCGGAATACAGCCAACGCGATTTCTTTGAAGGCTACGATTTTACAGCGGGCGTTTATTACAAGACGCAAAGCAATTTGAATACGTTTAAGGCGGTTCTTGACAGCAATGAAGAAACGGCTTCGGATGACTTTGTGATTGCAGATGGCTTTGGTACGGCAGATGGTTATTCTTTGGGTTACGAACTTTCGCTCCGCAAAGATAAAGGTTGGTGGTTTGGTGGAATCAACTGGAGCCAAAGCCTTAGCGTGGCGCGAACAAATGATGGCACAAAGGCTTATTTCCCGAGTTGGCATCAGCCGTATGCGTTAAAGTTGGATCTTGGTATTAATTGGAAGGGCGGTGATGATGCTCTTTGGAAACACAAGAAAAAAGGTCGTTATTTCCGCTCGTCGCTTGCGCTAAAGTATTCGTCAGGAATGCCGATCAGTGAATACAAAGGATATTATATTTCGCAAGATTTGGGGCACCAGAGATACTCAGATGACATTGTTGTGCTTCCGGGAAGTCGCAATGCGGGCCGTCAAACCGATTATTTCCGTGTGGACTTGAAAGCTGTAGATTTTGGCCGTGAAGGCAAGTGGAATTTTAGTTGGACGATTATCAACTTGACCAATCACGAAAACATGTTCTATACCTTCTACGATACGAAAAAGACTCCTCCGAAGAAAACAGAAATTACTCAGTTCCCCTTTTTACCGATTATGTTGAATTATGAATACTATTTTTAGACGAAAGAACGCCGCTTCGCGGCTACAGACGAAAGACGACAACTATGCAAGGCGAGTGACGCGCCCAACGCAGTTGGGCATGGTGGAGCCGAATAGTTGTGATAAGAGCGAAGCGATTGTCCAAAGACGAGAATGTGTCATCCTGAGCGAAGTCGAAGGATTGTATAAGCGATTCCTCTCGTCTCTCGTCTGGATTCTCTCGTTTTTTATTTTCTCAGCTTGCGATTTTCATGGCCCGTGGGAATATTATCCCGAAGAACGTGAAGTTTACACGGGTATCTACACTTACGGCTTTATAGTCGCAAATGAAAGACCGGAGGTTTGCTTCTCGAAAGTCTATGAACTCGATGAAACTTCCGCAGAAAACTTTGCATTTTACAAAAACGCCAAGGTCACAATGAAAGGTCGCTTTGGAGGTGAATTTGGTAAAGGTGAAAATGAAATAATTAGTCTTAAGTCTTCCCATGATAATCCAAGATGCTTTTTTCCATCGTCGTATTTGATGGTTTCTAAATGCATTCCCGGAATTGGGCTTTCGTGCAAACCTGATTATACGGGCGTCGCTGGCGAAACGTACACGCTCGAAGCAACATTTGAATGGGATAGCGCGGGCCATAATGTAGAATCGACGTATAGAGCTAAAGCGACTATTCCAAACCCTGTGAAAGTCAAGGGGTTCAATATCCCCAAGCAAGATGGAAGTTTTGAATGGGTGGAGTATAGCGATGACAAAGTTGTAGAAATGGATTTCTTGGAATACCCGATGGATATGGAATTTGTGAGGGCGGCGTTAGACTATGACCATTCTGTCCGTGGCGTTTTATCCATAATGAATTACGGTTCCAAAAACGGTGAGGCTACGAACACGACTGTCAATAAAATGTTTGAAGGCCTTACTTCTGAAGATGAAGATGGCTACCGCGGCATTGCAATGCACGATCCTTTGGAAACGCAGCAGAATCTCGGGTATGCCGCAAACTATATAATTGGTGGTATCAAAAATTTGGATACTCTTCACCTGACGAATATGATGCTGCCTGTGGGACAATTTTCTGTAGATCTTTATTCGACGGATGAAGCCTATATTGATTATGTGAATAAGGTAAAACAGTCTGTTTCTGATTCACGTGTTGTTCCTGAATCTAATATCGAAAATGGAATGGGCGTGTTTACAGGAATGGCGCGTACAACAGTGTTTATGAAAGTGAACTCTGAAAAATGGGTGAGCATGGAACGCATTGCGAATAGACATTGTAAAAATGAAGATGGCGATAATTCAAAAGGTTGGGACTCAAAAGGATGTAGACTTTATTTGGATGCTTATTGTGCTGGACGTGGCCCCTCTAGCGACTTGGAATCGGCTAACGAAAATGCATACAGCTATTATGACGGCAGCAACTCGAATTATCGGGATGAAGAAGTATGTTATCCGTCTTTTGTAAAGGCGGCGATGATGCAAGCAAACGAAGACGGATGGGAAGTAAAAAAATGGAGCAAGTATCTGCCCGATACCATTACTGCCGAGGAAAAGGCAAAGGCTTATGCCGATGGATTAAAACGATATTGCGTGGCTAGTAATTTTAAAAACAACGATATCGCGAATTGTACGAATCTAAAGACAATGTGCAATGATAGTTTGTCTAAAAATGAATGTAATTCATATTTGTGGTTGTGGTGTTCTGACCGTAATTGGAATTACAAAAAGTATCCGCAATGTGGCCCTGCCATGGTAAGCCGCTATGTTGTAGATGACTTAAAATCGACTATATGGGAAAAAGAAGTCAAAAAATGGTGTGAAGACCCCTGCAATGAAGAATATGCTGTTTGCAAAGATCTAGGCTTCAAGCATGAAGGTGATAAAGAATGTTTGCAGTCGATAGATATTGAAATTTATCAAACAGGAGTTGATGGTCATATTGTATTTTAAAAAGGTTTGTTTGAAAGAAAATTAAATTTTCAATTTTGTGGTGACAAATTTTAATAGCTTAGGTGTTACATAGGTGAATATGAAAAAGAAACTTGTTATTATTTTGATGTCAGCCTTTTTGGCGGTGAATGCTTTTGCGGATTACGAGTCCGAAATTCGCGACTTGAAGATGCAAAAGGAAAAGCTGAATTCCGAGATTCAAACGCTGAATGCTAAAATTTCAGCGACGGATTCGATGCTCCGTGCCGACGTTTCGCGCCATAAGGTGCTTGAACAGCGCTATAAGGCGGATTCGGAACGCCGTCGTGCCGAAATCGATACTTTGAATTCGAAAATACGCAAGGCCGCAGCAAGTCTCCAGCAAGAGCGCAACAAGCAGGCTCGTGCAAAAAATCGCAGTGAAAATGTGTCGGCTAAGCGTCGCGCCTTGCGTTTGGAACTTGCAAAAATCAGCAAAAAGCTGGAATCGCAAATTGCTCAGACTCTCCCGTGGGAACGCGAAAGCAGGCTGGATCGCGCCAAGTCGCTCACCCGCGAAATCGAAAGCGGCAACGCCTCCGAAGAAGAAGCTTTTTCTCGCCTCAAGTCCTTGCTGAATGAAGAAATCAAGTTCGGTGACGAAGTTGCGATTGTCAATAGCCCGCTCACGCGCAAAGATGGCGAAATCGTGAATGCTTCGATTCTTCGCATTGGTAACCAGTGGATGGTTTATGTCGATGAAAACGGTTCTGTTTACGGTCGTTTGGAACGCAAAATCGAAAACGGTAATGTTGTGTACGAATGGAATGAAAACTTGAATCTGGAGGAACGCGCTGCAGTAAAGCTTGCGATTGACGTGAAGCAGGCGAAAAAGCCGCCTCAGATTGTGAACCTGCCGGTAAGCCTTTCTGTTGTGGGAGGGAATAAGTAATGAGATTTTTGCAATCAACAGCTGTCATTCTGATGCTCGCCTCTACCGCCTTTGCATGGCCGTGGTCGAGCGATAAGAAAAATGCTGAAGACGAAGCCCGCATCAAGGATTCCTTGTTGCAAGTCGAAGTGCGCAACTTGCAGCGCGAAGTTGAAACGCTCACCCGCATCCGTATGCAAAAAGCGGATTCCCTCGAAAAACTCGATGCCAAGCATTGGAGCAATCGCTATGCGGAATCGCAGTTGACGGAAGAACACCAAAACGAAACGCGTGAACTCGATGGCCGCTATTCTAAACTTTCGACGGATCTTGGCCGCATCACTGAAGAAGCGATGTCGAGCAAGAGCGTTACCGAAGAAGCCGAAGAAAAATCCAAGAGCGAAGAAATTGCTTTTGATGCGCTGAATACGCAAATTAAACTTTCAATTGAAAAAACGCTTGGCGATGTCGCTGGTGATTATCCGGTCGGAATGAATGCGCGCCTTTTGCGCCTGAAACAGGCAAATATTGAAGCCGACAAGAAAACGCCGAATACAATTGCAGCGGTGCAAGGATTCATGGACGATTTGCTGAAACGCCACGAAGTTACTTACACGCAATTCTACGGCAATGAAGTTTCGCAAGTGGGGTCTCGCTCGGATGTGAATGTGAATCGTTTGCGCTTGGGAACGGTATTCTTGGGCGAAATCGCAAATGACAATGGCGAAGTGCAAGCATTGATGCGTTCGGGTGCTTTGCAAGGAAAGATCTTCGAATGGAATGCAAAACTCCCGACTGAAATTTCGCAGAATGTCAAGCAGGCGGTGACGCAGGCGGGCTCTGCTCCGGCGGCAAATGGCGTTGTTTCGATTCCCCTGGATGTGCTGCAGAATAAGGCTATCAAGAATTCGATTTCCGATGTCAAGGAACTGACTTGGACCGAACAATTCAAGGCGTTCTTCAAAAAAGGTGGCATCGTGATGTACCCGCTTATGTTTGTTGCAATCATCGCCTTGCTTTTGTTCCTTGAACGTTTTGTGATGCTTTCTTATCGTGGCAGAATCGGTCGCCGATTCTCTAAGCAAATGAATGAACTTGTCGTAGAAAAGAAGTTCGAAGATGCTGCTAATCTTTGCCTTCAAAAAGAAACGAGCCTTTCGAGAGTGCTGTTTGCTGTGCTCAACAAGGCTAAGGATTCGCGCGAAAATGCAGAACGCTCTTTGAACGAGGCGCTTCTCCGTGAACAGCCGAAACTCGAACGCCGCATGGGCTTGTTAGCCGCCATGGGGACGATCGCTCCGTTGCTTGGTTTGTTGGGTACGGTGACGGGTATTATCACGCTCTTTACCGTGATTACCGAAGTCGGAACGAATGATACTCGCGTGCTTGCTGGCGGTATTTCCGAAGCGCTTGTCACGACGGAAATGGGCCTTGTCATTGCAATCCCTGTGATGATTTTGCACGGCCTCTTGAGTGAAAAAATCGAGAAGATCACTAGCGAACTCTATGTACAAAGTACCTGGCTTTTGAATCAAGTCTTCGGGAAGGAAAGTAAGTAAAATACGTCATTGCGAGCCATAGGCGAAGCAATCTTATCTGAATGATTTATGACTGATTTTCATTACATATTCATAGAATCCTTGCGGAACACTTACGAAGCGGGTGGGGTGGTGATGCTCCCCATTCTCTTGGCGGGTGTCGTTGGGTTCTACTTCCTTTTTGCGAGCTGGTTACGCATCGGTGGCGATTTTTTTAGACAAGATATTGCCAAAGTTGTAAAGCGATTGCAAAAAGATTTGTCCGGGAAAGTTTCTGCGTTTGGAAATGTTTCTGGCAGCGAATCTTCTGAACAACGCGAAACGATTGCGCTAACGAGATTGCGCAAACGCGGTGGATTCCTTTCACGAGAACTTTCGTATGCGCTAGAAATTGCGCAAAAGGATTTGCAAAGTTTTCGCGACTACATGCAAGTCCGTATGATGAAAAGCGTGCGCTACATGGAACAAGGGAACCACATTGTTGCAGTGATGGCTACGGCAGCTCCGCTGTTGGGCTTGCTTGGAACGGTGACGGGAATGGTTTCGACTTTTGAAGTGATTACGCTATACGGTAACCAGAATCCCGTGCTGATGGCGGATGGAATTTCGGAAGCGCTGATTTCGACGCAGAGTGGGCTTTTGATTGCGTTCCCGCTCACGCTTTTGAAGCAGCGCTTGGACGAACGCATCGAAATTTTGACACATGAAATGGAACTTGGCGCCACTGTGATTGATAATTATTTTGTGTCTAAAGGTGAAACGGAGAAAATTAGCACGTCATTGCAAACTGAAGGCTGCGACTTAACGTAGCTACGTCATTGCGAGCGTAGCGAAGCAATCTAAGGAATTTTTATGGACTTTAATTTACCGAGAAGAAAACAGAAAGATATGGGCATCGAGATGGGCCCGCTCATGGACATCGTGTTCATCCTCCTCATCTTTTTTGTGGTGACGTCGTCATTCACTCGCGAAACGGGTGTGGATGTGACGAAACCGCAGGCGCAATCGGCAAGCCAACTTGAAAAGGAAAACTTGCTCATCGCCATCACTCGCGAAGGAACGATTCACATGAACGAACGTCAGGTGGATTTGGCGAGCTTGCAAGACATCTTGAAGCAATCGCTCGCGAAAGCGCCCGACCGCGAAGCCGTCGTGATTGCCGACAAAGAAGCTGAAACCGGCGTGCTCGTTCAAGTGATTGACATGTGCAATCTAGCGGGGGTAAAGAAAGTTTCCATCGCCGCCCAAGCCGAGTAAACGTGATTGATGTGGAACGGGCTTTCAAAAAGTAATTGCGTCATTCTGAGGCCCGTAGGGACGAAGAATCCAGTTAAGTCTTGTATTTGAGTGAATAATGCAAAAGTTTATAAAAAAGTTTTTAAAGCGTTTTACGATTCTCCTTGCGGCAATACTCGCAAGCGTGATTCTCGTTTTTTCCGTGACGATGGCGAACTTGTTCTTGAACGGCAAAGTCTTTCACGAACGCAAGTTCGTCAAGACCGAAGTCTCCGTGAAGAAAATCGAAGAAGTCGAAAAGAAAGTCGAGAAAAAGCACACGGCTCGCAAACCGAACCGTCAAAAGTCGAATTCGCGTTCGCCCAAAGCGGGCCCGCGTTTTGCGATGAACCTTGGCGTTGCTTCGGGAACCGCAGGTGCTACGATTAGCGATGAACTTGTGGCCGATTTCCGTGGCGGTGCGATGTCTACCGGAAAGGGCGATGTCGATAAAAAGCCGGAAAGCCGCTCTATTGCAAATTTCCAGGTGCCGCCGCAAATTCGTGACCGTGAAATTGATGCGATGCTACGCCTGAGCTTTTGCGTTGACGTTGGTGGCCGCGCTTACGATATCAAGGTGATTGAAGAATCTCCGGTGGGTTCGGGACTTGCGCAAGCAGGGAAGGATGCTATCGCTCGTATGACGTTTGCCCCCGCCGAAAAAGACGGCAAGGCGGTTGCCTTCTGCGGCATGGAACAACCCTTCGAAGTGAAATTTAGAGACTAATTTAGACGAAAGAACGCTCGCAAGCGAGCTACAGACGAGAGACGAAAGATGTTGAGATTAGTTGTGAAAAAATGGTTTGTTGCATTTTTGAGGTTGCAACTTTCGGTTGCTTTGAGGTATGAGTATTGCGCCATCCTGAGCAAAGTCGGGAATCCAGTGAGGTTTTTATAAATATGTTGGCTGAATTAATGAATTTATTTACGGCAAGGTTCCGTCTCGGCGTTGTCATCTTTTTACTTGCTTCCGTTTCTTTCGCGGCGCAGTCCTCCTTTGACTTGATGGAACGTGCGAACGCTCTCTATCGCGACGGAAAGTTCAAGCAGGCGATTATGCTGTACCATAAAGCGCAAAACCGCGGTGCCGATCCGGTTGCCGTGAGTTTCAATGTCGCGAACAGCTATTATCAAATGGGAAAATTTCCGGAAGCCGCCGCTGCTTACCGCAAGGCCGTAGATTTTTCTGAAGGTAATTTTGCTCCTGCACTGTTCAATATGGCGAGTGTCTATTTCCGCCTCAAGCAATATCCTGAATGCATAGGCGTTTACCACCGTGCGCTCAAACTTGACCCCGATAACATTTCCGGCTGGCTTTACCTCGGTGAAGCCTACACCAAAACCGGTGACAAAGTCGGCGCCCTCCGTGCTATCGAAAATGCTTATGGTCTCGACAAAAATGACATTAGCATAGTTTATCAGCTCTCCGAGGCAAACATAGCTTTGAACGATTTTGACCGAGCCGTCACCGTGATCCGCGAAGGCTATACGCTCCATCCCGAAGAAACGGATTTCTTAGTTTATCTTGGTGATGTTTACCGCCTGAACAAGAATTTTGAAGAAAGTGCGAACGCTTACCGCGAAACGCTCAGCATCAAAAACGACGACGTACAGATTATGTATAAGCTAGCTGATGTCCTCGCCGAAGACAAAAAGCCCTACATCGCCATGGAAATCTTGAATAACATTCTGCAAATCAAACCCGATTTCTCCGATGCCGCCATCTTCATGGGCAACCTCGCGTACGATGCCAAATTCTATGACCGCGCCGAATATGCCTACGAACTTGCTGCTAAAAACGGGAATGCCGAAGCCGTCTTTGGTTTCAAAAATATGGCGTACGATGCCCACGCACAAAAGCGCACCGAAGAATCCGTGCGCCTCCTGAATGTCGCTTTAAAATATTTCCCTGACGATGCGACCCTCGCTGCGGACCTGCTTGAAATTCAGTCCGGAAAGTAAAATTTGCACATTGTGCAATGTTCATCGATGCGTCTTTTCGTGTCCTACATACGTTCCGTCTTTTTTGTGTAATTCGTTGTATCGAATCCACATTGGATCGCCGTGGCTTAATTCTTCAATAGTATAAGAAAAGTCATTCAAGTCAAAGCGGTACAAAACAAGACTGCCGCGTTTGACTTCGGCGTTATCATTTCTGCGAACTAGTGCGAATAGTTCACTGCAATGCACCCCATCTTTTGAATTGCAAAAATGTTTGCTGGACATTCCGTCCAAAGCAAAATCGTTCATCATAAAGCAACGTTGGTAGGTGACGGCTACCAAGGTGTCTCTTTCTTTTTCTATTGCGTTTTTTATATGTGAACTGGTTTCGTTGGTTATTCCGCAGGGGATGGCGAATCCATTTTCATAGCACATTTCAAACGAAATCAGGGATTCTGTTTTTTCCATTTGATATTTGCGCTCTAGACGTTCTTTGTAAATTGAAGAAAGGAAATCATCGATTTTAAATTTTTCGGCAAAGTTCGATTCGTCGATGTGAACATCGAATTGTTCTCTTGGCCAATTCGGAGCGAATTCCGTCAAAACATTTTCATGAAAAAGTTTCTTCGAAACGGTAACAAGGGCGTATAAATCGTTGCACTTTTTAGCGTCTTTTGATAAGCAACTAGATTCAATCGTTCCGTCGTCGTTCAAGTACATTCCCGAGTAGTCGGCAAATTCCGATGATGTTGAATAAGAGATGAAATCGAGTTCGACTTTGAGGGCCTTCACGGAATCGCTGAAGTTTAATTTTTTGGCAATGCTTACAAGCAAGGCTGAATCCAAGGAACAAGGATGCTTTACGACGAATCCATCAATATCTGAAAAGCAGACTCTGTAAAAGATTTCGTGGTTTAGCGTATCTAGTTTGTCGTTTGAGTCGTTAACTTTAATCGCAAGCTTGTCTACATCTTCAAGAACTTTCCTGATGCGTTCGGAATAAATGCCGTTTGTGTCGATCAATTCAAAAAACTTGCCAAGACTTACCGAATCCATAACACTGTAGGTCGTCAAGGAAACCTGCTTTGCGGTTGCTGCGCTATTTGCAATCGACGATTTTGCATTTTCGTCTTTCGGCCCGCATCCGGCTAAAAGCGTACAAAGACAAAGAAATAAAATTCTAAAAATCATCCGAAACCTCTCGATAAAATAAACCTACAAAATTGCAAAAAAAACGGCGGTTTTGCCGCCGTGTACATGCACGAAATTCAGTTCGGAAAGTGACTTGATTTCACGCTTTTATTTTTCATTGCAGAGCGGGCGCGCAATTTTGGGGGCTTTGCGGGCGAGTTGCTCGATTGTAATTCCCGTGAAGTAATCCTTGATGATTTTCGCCAAGTCTTTCCACATTGGGAGTGTCGGGCAGATGTCCGCACGGTCGCAGCCGTTTTTGCCATTGTCGACGCATTCTACTGGGCTCATCGAGGTCTCGATGACGCTCAGGATTTCCCAGACCGTGAGTTCAGCCGCTGGCTTTGCTAGCTTGTAGCCGCCGCCTTTGCCGCGGGCGCCTTCGAGCACATTGTTCTTTACGAGGACTCCAAGAATCGCTTCAAGATACTTTTCGGAAAGACCCTGACGTTCCGCCAAGATGTGCAGCGGGTGGAAATCGGATTCTCCGTTTGCTGCCATATCTATTATAACGCGAATTGCGTATCGACCCTTTGTAGATACTCTCATGATTCTTTGACTCCTTTGAACCATAATATACATATAATTACAATTATTGTAATTTTTTTTCCTACAACTTTAGTTGGCTTTTTTCAGCTCTACAGCCTCCCTTTACATATTTTTTTACTATCAGTCGTCAAAAAAAATTTCTATATTGCCTCGCATTATGGCAAAAATTCTCTTTAAAAAGCAGTTATCTCCCGCGGTATTCCAATTCCGCGTCCACGCCCCGCTGATCGCGCAAGAACGTAAGGCAGGACAGTTTATCATCCTCCAGACGAACAAGGACAACGGTGAACGCGTTCCGCTCACTATTGCCGATGCCGATACGAATGAAGGTTCTATCACCCTCATTTTCCAGACGGTTGGCAAGACGACGACCGAACTCTCCAAGTTCGAAGTCGGTGACGATATCCCGGTCTTGGTTGGCCCGCTCGGTTCTCCGACCCATATCGAAAACTTTGGTCACGTAGTCTGCGTTTGCGGTGGTGTCGGTATTGCCCCGATGCACCCGATTGTCCAGGCTCTCAAGGCTGCTGGCAACAAGGTAACGATTATCATGGGTGCCCGTAACGAAAGCCTCTTCCTCATGAAGGAAGAAATGACGGCTCTCGCCGACAACATCATTTTCATGACCGACGACGGTTCTTATGGCCGCAAGGGTCTCGTGACTGAACCGCTCAAGGAACTCTGCGAAGACACCAAGGGCAAGCCGGACATGGTCATCGCTATCGGTCCTCCGATCATGATGAAGTTCTGCGCCCTCACCACCAAGCCGTATGGTGTGAAGACTGTCGTTAGCCTCAACAGCATCATGGTCGACGGTACGGGCATGTGCGGTGGTTGCCGCGTCACTATCGGTGGCAAGACGAAGTTCGTCTGCGTCGATGGTCCGGAATTCGACGGCCACGAAGTCGACTGGAACAACATGCTCCAGCGTATGGGTGCATTCAAGCCCCAGGAACAGGAATCTCTGCACCGCTTTGGTGCAAACGATGGCCACAAGTGCAACATTGACAAGATGGCAGATGCCAAGGCTAAGGAGAGCAAGTAATGTCTGAACATTTGACTCGTGAACAGTTGGACGCCGCCGCCAAGGTGGAACTTGAAAAGATTAATGCCCTTCCGAAGCCGCTCAAGCCGAAGGACAAGACTGCTATCCCGGCTCAGCCGATGCCGCAGCTCGAACCGTCCTATCGCGCACGCGTGATGGAAGAAGTGGCTCAGGGTTATACCGAAGCACAGGCTATTGTGGAAGCCAACCGCTGCCTTAACTGCAAGAAGCCGTTCTGCGTCGAAAGCTGCCCGGTGCACATCGACATTCCGGCCTTCATCGCAAAGATTGCCGAAGGTGACTTCAAGGCTGCTATCGCAAAGATTAAGGAAACGAGCTTGCTCCCGGCTATCTGCGGTCGTGTTTGCCCGCAGGAACGCCAGTGCCAGATGAACTGCACGATGGGCAAGATGCACAAGGACGTGAACCAGGCAGTCGCTATCGGTCGCTTGGAACGCTTTGCCGCTGACTATGAACGCAACAACGGTGGTGCAACGGTTCCGGCCGTTAAGCCTGCAACGGGCAAGAAGGTGGCTGTGATCGGTTCCGGTCCTGCCGGCTTGGTCGTCGCTGCTGACGTCCGCCGCGAAGGCCACGACGTGACCATCTTCGAAGCTTTCCACAAGCTCGGTGGCGTGGTCCGCTATGGTATTCCTGAATTCCGTCTTCCGAAGAAGATTGTGGACAAGGAAATTGAATCTCTAGCCGCTATGGGCGTGAAGTTCGAAACGAACTTTGTGATTGGCCGTACCCGCAAGCTCAAGGACCTCATCGAAAAGGATGGCTTTGACGCTGTGTTCGTCGGTACCGGTGCTGGTCTTCCGTTGTTCATGAACATCGAAGGTGAAAACCTCGTCGGTGTGTTCGCTGCTAACGAATACCTCACTCGCGCTAACCTCATGCGTGCTTACGACAAGGAAAATTCCGATACCCCGATGTGGCCGGGCAAGAACGTCATCGTTCTCGGTGGCGGTAACGTCGCTATGGACGCTGCTCGTATGGCTCTCCGTCTCGGTGCCGAAAAGGTTCGCATTGTCTACCGCCGTAGCATGAACGAACTCCCGGCTCGTAAGGAAGAAATCCTCCACGCTCAGGAAGAAGGTGTCGAATTCTGCGTTCTCCAGAACCCGGCCAAGATCCTCGGCGACGAAGCTGGTCACGTCCGCGGTATGCTCGTCGACAAGTATGAACTCGGCGAACCGGATGAAAAGGGTCGTCCGCGTCCGGTCAAGATCGAAGGCGCAAGCTTCGAAATTGAATGCGACACGGTTCTCGTTGCAATCGGTAACGGTTCTAACCCGCTCATCAGCAACACCACTCCGGAACTCTCTGTGGACAAGAAGGGTCACATCCTCCTCGAAGATGCAACCGCCAACAAGACGTTCATGGAAAAGGTCTACGCCGGTGGCGACATCGTGCTCGGCGCTGCAACCGTGATTCTCGCCATGGGTGAGGGTCGTCGCGCTGCCGCTGGCATCAACGAATTCCTCAAGAAATAAACTTCGCGATAGTTCGTCACCCGGACTCTCGACGTACCTCTTGTACGCCTTCGGTCCGGGTTCTACTGAGACTCCGCACTTTTAGTGCGGGAAATGGGCGTAGCCCATTAATCGTCGAAGGATGTCGTAATCCAATCTTGTCGGAAACTTGTTTCCGTAATCAAGATTGCGATTAGGACCTGCTCTCGCTCGTTTCTTTCATGAGGAAGAGAAGCTGAGCTTCTTTTTCCAAGAACGATTTTACAAAAAGGAACGGCAAAGCGCCGTTCCTTTTTGTAAATTCTTCCATTTTTCTGACATCGCCTTTTCCCAAATCTTTTGATTATATTCAAAGAAAGGTTATTTAAGGAGATGTTATGGTTAGATCAAAATTTTTTGGAATTGCCTGTGGCGTAGCAATGCTTGCAGGCTCCGTTTCTGCGGCAACTCTTCCGACAGCAAAGGAAGTTCAGGCCAAGATGGGCATGGGCTTCAATGTCGGCAACTCGATGGAAGTGCCGAACAACCCGACTTTGTGGGGCAACCCTTACCCGACTCAGGCTTTGCTCGATTCCGTGAAAGCGGCGGGCTTCAATACGGTGCGTATCCCTTGCGCTTGGGATAGCCATGCTCCGGGCGGCAAAATCACGCAGAGCTGGCTCGATTCTGTGAAAACGGTTGTCGATTACGCCATGCGCGCAGGCCTTTACACAATCCTCAACATCCACCATGAAGGCGAAGGTGGATGGTTCCAGAGCAACATCGGCACGAGCGTCAATTCCAACATTGACACCAAGATGAAAAACTACTGGACGCAAATTGCGAACCAGTTCAAGGACTACAACGAGCGCTTGCTTTTCGCAGGTGCAAACGAACCCGGCCCGAATGTGAATACTTGGACTTCGCAGCATGTCAGCACGCTGATGCATTATTACCAGACGTTCATTGACGCAGTCCGTGCTACCGGTGGCAACAACGCCACGCGTACCTTGATTATCCAGGGCCTCAATACCGATATCGACAAGTCCGTCGCAAACGCTCCCGTGAGCACCTTCCCGAAAGACAAGGTCGAAGGCCGCTTGATGTTCGAAGTGCATTACTACGATCCGTACCAGTATACGCTGATGACAAGTGAACAGAACTGGGGCGCAAGCGAACCGATTCAGCCGCAGTACTATTACGGCGATTATCAGAAGGCTGGCGAACCTAAGCGCAATGCGGGTTACAACGCCTGGGCGGGCTCCGTCGATTCCAAAATTGCGGGCATCGAACATCCCAAGGAACAGTTTGCCAAGATGAAGACGAACTACGTGGACAAGGGCTACCCGGTCATTGTCGGCGAATTCGGCGCAAACGTGCGTTCTCCGGAACTGAGCGGCAGCGACTTGAACCTTCACAAGCAAGGTCGTGTGCAGTGGCACAAGGATGTTGTGACTGCTGCCAAGCAATACGGCCTCACGCCGATTCTTTGGGACATGGGTAACGAAAGCAATTCCGGCTACGACAACATGGCTTACATCCGTCGTCAATCTTCGCCGATGGGCAAGGTCCTCGAAGTGGATGTCATCAACGCCATGCGCAGCGTGTACAGCCTCGGCAATTACGTGAACACGGGCGTCACGCACGTCGAAGATTTTATCACGGGCGGCACGGAAACGCCGTCTAGCTCTAGCAGCACTCCCGTTGCAGAATCTAGCTCAAGTGCTACCATTGCGCTTCATCCGGTCGCTCGAGTCGCTGGCTTCGAATTCCGTCGCGATGGTAACACGCTTTACGGCGCCGGCAGCATTATGCTGTTCGATATGAACGGAAACCTTGTCCGTAGCGTCGGAGCAGCCTCTTCGTCCAAGACCGAAATGCAGTTGCAGGGCCTCCGCCAAGGTAATTACATCGCCAAGTGCCAAGGTCAGGTGATGCAAGTACAAATCCGCTAGTTCTCGCGGCGGTCTCGCTTTAAGTGCTGCAGGATTTTTGAATAACAGTCTCCGCTTTTGCGGGGACTTTTCTCTATTATACGCTCTGTATTATATAGCTTCCAAAACACGCGTTTTTTTATAAAAATACCCCCTTTATAGCCTAAAAATATACTTTAGCGTATAATACAGATGTTGCTTTTGCTATTGTAAAAATTTATTTTGTGTATTATGAAGTCCATTTTTGAGTACCGGGATTACCACCTCTATTTGCAGGATTACTACGACGAACGCAAGCGTCTAGGTTCGTTCTCGTGGCGCGAGTTTTGCCGAAATGCCGGGTTTTCTTCGCCGAATTTCTTGAAGCTCGTTTGCATGGGGCAGAGCAAGCTCAGCAAAATAAAGGCTTGCCAAGTGGCAAAATCCATGGGACTCGTTGACTATGAAGAGCAATATTTTTACCAGCTCGTTGCTTTCGGGAATGCAGAGACTAACGAGGCGCAAAGAGCGGCGCTCCTCGAAATGCAGCGTATTGCATTGGAACACGAAGTTCGCGTTGTCGACAAAGAGGCGTTCCAGTATTACGAATCTTGGAAATATCCGGTTATTCGAGAACTTGCCCCGCTCATGCCGGGGGCTTCCCCTCGCGACATTGCCGAAGAATGCAAGGAATATGTTTCTGCAGAAGAAGTGAGTGATGTGCTCAGTTTCCTCGTGAAGGCCGGCTTCTTGAAAAAAGAAGACGAAAAAGTCTACTCGCAGACCGCGCAGACGGTTATCGGTTCCAAGGAATCGCTCCCCATTGCAATCCGTGCCATGCACAAAGAGATGGCTATTATGGCCGCCCGAGCCGTGGACCGCTATTCAGCAAGCGAACGCTTCTTTAACGGCATCACGCTTGGCGTAAATCAGGACGCTTATAAGAGAATTGTCGAAGAAATTAAGGCTTGTTGCAAAAAAGTAGTTGCAATTGCGAATGATTGTGGTAATTTTGATCAAGTGTGCAGAATTAATTTTCAATTTTTTCCCGTCACCAATAAAATAATTGGGAAGAAACATGTTTAAAAAAGGTTCTTATTTAATTGGTTTTATTTCGTGGCTTGCTTTGATAGCATGCTCTAGTGGAACTGTTGACCCGAATGCAAATCCATTTGCAGAAGGGGGTGATAGTTGTTCTTCGGAGGGCAACAGCTCTTCGAGTTATATTATTGTGGGTCCGCCAAACTCGAATGAAAGCAGTAGTTCGGTTTATTTACCTGACATAACGAAATCTGTAAAGATTGTATTTGACAGTAAGGCTACGGAAGTGGTGGTAATCGAAAACCCGAAATCGACGGGGCCTACTGAAGGGAATGATGGTCAAATTCTTGTTTATCGTACAGAAAACGGTGCGGCGGCTTCTTGTGCTGTAAATGCAAAATCGTATTCTACAAAGTTCAAACTTGGGCCGGGCAATCGTGTAGAACGGAGTATCGTGTTGAATAATTTCGGTGCGGAATGCGAAGTTGTCTTTGAAAATTTCAAGAGCTTGTGCCTGATTAAAACAGCAGAGGATTTGCTTGTTGGATCATGCGATGATAAAGGAAATCTAGATGCTTATTGCGCATACACGGAAGGAAACGCTGCTTTTGATTCTGTCTTAGATGAATTTACCCTGGAATCAAAATCTGATTGCAGAGAGAGTGTTTCTATAAAATCCTTTGGATTGTAAAACCCTTTTGTAGAATTGTCAAAACTATTTAAAGAGGCGCCTTAAGGGGCGCCTTTTTTCTGTTTATTTTCTGGGTAAGGGTTAATAATCAAAAAAGGTGGAAACAATGAATATCGGATGGCTTGGTAATCATTTTCGCACGGCTCTCGCCTTGACAGGGCTTGCGTGCAGTTTCGGTTTTTCGCAGGATTTGCTGTACCCTGACATGTTCGCGTTGTCGGATGTGCAGCTCTTGGACGGCGTCTTGAAGGAACGTCAGGATTTGAACGTCGAAACGCTCCTTAGCTACGATGTGGACCGTTTGTTGGCGCCTTTTTACGAAGAAGCGGGAATGAGGCCCAAGGCTTCTAAGTTCCCGAACTGGGCAGGGCTTGACGGCCACGTTTTGGGGCATTACTTGAGTGCCTTGGCCATGCATTATGCCGATAACGATGACGTCCAAGTCAAGGAACGCCTCGAATACATCTTGAAAGAACTCAAGACAATCCAGGACCAGAATTCCAAGGACAACAATTTCAAGGGCTATATCAGTGGCGTCCCCAACGGCAAAAAGATGTGGCTCAGTATGAAGAGTGGCAATGCAGGTGCGCAAAACGGTTATTGGGTGCCGTGGTACAATATCCACAAGCTCTATGCGGGCCTCCGCGATGCTTATGTTTATGCGGGCTACGAGCAGGCAAAGACGATGTTCTTGGCGCTTTGCGACTGGGGCATCACCATTACGGACGGTCTCAACGATTCCAAGATGCAGCAGATGCTCGGCACGGAACATGGCGGTATGCCTGAAGTCTATGCGGACGCTTACTACCTCACGAAAAACGAAAAGTATTTGAATGCCGCAAAGAAGTGGTCGCACCAGTGGCTTTTGAATCCGATGTCGCAAGGTAATGACAACTTGACCAACGTGCATGCCAATACGCAGGTGCCGAAAGTCGTCGGTTTTGCGCGAATTGCGGAACTCTCGGGCGATGAAAAGTACAAGAAAGGTTCTGATTTCTTTTGGCAGACGGTGGTGAATAAACGCAGTATCGCCATTGGCGGCAACAGCATTTCGGAACATTTCCCGGCGCTCAACAACCATAAAAAGTTCGTGGAAGAACGCGAAGGACCGGAATCCTGCAATACGTACAACATGTTAAAGCTCACGGAACGTCTGTTCAACATCAAGCATGATGCTCATTACAGCGACTTCTATGAACGCGCCCTTTTCAACCATATCCTTTCGACCATTCACCCGACGCATGGTGGCTACGTGTACTTTACGCCGGCGCGTCCGCGCCATTACCGCGTGTATTCCAAGGTCAATGCGGGCATGTGGTGCTGCGTGGGTTCTGGCATGGAAAATCCGGCGAAGTACAGCCAGTTTATTTATACGAAGGACAAGGACGCCCTTTACGTGAACCTCTTTGCGGCTTCCGTCTTGAACTGGAAAGACAAAAGCGTAAAAATCAAGCAAGAGACCGCCTTCCCGAAGGGTGAATCTTCCAAGTTCACGATTACGGGTAGCGGTGAATTCGACATGCAGATTCGCCATCCGTACTGGGTCAAGGAAGGTGAATTCAAGGTCATCGTCAATGGCGATACCGTTGTGAGAAAATCTACGCCGTCGAGCTATGTTTCAGCAGGGAAGGCCTGGAAGTCTGGCGATGTCGTCGAAGTGCTTTACCCGATGTACACGCATGTCGAGGATTTGCCGGGCGTGACCGATTACGTAGCGCTTTTGCATGGCCCGATTGTGCTCTCTGCAAAGACGGGAACGGCGAATTTGAACGGTCTTGTTGCTGATGATGGTCGCTGGAGCCACATTGCATCCGGTGCGCTGGAATCGCTGGACCAGGCGCCGATGCTTGCAAGCAAAAAGGAGGATATCCCCTCGAAGGTGGAACCCGTGAAGGGCGAGCCGATGCACTTCAAGGCGCCTTACCTCTTCGCAAAGCAAAAAGACGCAAACCTGCTTTTGCAGCCTTTCTACGAAGTTCACGATGCGCGTTACATGATGTACTGGATGGTGCTGACAGATCCCTCGATTCTCGACCGCCTCGAAAAAGAGCAAAAGGAAGCTTTGGCGCTTGACGAAAAGACTGTCGATAAAGTTGCTCCAGGCGAGCAGCAGCCAGAAGTAGATCACAAGATGAAAATCGAAAATTCCACTTCGGGCACGCACCAAGGCGAATTCTATCGCGACGCGGGCAAGTGCTCTGGCGGCGATGGCGGGCTCATCAGCTACGAATTCGAGACGAACAGCGAAGATTCCCTGAGCCTCATGGTACGTTACTGGGGCAACGAGGGCTGCACCCGCACATTCGACATCTCCATTGACGGCGAAAAGCTTACGACCGAAACCATTTCTAACCGCTGGAAAAAGGACGAGTTCGTGAACGTGACGTACCCCATCCCGGACAAAATGGTGAAGAATAAAAAAATCGTGCGCATCTCGTTCTCGGCAAGTTCTGGAATGGTGGGCGGTATCTTTGGCGTGCGCCTCCTTCGCAACAAGCCAAAGCCGGTCGTTGTTGACCCGCCGATGGACATTGCGCCGGTCGCCAAAGTGAACCTGGGATTCCGCGTGCGAGCCACTTCACAGACTCTCCAAATCGAATCGAACCTCCCGCTTGCAAAAACGACAAGCGTGAAAATCTACTCGATGGATGGGCGCCTAAAACTCTCGCAGATGCTTACCGCCGGCGCAAACAACTTCACGGTTGATATTACGGGCCTCAAGAACGGTAACTACATTGTTCGTCTTTTCCAAGACGGTCTCGTGCGTGGCTACACGCTGTTCAATAAAAACGGACTTTAAAACCAAATAGTACACTCCTCTCCAACAAGTCCTCGCGTCTGCGGGGACTTTTTGTGAATCATCATGTTCTAGGAATGCTGAAATATTTTACCAATTAATTGTTCCTTATAACAGGAAGTTTTTTTTTATACTAAAAGAGCATGAAGTTATAGAAAAATATATTTTGTTAAGGAGGATATTTTCATGGCTAGTCTTTTGAGAAAAATTTGCGGATTGACGGCTGTTTTGCTTGTAATGCCCGTTTCTGTCGATGCCTACACCATCACGTACAATTTGAACGGCGGTGTAAACGACCCTGATAATCCGACTAGTTATGCTTCCGATACTTCGAAGTTCGAATTGAAGGCTCCCTCGCGAGATGGTGTCGCTTTTTTGGGGTGGTATATCGATTCGTATCTGAATGGTAAAGAAACCTATTACGAACGCTCGAATTTTGCGAAGTTTCAAAAAAAGAAAAAAAACTATATCGCCAATAATCTTGGTAATTTCACTGTAACAGCAAGGTGGGGGCTTATACCGCAAACCCCTAAACAAGATGAACGCGGTTGCTACCTTATACATGATGGCGCTGAACTTTATGGCCTTGCTTCTGTCGCCGACACAAACCCCTCTACCTACGCCTACGAATTCAATGGCTGCATATCGCTGCAGAACGACATTGTGGTGAACAAAAATCTGTTGAACGAAAAAGGCGAAATCGCGTTGGACAATTATGTATGGTGGATTCAACTGAATTTTAATGGAACGTTTGACGGTAACGGATACAAGATATCTGGATTGAGGGGCGATGATGGGTTCTTTTTACGAATTGGCGACAATTTGCGGAGCGCTAAGCCCAGTTATGTGAGGAATTTGGGCATAACGGATTCCTATTTTTCGGCATCTACGGCGGGAGCAGTTGCCGGAATCGTCTATAATTCTGCAAGAATATCCAATGTCTATACCGATGCTTCTGTTCATGGCGCTAATATGGCTGGAGGATTGTTCGGCGAAATTTATGCAATGTACGACGAATGCCTTGTAACGGATTATTTGCCTGCTCAGGTTGCGCCTGCGTCTGCCAAATCTCAAGATGATTTGGATGAGCCCTTTATTGAAAACGCTTATAGCCTTGGGCATGTCGAAGGGGTTATGGCCGGTGGAATTACCGCTAAAGTGACCCTTGCTATTTTGAGGAATGTTTATTTTGCCGGTGAACTGAAGGGGAAAAATACGGACTGCATTTTTTCGAAACGGGAATCCCTCTGCACTATTCAAAGAGCTACTTTCGCACTTGAAAACGCCCTGTGCATGGATTCCAAGGATACTTCTGTTTCAAAAGCGACCTCACTAAGCAAAGAACAATTTGCTGATGGAACGGCGTTGAATATTTTGTCTAAGAATGACGATTTGCGATGGACTCAAAAAATCGGTACGGATCCGCATCCCGTTTTCGATGGGGTAAAAGTCGAAATTCGTTATGTTTTGAATGGCGGCGAGAACAATGAAAAGAATCCTCGTTATTTTACGGTTGGCGACAAGCCGATCGCTTTAAGTGAACCGCAGAAGGCGAACGATGTGTTTGAAGGTTGGTTTTTGGATAGCGCCTTTACAAATAAAGTGGATTCCATAGATACAAGGAATCTCGATGATAGAATCTTGTATGCAAAATGGGAAAGCCGTTTTATTATCACTTTAGAGATGGGACTGTATCGTGGCTCTTATGACAAACAATACTGTTATGGTTCGTGTAAAATTGAATGGTCAACGGATTCATCAACGTTTGTTTTAGAAAAGGCGTATTCTGATGGATATACTTTTGACGGCTGGTATGTGGATTCTCTCTTCACGAAAGAAATTAAAGAAATTCCTGAAGATAATACCGAGGATATTACGGTGTATGTCAAGTGGAAACCTGTCGTATATACGATTACGTATCACCTAGTTGGTGGTGTAAATCATCCCGATAACCCGACAACTTATACGGTTCTCGAAAGCCCAAAAGTAAAAGATCCAACTCGTGAGGGGGCCGTATTTTTGTCTTGGCGGGTAGAAAAACCTTATGAATGGGGGAATCCGACTTGGCCAGAACCGCCTACTAATAGAGATTATTATGCACAGTGGATTCCTGTTCCGCAAGAACCATTAAAAGATTCAACGGGGTGTTATCTAGTTACCTCAAAAGAGGAATTGTATTGGATTGAAAAATCTGCTGACAGAAAATTGTGTGCGTCTCTTCAGAACGATATTGTTGTCAATGAAAATATGATAAAGGATTCTAAACTGAATCTTGATACAAATAGTTATTTTGTTTGGAGACCGATAGAGTATTTTGAAGGAAAATTTCTGGGGAATGGACATTCCATTTCTGGTTTGTACCTAAAGTCCGATGATGGGTATGAAACGTATGATGCGTACAAATATGGGGGACTGTTTAAATCTGTTCAAAAGGATGCAAAAATCTTTAATGTTGAAATAAACGACTCGTATTGTGATGGCTTTGTAGAGCATCTGGTTATTGCATCGGTCGTTAATAATAAGATAGCTCTTCCGAAAACATCACCGAAAAGCGCTTGGCGTATTGCCGTAAGTGGAAACGTTGTCGCCATGTTCGGGCTAAAGCCGGGCAAGACACTCCTCGTGATGGATGTTCAAGGGCGAGTTCTTCGCAAGTTGCGTACGGAATCTTCGATGAATATCGATTTTCCCAGTGCAGGAAGGTTCTTAGTCCGTTACGGGAATGAAACTAAGGCTATTTCTATCCGATAAATCGAATTGTAAAAATCATAAAACAGAAAAAGCTCCAAACTGAAAGTCTTCGCTCCGCGAGGACTTTTTTGTCATGGAATACCTCTTTCGTCTATAGGGACGAAGTCCCGTTCTTTCGTCTAATATGTTTCCTAAAATAAACATTTGTTGCGACATCTACAATGCGTTGTTAGAGTAACCAACGTGTAATTATTTTTTTCAGAAACGAAAAATGTACTTTTATTATTTTTAGCGTGGGTTCTACAGCCTGTAATAAAAAAATTGGGTGAAATTCGCCCAAATCCGAATCAAAAAAGCGGATTGAAATTTTTTTGTTAGTCCATTATTTACATAATTTCGAGTGTGTTTTGCTTGTTTTTAAGTAGATTTTGGGGGAACAGGCTAAAAAAAGAATTAATTAACGGAGTTATTATGCTTGACCTTCTTGCTGTCCAGTCCAGCTCAACAAACGCAACGATTATTACGCTTGCATACACCT
>CACYRP010000016.1 GCA_902776765.1 Fibrobacter succinogenes
GAAGCTTGCAAGGACAAGACTCTTCTCGAAGATATTTACGCTCCGTTCAAGCCGAAGAAGCGTACTCGCGCAACGATTGCAAAGGAACTTGGTCTGGAACCGCTCGCCCGCCTCATGTGGGCTCAGGAAAATACCGGCAACACGGCCGAAGAAATCGCCCGCATTTATTTGTCCGAAGAAAAGGGCCTCGCCGATCCGCGTGCTGCACTCAAGGGTGCTGCTGACATCCTCGCCGAAGAAGTTGCAGACAACGCAGAATTCCGCCAGTACCTCCGCAATAAGGTCGAAAAGACTGGCGTCATGGTTTCCAAGGTCAAGAAGGATTTCGAAAAGCAGGAAACGAAGTTCAAGGACTACTACGACTTTAGCGAACCGGTCTCGAAGATTCCGAGCCATCGTATGCTCGCTCTCCGCCGTGGCGAAAAGGAAAAGGTGCTCCGCCTCTCCATCGAAGTCCCGAACGAAGAAATGATTGGTTACCTCCAGAATCAGGTTATCAAGGGCGACTCTGTCTGGAAGCCGTATCTCGAAGACATGTGCAAGGACGCTTGGGAACGTTTGCTCCAGCCGAGCATGGAAAGCGAAGTGCGCCTCCTCCTCAAGGATGCTGCTGAAGAAGAAGCTTTCAAGGTATTCTCCAAGAACCTCCAGGACGTTTTGCTTGCCGCTCCGGCAGGCCACAAGGCTGTCCTCGCCCTCGACCCGGGTTTCCGCACGGGCTGCAAGGTGGCTGTGCTCGACAAGAACGGCAAGTTTATGGATCATGGCATCATCAAGCCGCATGAACCGTGGAATGACAAGGCCGGTGCCGCTGTTTATCTGATGAGCCTCATCGACAAGTATCAGATTGACCTTATCGCTATCGGTAACGGTACGGCAAGCCGCGAAACGGACGCTTTCTGTGGCGAAATGGCTCTCAAGTTCAAGGGCAAGGTTCCGCCTCGCGTGATCGTCTCTGAAGCTGGTGCTTCTGTTTACAGTGCAAGCATGATCGCTATTGCCGAATTCCCGAAGGAAGACGTGACGACCCGTGGTGCTATTTCCATTGGTCGCCGCTTGCAGGACCCGCTTGCTGAACTCGTGAAGGTCGATCCGCAGTCTATTGGCGTGGGTCAGTACCAGCACGACGTGAACCAGCGCGAACTCAAGAAGCGCTTGGACGAAGTGGTGGAAAGCTGCGTGAACATGGTCGGTGTCGATGTGAACAGCGCTTCTGCTCCGCTTCTCTCTCATGTGGCAGGTCTCAGCAACACGCTTTCTGAAGCGATTGTGAAGTACCGCGAAGAAAACGGCGCTTATGCAAGCCGCGAAGATTTGAAGAAGGTGAAGGGCTTTGGTCCGAAGGCCTTCGAACAGGCCGCAGGCTTTATGCGCATTCCGGGTGCTGAAAACCCGTTGGACGATTCCGCTGTGCATCCTGAAAACTACGCCCTCGTCGAAAAGATGGCTGAAAAGGTTGGCGTTCCGGTCAAGGAAATGGTTGGCAATGCAGACGCCGTGAAGGGCATCAAGCTCGACGAATTCTTGAGCGACGAAGTCGGTCGCGCTACTTTGGAAGATATCGTGAAGGAACTCCAGAAGCCGAGCCGCGACCCGCGTAAGGAATTCCGTTATGCAAAGTTCGATGACCGCATCAAGACCATCAACGACCTCGTGACGGGCAGCTGGATGGAAGGTGTGGTGACCAACGTTGCTAACTTCGGTGCGTTTGTCGATATCGGCGTGCATCAGGACGGCCTCGTTCACATTTCTGAAATCAGCGACAAGTATGTGACGGACGCCAAGGACGTGCTCACGGTGGGTGACGTGGTGAAGGTTCGCGTGGTTGCTGTCGATGCAAACCAGAAGCGCATCAGCCTTTCCATGAAGCAGGAACAGACTGACGGTGTTGCCGGTGCTGGTGCTAATGGTCCTCGCGGTCAGCGCGTGGGCGGTCCGCGTGGTGTTGGTCACCGCGACGGTGGTGCTCGTCCCCAGGGCGGCATCCAGGGCCATGCTACGATTGCCGACCTTAAGAACAAGATTGCGGGCAAGGAACGCCCAGGTTTTGCTCCGAAGAAGCCGCAAGCCGCTCAGCCCGCCAAACTCAACTCCCTCCTCAAGAACCTAAAAAAAGGCTTCTAGCCGAGAGTCGCGGCAAATGTGCTTGCACAATTTGCCATGACCGAGGCGTACTTTTTGCGCTACGTGAGTAGCGCCACAAAGGCTTCTAAGATTTGACAGCGGCGGCAAGCTTGCTTGCCGACATTGGCAAATCGCTGGGCATTGCGCTCCATAGGAGCGCAAAGGCTTCTAGCCGAGAGTCCATCCGTCATCCTGACGCCGAAGGCGGAAGACTACTTAGAAGGCGAGTGTTGCGACCATGCTTGCATGGGCATAACCGAGCCGAAGAGTTGGGGCTTGCCCCATCCAGTTAAATCAAAACTTTACTGGATTCTTCGCCATAAATGGCTCAGAATGACGATTCAAAACAAACAAAAACAGCACTCGATAGAATCGAGTGCTGTTTTGTGTTCAATCTTACAAGATAAGCAAAGTTTCGTTACATCGCGGAACCGCGACAACTTTGCCTGAAAGCCCGAAATTACGAGAACTTGATGACGCCAGCCGGGCAGCTTTCTGCAGCGTCCTTGATTTCGTTTTCGTAAGCGGAGAAGTCAACGCCTTCCTTCACGACCATCTTTTCCGGAACGGAGAAGACAGCGTCGCAAGTTGCTTCGCAAGCGCCGCAGGAGACGCATTCGTCGCTGGATTCATCGAGCCAAACTTTTGTAATTGCCATAAAATACCTCTTATATTGGTTAGGTTTTCCCAAAAGATATAAAAAAATTACGCTTGCAGGGTGAAAAAGTGAAAGAAAAGAGGGAATGTTTGTATTTTCTTATTCAAATGCGTAAGATTGTTTGCCTTATAGTCCTTGTCTGTTCGTTCTCGTTTGCAAGTCCTCCAAGAGGGTTGTCTGGTTTTATGCATGATTTGGCTCATGACGATGTGGTTGCAACTCCACTCTCTTTTTATACGAATATTCATAGTGATGTTAATTTGGGTTTAGTGAGCGGCAAGAAAATAGTCGATGGATTGTATTTGAATGGTCAGTCATTTAATTTTCATATAGTTAGCGACAAAAAAGATTCGTGTACAAGACTTGGTGCGGCCTTTCTTTTGCATACGATTGCTTTTCCGATTGCGATTTATGATTTCTTTAATCCATCCAGTCATTCGATTTATGCATATTATGCTATGGCTTTGTTGCTGAATCCCACGTTGGAATTCTATGTCGTGCGTGAATATGTCCCCATTTCTGTTGGAATAGGTTACAATACAGACTGGTTTGCTTTTAAGCCTAATCGGAAATTTTATTTCCGGGCACATGGCGATGTAAACATCGATTTTCCTGTTGTTAGAGTGACGGCTTCTTATTCCTATTCGTTCTTGGACACTTACGATTTGAAAAAAGGTTTCAGGCTTTATTTTGGAGTTGCCTTGTTCCATTTTCCTGTGTCAAAGCGTTGGTGGTAGAAATCATAAAAAATACAGAATAATCTCTGCCTACAGCCTACCGTCTACTTCCTACTATTTCTACATTTGCTTTAAATTTTTCGGGCTAATCCGGGCAATGGTGCTCGCCTTTCGCCTGAAAATGAAGAGGACATCGTAAACGATGAAAAAAGTGGTTGTAAAAATTGGTGGCAGCTTGGCAATCGACGAAGCCAAGTTGGCCGATTTTGTGGCGGCAGTCAGCAAGCTTCCGGCTATGGGCTGCCAAGTGGCCGTGGTGCACGGCGGTGGCAAGGACATCAACGAAAACATCTCCTTGCTCCGAGAACAACCCACCTTTATCGACGGTCTCCGAGTCACGACTGAAGATGGTCGAAATGACGCTCTCGGGTCACGTCAACAAGAAGCTCGTGCGAATGCTCCTCGAAAACAATTGCAGCGCCGTCGGTCTGAGCGGCGTAGATGCCAAGTTGTTCGAAGTTGTAAAAAAGCAGGGCAAGGTGGATCTTGGTCTCGTGGGTGAAGTCAAGAAAGTCAATCCGAAAATCGTGGAAACGCTCTGGTCTGCTGGTTTTGTGCCCGTGGTGAGCCCGATTTCGATTGGTCCTGACGAAAACGGCAAGGCTGTGAGCTGGAACGTGAATGCCGATACGGCTGCAAGCGAACTGGCTGTGGCGCTCCATGCTGACCAGTTCGTGCTGGTGAGCGACGTCCCGGGCGTGATGGACGATACCAAGACCGTCATTCCTGAATTGAGCGAGGCTGCTGCCGAAAAACTCATCGAGTCTGGCGTCATTAACGGCGGCATGATCCCGAAGGTCCGCGAAAGTTTCAAGAGCATTGAACGCGGTCTTAAGAGCATTCACATTGTCGGCTGGAAGGATGCCGACCACTTTGTAAAACAAATTAATGGAGAACTGAACTATGGCACAATCCTTGGCTAATTCCATCTTTGAAGAAGACAAGCAGTTTATCGCCCCGCTTTATGGCAAGGCCAATATTGAATTTGTCCGTGGCGAAGGTTCTTACTTGTTCGATAAGAACGGCAAGAAGTATCTTGACTTTGTCGCTGGCATCGCCGTGAACGCTCTCGGCCACCAGAATGCCGAAATCAAGAAGGCTGTCGAAGAACAGATGGACAGCTTCTTCCACATTTCGAACCTTTATCCGAACTTCCCGCAGGTGAACCTCGCTAAGGCTCTACTCGCTGCAACGGGTTTCGACAAGGCTTTCTTCTGCAACTCCGGTACCGAAGCTAACGAAGGCTGCATCAAGTTTGCACGTAAGTATTTCGATCGCAAGGGCGAAAAGAACCGCCAGAAGATCGTGACGTTCATCAACAGCTTCCACGGTCGTACGTTTGCAGCCCTTTCTGCAACGGGTCAGCCGGCCATCCGCGAAGGCTTTGGCTCCATGCCGGGTGACTTTGTTCACGTTCCTTGGAACGATGTTGCAGCCCTCAAGGCCGAAGTCAACAACGACACTTGCGCTATCATGCTTGAATCTCTCGCTGCCGAAGGTGGCGTGATGACCGTTTCCGATGAAATGGTCGCTGCAATCAACAGCTTGAAGAAAGAATTCGGCTGCCTCGTGATTGTCGATGAAGTTCAGGCAGGTATGGGCCGTCTCGGTACATTCCTTGGCCTTCAGAAGCATGGCATTGATGCTGACCTCGTGTCGCTTGCCAAGGCTCTTGGCGGCGGCCTCCCGCTTGGTGCTGTGCTCCTCCGCCAGAAGATTGCTGACCAGCTCAAGGCTGGCGATCATGGCACGACGTTTGGTGGTAACCCAGTTGCTTGCGCAGTGGGTCTCGCTGTCGTGAACCAGATTGCAAAGCCGGAATTCCTCGCCAATGTCGAAGCTCGCTCCGCTCAGCTCAAGGCTGGTCTCGAAGCTATCGCCGCAAAGTTCCCGGCAGTGAAGGGTGTGCGTGGTGAAGGCCTTATTCTCGGCCTCGCTCTCGACGAATCGCTCCCGGTCGGCAATGTGATTGCTGCCGCTCGCGACGAAGGCATGATGGTTCTCAGCGCTAAGGGCAACGTGCTCCGTTTGCTCCCGCCGCTGAACGTCTCTGAAGCCGAAGTCAACGAAGCTTTGGACAAGCTCGAAAAGGCCTTTGCCAAAGTCGCGAAGTAGCGATAAGCGTCGCATAGCTGCGGCATCTCCTTTTAAAAAACGCCTATGGACAAACTCCATAGGCTATTTTTTTGCCATCGACACGTTAATTTATGTAGTTTATACTACGATGAAATTGTTCCCGAAAAGCATAAACGTTTTTATCGCAATCCTTTTTGCTTTGCTGTTAGTTGCTTGTTCAAAAACGAGCGAGGATTCTGTTGCCCGCTCAAAATCAAATGAATTTCCCGTTGCTGTAAAGAACTATTATGTTACGAATGCTTTTCGTTTAGCTTTGCCTAAAGGGTATTCCGTGGACAGTTTTCCTGATTATGAGTTTTATCACATTAGAACTCCTTTAGGGGATACGCTCATGACTTTTACCCCATCGTGGTTTTGGCATGATTGGTATCCGGTAAAGTTTTCGCATCCTGAAAATCCGAATGAATTTAGTGAGATCGGAAGACATGATGCCGTAAGGGTTATTGATGGCGTAAAAACCAAAGTTCGCTCTGTTTATATTTGGTCTGAACGGAGCTGTTTGAAGAAAAGTGGCTCATGGTGTTTCCCTGTATCAATAGAATTCATTTATTATCCCGATCAAGTAGATACCGCAATTTGCGAAAACATAATCCGTTCTGCAAAAATCCACAGCTATAACAAAAATTATTTGTGCAGCATTTATACGCCTGATAATGATTCTTTGGGAGGCGTAACAATGTCTAAGTTGCGCAACTTGCATATAAAGGATATTCAAACGTTAGTAAAAGATATCGAACTTTTGCCTGCTGTGTCAGCGGACCAAGACTTCTTTGAAAAAAACGGAAAATACCTGTTTCTTGCCGATTGCTTTATGGGTGATGAATACAAAGGCTCATTTCACATCGACGAATCTTGTGAAATCGGATGGAATGGAAAATATGCTGAAAAAACAGATGTCGTTGATTTGTTAATGGCTATGGAAGATAAACCGTTTAAAGAAAGACTTTTGAAAAAATGTCAGATGGAACAGCCTCCAAGACCGCCTCATAATTGTTCGAAATTATACAAATTAAATATTCATTACAGTAAAAACGATGTTCCGCAAGCGTTTGATTTTACTTATCATTCGCGTTCAAAATATCTAGAAGACGAATTTGTGATTTCTCCAATCCAGGCTGCAATTGATTATGATGGATTTGTTCAATTGAGGGTTGATGGCAAAATTAGCGAGTTCCCCATTTCTTATGTGAATCCCGGCGAAGAAAAGAAGCTAGATGAATCGAAAATAAAGAATGTGAAATCGCTTTTGGGAAAAACCGAAACTACGACTGTCAATAATTTGTGGGGAACTGGGAGCTTGTTTACGAGAAGCAATCTTTTCAAAGGGAAATGGCAGGAAATGCGCATTTTGACGCCTCTTTTAAGTGATTTCCAAGGAATGCATGTTTCAGGTTATGCTTGTTCTGATTGGCAGCCGTTGCGCGAAGTTACTGAACCCAAATGCAAAGGGCAAACGGCAAAATCCAAAGTCGTAAAATCAAAAACGCCGGAACAATTGCCTGCGGATAGCCTTATGAAACGCATTGAAGGCTATGTTGATGCTATACTTGATTGTGCTGAAGAGGAATTTTAAACAATGAAAAATCTTCTTCTTTTAGCAAGCTTGTTGCTCTTGATTTCGTGCGGCGATTCGTCATCGCTTCGTTTGGTTGATGGTTGTTATGAAATTGGCTCTCCAGAAGCGCTTTATGAATTTGCTGCCGTAGTCAATAATCGTGATTCGGTTGGCGATAGAACCCCTGTTTGTGTGGAGTTGACTTCGGACATTGTTGTGAACGAATCTCCAAGGCAAAACTTGCAAAATGTTAAAGCGTGGGTCCCAATGAAGAATTTTGTTGGAACATTTGATGGCCGTGGACATGTGATTCGTGGGTTGTATTTCGATGATGAATCTCAAAAGAGTGTGGGCCTTTTTGCTTCTGTCGCGAAATCTGCAAAATCTGAAATTCGAAATTTGGGCGTCGAAGATTCTTATTTTAACGCAAAAATGAATGTCGGCGGGATTGTCGGCGAGGCGGACAGTGCGGCAAACCTGTTTTTAGAAAATGTGTACTATGATGGCTCCCTATATGAAAAACATGCAAGTTTGCAAGATGAAAATTTGTCTAGAGCAAAAAATGTTGGAGGTTTGCTTGGCGTGGCTTATCGCGTGTCACGCCTGTTTATAACAAATTCATATAGTATGGTGAAAGACCGCTATCTCGTGGGAAATGTTGTGTATTTTAATTTTAGACGAGATACTTTTTACAAAGGTGAAGGGTTGGTTGAAGAGCTTGCATTCCCGCCTCCAGTTGATATTGTCAATTCTTTTTACTGTGATAAAAATTCGAATCGTGTTGAAGAAAAGACTTTTTTTACAAAACGAATTCACTTCAAGAAACCTCGCTTGGTTGACGGCTGCTATCAAATCGCTTCAGCTGATGAACTGTACGGCTTTTCGGCGATTGTGAACGGCCTTGTGGGCATGGAAAAGAATCGAAGCGCGTGTGGAGTTCTCGTTGCGGATATAGAAATCAATCATCAAATCAAAAAGGAAGAGTTGATGGAAGACAATGACTTTTATTTGATGTATGAAGATAAATGCCGAATGTTGATTCCTTGGATTCCGATGATGGATTTTGGAGGATCTTTTGATGGGCAAGGTCATTCAATTTCGGGATTGTTTGTCCAAGCCGTATCTCGTGGAACAGGACTTTTCGGCTCAGTCCGTAAAGGTGATGGACCTGTTACGATAAAGAATCTTACGCTCAAGGATTCCTTTATTTACGGTCATAATCGCATCGGGGCGTTCGTCGGATTTGTCCATGATTCGACCGAATTGTCCATCACGAATAGCCGCAATTTATCGGGCGTTCACGGAACTCCGTACTTGGGCGGATTTGTGGGATATGTCGGGGACTTTGCTGTGTTGAAAATTGCGGATTCGTATAGCGGTGGCGAAATAAATGGTGAGCACTCGTATGGTATTTTTATCGGAGGCAAGAGCGATAAGGCGATTGTGTCCGTGAAGAATTCATCTTACGCGGATTCACTAAAAAATGACTTGGAATCGGATTGGTAATCCAGCTTGCTACGCTCTACCTTCTCTTGACGATTTCTTTTGCGAGTACATTTCTCCATCTGCAGCGGCGATGATTTCATCTTCGCTTTGCATGCCCGTTGTGCGTATGGCAAAGCCGTAAGCGGCACTTTCGTTGACTCCCGGAGCGCTACATTCCTCAAGATATGTTTCGAGGAATGACTTGCATTTGATTATGTCGTGCTTGGGTAAAATGACCAAAAATTCATCGCCTCCAAGACGAATGGCTTCTGCATTTTCGGGAATAATTTTCTTTATAATGTTTGAAAACTGTTGTATATATTCATCGCCTTTGTTATGACCGTAACGGTCGTTGATTTCTTTGAGGTGATTCAAGTCGAACATTACGTAGCAGCAAGGGAGCTTGCGTTTGACATCGTCTGGGTTCATGATTAAATAGTTTCTGTTGTAAAGCCCAGTCATTGCATCTTGAAAACTGAGTTTCTCGAACATTTTGTGAGACGTGTTTTCGCTGACTTGCACACCGACAAAAAGGCATGCGATTACGAACGTGACGCTTAGGATATCAATACGAATGTCGTAGACGAATGGTGTAAGCGAGCCTCCAATAAAGGGGAGTATAAAGTAGATGATGAGAAAAATGAAAGTCTTTGTGCCAAACTGTTTGCGGAAATAAATGACAGTCCCCGCCATGATGATTCCCCACGCTCCAGTGGCAAGCCAAGAAACGATTGTCTCTGTAGAAGTCCAGTCGCGTGTGATATCTCCGGATGCGAGATCAACACCGAGGTTCAAGAAAAAGTCAATAATGCAGAGAACAATAGCAGAATTCCGAATGACTTTTTTAGGCTCAATTTTCCTGTTTTCAAGAAATGTGAAAACATACATCGAAAAAAAGTACATGCAAAGAGCGCTGGATACAAAACTAATCAAGTCAACGGCCCAGTAAACCGGAGCCGACAGTTCACCATCGCATAAATGTATTATGGCATATGTCAAAACCACGCCATGATAGGCGAGAATCATGTTTGTAAAATTGTGCTGGAGTTTGTCGTTTTTCCAATGCCCAAAACAAAGCAGGATTAAAATGAGCAATAGGATAGATAAACTGAAAACATCGATACAAATATTTATCGCTTGAACGATGTCGTTCATTTTTCCTCCGTGAAGGATAGTTTCTTATCCTCCAAAGATAATCTATAATTGCGATATTTTTTGATTATGTGCGTGTATAATTAAAAAGTGTGATTAATTTCGCTCTCCAATTTTTTTATGGAGTTTTTTTTGTGTTTTTTTAATTGTGCTTTTGAGTGTTTAAACTTATCTTCCAATGATTTACGTCACTTGTGGTTCTGTTTCGCGTTGCGCGATGACTTCTTCGACCTTTTTGTTTATCGCATTGTTGTAAAGGAGTGCATGCAATTCACGTTCATTATCCATTGCAACCCTTATGAGCTT
Organism: Fibrobacter succinogenes; assembly: GCA_902776765.1. GTDB lineage: Bacteria > Fibrobacterota > Fibrobacteria > Fibrobacterales > Fibrobacteraceae > Fibrobacter > Fibrobacter succinogenes_N. The sequence goes on from CACYRP010000016.1 coordinate 10,154, forward strand.
TATATTGTTGATGAGAAAGATGAACCATGTGATGACTCCTAAAAGCAAATAGGGTGCTTGATAATTGTGAGTGTAACTTAGGAAGTTGCAGATGAGTGTAATGATATTGATGGCTAGATATTTATTCAGTAATTTATTTGGAACGGGTTTGGCATTGCAGCCAAAAGTTGTTAATGTTTGATTTTGACTCTTAAGTAAATCTTTAAAGACAAAATAATTTACAATGGGAATGTAATAGCATGTAACGGCACCCCAAGGCGCAAAGAATGATTCCGTAAATAAACTTTGTAATTTTTGTGCATGGTAAATCCATGTCCAGTTTCTCCAAAGGAAAACAAATAATGGTGTTGCTACAAAAAGTAAAGCACTAATCAGTATAAACATTGCTCCCCAAAAATCATTGGATAAAGGTATGTTGACTTTTAGTCCTTCTACTCCTGCATTGATTGGGCCGAAAGTTCTTAATTCTGCTAGGAGTAAAATGATGTTTAACAACATTGATATCTTTATCCATGAAATAGCGCTCTTTCCTCGATAGCGGTTGTCCATTAGAGCGTTTTCAAGTTTAGGATCGACGAATTTTTCGGGCGATTCCTTGTAGACTTCACAAAGAAGTTTTGTCTGAGATGGTTCGTCTTCTCTAGGTGCATCGCACCAAAGGCATTGGGGCATGTCGTCTTCGTATTCTCTTCCACATTTTTTACAAATCATAATAACCTCGTGCGTGCAATTTAAAAATAAACATAAAGTTTTGTGCAAAAATAGAAATGAAAAAAAACGACTTGCTTATCGCAAGTCGCTTTAAAATCGCGGCAGTTCTTTTTGCGTTCTAGTAACTATTAACTAGTAACTATTAACTGCGGCTACGCCGCTACTCTTTAATCGTCGGAGCCTGTCTTGCGACCGGAGCAAGTTCACCGTGCTTGCGGAACAAGTGCTTCACGAGCGTGCCGAATCCACGGAGAACGCGGTAACGTTCGCGCGGGTTCTTGATGGCCATGATGCCTTGACGGAAGATGTAGCTCGGGCGCAAGTAGAATTCGCGGCGTGCCTTGTCGCAGAAATCAACGAGAGCCTGGCTGGTGAGCTCACCGCGCTGGATTGTGGTGCGGTGGAATCCGTCCTTGTCGAGCCACTGGCTGTAATCCTTGGACTTGAGTGCGCCACTTTCCAAAGCTTCCTTGTAAGCTTCGGTGCCTGGGTAAGCCATGATGGGGTAGAACTGGGCAGTGTTCGGGTTCAGCTTCTTCGCGTAGTCCAGCGTCATGCGGAGCGTTTCCGGTGTGTCGCCTGGGTTACCCACCATGAAGCAACCGTGCACGAGGAGTCCTGCCTTGCGGGCGTTCTTCGTGAACTCAATAGCCTTGTCGGTGTTCTTCACGCCCTTGTGGATCTTTTCCAAGACTTCGGGGCTTGCGCTTTCAAAGCCTACGCACATTTCGCGGCCACCGGCCTTCTTCATGAGCTTGAGCAAATCGAGCGGAACATCGGCACGGGCGTTGCAGCTCCAAGTAATCTTGAGGCCGCGTTCCAGAATCAAGTTGCAAATCTGGCGCACGTGTTCGTGGCTTGCGGTAAAGGTATCGTCTTCGAAGAACACTTCACCGAGATCTTCGAAGTTTTCCTTGATGTACTGCAATTCGTCGACAACGTCCTTCGGGTCGCGACGGCGGAACTTGTGGCCGTTGAGCGTCTGTGGAATCACGCAGTAGCTGCAGTGGTTCGGGCAACCGCGGCCAGACAAAATCACGATGAGCGGGTTCAGGTTTGCACCGTAGAAATACTTCTTGTAGCAGCTGTAGAGGTGCTTGCGGTAGACCTTGGAAACCCACGGAATTTCGTTCAGATTTTCGATCTTCGGACCTTCCGGTTGGAAGTCCACCTTGCCTTCGGCGGTGCGGTAGGCAAGGCCTGCAAACTGACCCACAGGAGCGCCATCGCCACGGAGTGCGCGGACGAGGTTCCTGCAAGTGTAGTCGGCTTCGCCAATCACCACGTAGTCCAAAGACGGTTCCATTTCCATGGATTCGAGCGGTTCGGCCGTAGCGTGCGTGCCCATGATGGCCACCTTCACGTTCGGCATGGCTTCCTTAATCGCATGGACAACCTTGAGGTCATTCAAAATACTTGGGGTACTCGTGCTGCAAATGACAAGTTCCGGGCCAAACTTCTTAATGCCTTCAAGCGTCTGCGGAAGGTCGAGTTCCATAGCGGGACTGTCAATCAGCTGGATTTCATTACCGTCGGCTTCACAAACGCCGGCTGCGTAACTTAAAAACATCGGCCAGTAAAGCGTACTGGATTTCGTAACACATGGAGAACGGGATTCCCGACTGAACATCGGGTGAAACGGGGGATTTAAAAAAGTAACGTTCATGACGCTCACAAAATACATAATATGAAATGATTATGCTACATTATAATGCAATGAAAAAGCTTTTTTTCACGTTTTTGGTGCCTTTTGTGTTTGCTGGCACAGCTATGGCCGCGCCCAAGGCTGCTCCTGTAGCTTTGGATACTGTCCGCACGACTTATGATGACGGTCGTGTGTCACGAATTTACACCGTTCTAAAAGGGACGGACGTGCGCGAGGGGGTGTCGCTTTCTTACCACCGCAATGGAAAATTGGCGATTGAAGTGCCGTACAGGAATGGCAAAATAGACGGGGTTTTTCGTTCGTACGATGAAAATGGAACGCTCCACGAAACCATCGGGTATCTGGAAGGCGAGGAAGAAGGCTATAGCACTATTTATTATGCGAACGGTAAAAGGAAAAGTCGCGAAACGTATCGCCATGGAATCTTGAACGGCATGTCTGAAGATTGGGACGAAAAGGGAAAACTCCGCCGCCAAATTCCATACGTTGACGGACAAATTCACGGCGTCTTCAAAATGTACGATGAGTTCGGAAAAATTAAAGAGGACATGAATTTTATTCATGGCCTCCGCAATGGCGCTTATCGTCGATACAAATACGGCAAACTCGAATTCGAAGCAGAATTCCAGAACAACCGCTGCATCAAGAATTGCAATTTTTGAAGGTTGTAGGTCATAGGCTGTAGGTGTTAGGTTTAAAATCGCGGCTTTGCCGCCGGTATTGATGCGCTATGCGCGTGATATTTTAACCTATTACCTAATATTCCTAAAACCTAATCCCTAAATACTACTTTTTCTTCGGTTTCATGGCGTTCCAGACCATGTAAGCGATGAAGAGCACACCGAAGCCGAGCAACGCAATGGCGAGTTCGGAATTGTACTTTTCGATAATGTCCTTCTGCCCGTGGGCGAGGTAGCCGAGCAGTGCCAAAACGCAGTTCCAGATGGCAGCGCCAAGGAATGTGTAGAGCGTGAACGGAGCGAGCTTCATCTTTGCAAGACCTGCCGGAATAGAAATCAACTGGCGGATTACTGTGATGAGGCGGCCGACGAATGTCGAGATGGCGCCATGTTCACGGAAGTAGTTCTCGGCCTTTTCAACTTTCTCGACATCAAGCAGCAAGAAGTGTCCGAGACGGCTATCTGCAAATTTGTAAATAATTGGGCGACCGAGAATTTTGGCGAGATAGTAGTTGATATAAGCGCCAATCAAAGCGCCGAGCGTTGCAAAGAACACGATGAGTGCAATGTTGAGGCCAGAACCCGGTTGCAAGGCCTTGTAAGCGGCAGGCGGCACGACAAGTTCAGACGGGAACGGAATGAACGAACTTTCAATAGCCATCAAAAGCGTAATCGTTCCGTAGTTTAAGTTGTCATTGTACCAATCAATTATTTGGTTGTAAATGCCAGTTGATTTGGTGGCTTCGGCAGCTGCGGCGCCGGCATTGGCGACCGTATCAGCGGCTATTGCATCAGAAGCAAAAGTAAAAGCGGTAAAGAAAAGAGTTAAAGCAATAGTTGTTTTAAGGACTGTGTTTTTCATTGGACGCAATTTAGAAAATTTAGAAATAGAAGTAAAGGCCAACGCCAAGAAGAGCCGCTGCTGTTCCGAGCAAAATGCCGCCGGCAATGGCTTTGTTGTCTCCTTGATTGACTAGTTTCTTATTTTCTTTGACTTTGTTCTGGTAGTTTGTTCCCTTGACGGCTCCTGGAATTTTAAGATTTTTCTTGATATCGTCTGCGTCATTGTAGTCCAAGTGGGCAAAGTACATGAGCAATCCACCGATAAGGGCTGTTCCTGCAGCACCGCCAATGAATGCTTCGCCCAGGGTTTGCATTTTCCTTTCGTGTAGCCACTTGTTCTGCTTTTCGATTTCATCATAGCTGGTCAGCTTTTCAAGATCAATGCTCAAGTCTATTTGCGATACCGGAGCGACAAAGAAATTGACGAGTGTATCTCTATAGCCTGCTTTGCGGATAATAAGGCTGTCTGTTCCCATGTTGTAAACGGGGATTTTTTCAGGCGTCTTGGCGATTGCCTTGGAACGCTTGGTGATGGGTGCATTAGCTTTGTAGACGCTTGCTCCTTCGGGGAATGTCAAAATACGGATTTCGGGAGCGACGCGCTTAAGCTTGAGCGAAACATGGACGGTATCGCCGGGAAGGGGGACAATGTTTGTGCTTGCACCCCAAAGGTGTCTATCGACATCCCAATAGGCGTAAAGTGGGAATTTGGTGGTATCCGTAACGACGAATGTGCATGGCGATTTGCAAATGGCATCTTTTTCGGAACGGGAAATTGTAGCGCCATCGGGGTCCGTTTCAATGTGAATGTACGCACGGTTCTTTTTCGTTTTAATCGTTTCTTTGCCTTGAGCGTCTAGAAGTTGATTCCTTAATTTGTTGTTGGTAATGGCATCGCTGAATACGGCTTGCCTTGAAATGTTCACGCTTGCTCTGTGCAGCATTGGCAACGAATCTTCGTAGAATGCATGCGTGAGGTTTAACGTTAAGCTATCGGTCTTGATGTTCGGTACAATTTCGCCAAAGTAAATAGACTTGTAGCCGTAAGAAGAAAGCTCGTTTTGAATACAAATGTTGTCATCGCAATTCTTGATGTCGCTCTTGCGAATGAGTTGCGGATTTTCGCCAGCTTCCATGAGCAATCGCGCGGTAAGGCCTGTAAATTGGTCTGCGATGGACTGGTTGACACCTTCTCCGGTGTAGGCGATAAGAACGGTCTTGATGGGCTTTGGTGCAGGCTTTTCGCTAGACGAGCTGATGCTAGATGAACTTGCAACCGGTGCTTTTTCGCTTGAAGAACTGGAGCTAGATATTTTTGCGCTAGAAGAACTCACGTGCGATTTCGTGCTGGAGGAACTCACGAGGGGTTGTTTTGCGCTTGAAGAAATTGCGGTAGAAGAGCTTGAAATTGCTGCGGAACTTGATGATTGGGCCGAGCTCACTGCTGCCGAACTCACTGCGATGGAACTTGAACTTTGCTCCGTTTTTTCAGCCGTTGTTTTTGTTTGCGGAGTTTCGCTTAAAAGGTCGTTGCCCTTTTCATCTACAATTCTCTTGAATTGTTTCTTGGCAATCTTTACGATTGTAAACTTGTTCTGGATGTACCCGCCAAGGCTTACGGTATCGTTTTCAATTCCCATGAGTTTTGCGCGTTGCTTTGTGCCCGACAAGAGTTCGACATCAACGAAAATGCCCTCGGGATTAGCGAATGCGGCGGTTAAGGCGATTGCAATGAGTAAGAAAATCTTTTTCATATTCTACCTAAAATGAAAGAACGAAACCTGCGGTAAGGATCGCTAGACCCGTGGCAAAGAAAATTCCGGAGACCGTTTTGGCAGTTTTAGCGCTACCTTTGTGGTCTTTGAAATCTCGCATATGCTCGTCATACCTTTCGTTCACAAAGTGTGTATTTTCTATAGCTTTTTTGTGGTCGTTTGCTTTACCGATGTTGTAAAGAGAAACGATTGCAGAAATTCCGCTAATGGCAAAGGGGGCGATGGATGCCCACTTGAGGTACCCACCGAGTATGCGCCTGTTCCTGTGTTTTAAAAGGTCTTGATTCCTTTCGATTTCATCATCGTCATATGTTTGCCGGAGTGCTACAATAATGAAAGATGTATCGTTAGGCGAGAGCGCGATATTGATTGTCGTGTCCGCGTAATTCGGGTGGAAAAACGAGACTATGATGCTGTCTTTCCCATCGGGTACAGGGATAAATGCGGGGGAGGTGTAATTGGGTTTACTTGCAAAGTCTGGCAAAATCAGTCCCGTGTACAAATCAACCGTTGACGGGTTTGTCGAGATTTGCAAGTAGCGGATTTTTGCTTTTTTTGTTATGGCCTGCTGTGCAATTTGCTGAGAGCCTTGTTCTGCAAAGACATTCCCGCAAAGAGCGAAAAACAGAATGAAAACTGTGGTGAGGACTCTCTTGATATTAATCATTTGTTGTCCTCCTGATTTACGAATGGTCCAGAAATCCTTGTTTCAGAACCATTGACCTTGATTCTCCAAAAAACATTGGGCGCCTTGTTGCGAGCATAGTCTTCGGCATTTATAACAAGTGTGCACTCATTTGGGCATTTGTAATCTATAGATACAATGTTATTTTCGTATTTTGCCAGGACTGTATCTGCATTTATTGTTGCTAAAATTTTTGACGCGTTAATGCCAGAGCCGTTGTCGAGTAGCATGAACTTGATTGGTTCTGATGTCGGAAAATTCGTATTGACGGGTGTCATGTTGGGCTTGACGTTGTCACGCAAGAACAATGTGTCTGTTGTTGTTTTTGTGTTGGGCGCCAAATTGATGGTCATGGAATCGCAACCGTATTCGGTACGGATTTCGTTGCAGATTACAATTTTTATGTTGGATTGCGGATTTAATGTTTTTTGAATATTCGCTGTTGCTTTGTTTTCTGAAATCTTTGAAAGTGTATCTCCTGCAGCCGAAAGAATGGCGCCTGTCAATTTTGATCTTTCGGGGAATATGTTGTATAGGCTTACGACTGGAATTTCGACAATGGCGGCACCATCATTTTTCAACTTTGTAGAGAAACTGAATACTTCACTATATGCTTGATCATGTTGCCCACTTTCATTCTTAGTGATTGCGCGTACGCCCCAGTAAATTGTAGAGGTTTCTTCGCTGTGGTTTATGAAATCGCCTTTTTCGTTTGCATCTGCGTTTAGCACTCCGAGCAGATTGACGCTGCCCATGCAATCCATGTTTCCAAGCGAAGAATTCCAAATATCGGATTTTTTGTAACTTGCAAAGAGTGTACAGTACGAGGTTTCCCAAGGGTCAATTCCAGAAATACTCCATGTGAGTTCGAGCCCGTTCTCGTTATCCCCATCGACTTGGTTGTAATTGTTGGCCGGAGATTGTAGCGCGATTGTAGTTGGCGTGTTAACATAAATTATTGCGTTTGTTTGTAATGTGTCGCCAAGAAGGTCAACGGTTTCAAATGTTATGTTATAAACACCTGCTTTGTCAAAGCTGGAATAGACCGATGTTGCGCTGGCTTCATTGTTGTTGATTTTCCATTTGTGCGAGATGTAATAAGGAACTGCTTTGTCTGTTGAAATGTATTCTCCGTTAATTGCATAAACGCCGCATATGCGGATTTTTTCATTAACATTGACGTAGAATTTATCCGATGCTTTGTAACGATTGCTGTTATAAGGCTCGCCATAATAGCTTTCAGGAACAACAAAAATGGATTGTGTTAGTTCAGGAATGTCCGAAGATTGAATCTCGGAGTCAGAACATGAAATGAGTGAGGTTAAGACTGCGCTTGCGAATGCAATTGATAGAGGAGGAATCTTGTAATTCATTAGTTTTCCTCCTTCGCTTGCTTAACGTAGAGATTCCAAGTCTTGCTTTGACGTAAGCCGTTTTTATAAATGACGGTTGATCTTATAGCTTGCTCGGCGTCAAAAAGCTTTGCCTCAAGTTCTGCAGAAAATGTACTTGTATTAGGAACTGAAATGATGATTTTATTTTTTGTGATGTTAAAGAGTTGTAAGGAATCTACGACAAAATTAAATGGATTTTTGTCTTGAATGAACATCTTGATGAGCCCATCGTTTGCAATTGTCGTATCGTTGTTTGTGGTAAACCAGAGTGTGCTTGGCGTTATGTAGAAATATTTGTTGAAAATATTTTTGCTTCCATCGGTTGCTGAAATTGCGAGTATGCGGTACGTCCAACTTTTGTCGGTTTCTTTGAGTACGACGGTTAAAATGTTGTCTTTGTAGGATTTATCAAGGATTACTTCGTTTTCGAGAGAAACGTTGATGTTTTGCGATGAAATGTCGCCACTGCCGTCTTTAACAATGAATTGTAATGTGTCGGCGAAATCAAGCGTGTCTCGGTTTGTCATTGAAATAATCGTTGGAGCAATGGAATCGACAAGTTTTAGTTTACTTTCTATTGTTACAAAACCATCGTTGATTATGACGTCTTTTATAATCGCTCCAAAATCAGAATAATCTGAACTAAGAGTCAGTTGGTATGTTCCTGCAGGGATAACGCCAAGTGAAATGTTGTTGTTCGACGATGAAAGATTGAATTTGAAATCAAAATGCTTGTTGAAATCGCTCTTGTTTTTTAGCGTCAGCTGCATGGGAACCGATGTTGCACGCCCGATATCTACAGTTGCTTGCAAGGAGCCTTCGCCAGGAAAACCTTTGGTGTAAAAAGAACTCTGGATTTTTTGCGATGATGCAAAATCGTATTCGTTAAACGCTTGAACTGTCCAATTGTATTTCTTGAATTGATTTAATTTATTGTGAAATATAAAGTTGGGCTCGTATAGAATGGTGTCTATCCTTGTGAACTTCGAATCAATGTTGGCGAAGTCTTGCTCGCTCAGTGTAAAATGGTAGTAATGGGCGAGTTTGATTCCTTCGGTTTTGGCGCTCCAGGTAAAGTAAATCGCTTCGAACGGATCGATGGCTTGTGTTCCGTTGGCTGGGGTGAATACACTGTCGTTTAAAATAGGTTTGTCGGCAATCCACACGTCAAGTGAATCGTAGTGCATGTCGCCAAAGTGGTCTTTCAACACGAAAGTAAATTTGTGGTGACCGGGATCGGTAATCTGTTTCTTGAAATTGTATTCCGAGGAACAGTATTTATCGTCCATGAGCCAATGGTAATCTTGAACTTTTATGATTTTATTTGGACTGATTCGCGCTATGAAAAATATGGTGTCATTGACATGGAACGTGTCTGCTTTGACTTTCGATGTTACATCTGTGATTGTTCTTGCAATGGCAACATCTACGTTTATATTGATGGCATCTGCTTCGTCGAAAATGTGGTCGTCAGAATTAAAGCAAGACTGGAGTAAACTAGCAAATGCGGCTATGGCAAAAAACTTCAAAAATTTCATTTTGCCTCCAAAGTATCGACAACATAAAATTTTTTAGGTGCGAGAGTATCGGTATCGCCATAAAGGTCACGAACAATAATGCGGAATGAGTGTTCCCCCGCTTTAAAGCCGGATTGCTTGACTTGCAAAAGTGTACCGACATTGTATTGTTTTCCGTCAATTTCAAGAATGTGGAACAACGTATCGCCGTTGCTTAAATCCATGTCGAGACTGTACCATTCAAACAAAAAAGCAGATTCCGGTGAACCGTAAAGTTTTTCTCCATTTGCAGGAATTGTCGAATCCGAAAGTACAGGCGGCGTGTTGATGATTATGGTAAAATCGTAAACTTTCTGGTTGCCTTCATTGTCGGAAACTTTAAGCTTGTTGGGAAGGTTCTCTCCGGACCTGTTTGGGTAGAATGAATAGGTCCTTTCTTTTTTGAGCAAGCTGTCTTTTGATGCGTTTGAACGGATCCATTCAAACGAAAGTTCGTCATTGAATTTTTCGGGAATGACTTCTGCTTTGATGGAGGCTGAATCAGATGGGTTTACCTTGAGAACTGTCGAAAAAGAATGGTCTTTTTGCTTGACCATGATGCTGATGGATTCGACAGTTTGCGGCTCTTGCGGATCGCTGGGTGCGTCGAGGCATCCGGCAAGGAATGCTCCGAAAAAGGCGAAAGACGCTAAAAGGGGTAATATGGAACGATAGAACAAATTCATTTGAAATAAATCTAACTATATTCGTGGACATGAGTGCGCAAAATTTTGAATATAAAAACGCAATGGAGCGTTTAGAAGAAATTCTCTCGAAAATCGACAATTCCGAGATGGAAATTGATGAACTTGCTCTGGAGGTTCAAGAGGCTACGCAACTTTTGCGCAAGTGTCGCCAAATTTTGATTGCGACCGAAAAGAACGTTCAGGATGCTCTCGCCGAGTTGGACGCTTGATGAATATCGAAAATTTTGATAGTGAAGTCCCTGCTATCGAGGTGAACGGGCTTACGGTACAGTTCCCGATTCGCGGTGGCGTTTTTAGCAAGGTCAAGGATTACTTTACAGCGGTTGATAATGTTTCGTTTACGCTCCCGCAAGGGAAGATTCTTTCGATTGTGGGGGAGTCGGGCTGCGGTAAGTCAACGCTCGTCAAATCTTTAGTTGGGCTTGTGCCTATTGCTAGTGGAAAAGTTAATTTGTTTGGAGTTCCGGTGAAAAACGGAAAAGCGGGGTTGGCGAAAGATGCAGTTCGCGTTTCGGACTTGGTGCAGATGATTTTCCAGGATCCGTTTAGCAGCTTGAACCCGCGCCAGACGGTAACTGAAATCTTGACTGCTCCTGTTATTGCACGAGGTGTTTCGTTTGATGAAGCCTGCACGCGCGCTAGGGAACTTCTGGACCGCGTTTCGCTCCCGGCGGGGGCGATGGACAAGTTCCCGCATGAGTTCTCGGGCGGTCAGCGTCAGCGTCTTTGCATTGCGCGCAGCTTGATGGTTCGCCCGAAAGTGTTGCTCTGTGACGAAGTGACGAGCGCCTTGGACGTTTCGGTGCAGGCGCAAATTCTCCATTTGCTCGATGATTTGCGTAATGAACTTGGGCTCTCCATTCTCTTTATCAGTCACGATATGCAGGTGGTCCGAGCCTTGAGCGACGAAGTTTTGGTCATGTACTTTGGACATGCTGTAGAACACGGCCCCGCCGATGAAGTCCTCACGAATCCGCAAAATGATTACACGAAAAAATTGCTGGCCAGCGTCCCGACCATCCGCCGGGATTGAACCGTTGTGTTAAAATGGACGTGTGCGAGGTCGTTTTGACAAAAATGTGCTACTAAAATTCAAAAATGGTGTTTTTTGTAGCATGAATTTTGAATAAATTAAATGAATTTAGGTGGATATTCGCTTCTTTTGAGGCGTGATATGCTACAAAAAGTTGAAAATCGCGTATTTAGTAGCATGAAGTCGCAAAATTTTGACAAAAATGATAGGGACAAAGTAAAATTTATGCTACTGAAATCGTAAAAATTTAAATTTAGTAGCATGAAGTCGCAAAAAAAGGCGGACCTAAACCTAAGCCCGCCAGCAATTTTTCCAACCGCCTACTTTCTATAATACTATTACTTCACATTTGCAATATTCGTAAGCGCATCTTGCATGTACTTGGCGTAGAGCTTCGAAATCGCTTCGGCGGCAGAGTGTGCATCGCGCTTGCCCATGCTTTCGCGATCGTCATAGCGCTTTTCCCACAGCGGAGCATCTTCGCCGACCTTGCGGAACGTGAGCTGCACAGCGAGGTGTGCGTATTGCGAACTGCCTTCGTCGATTTCTTCGATGGCATCGACATTGCCCAAAAGTTCAAATTTCGGCTTGCTCATCGGCTTTAAATCGACAGACTTGAAGAGATTACTCTTGACCAGGTATTCGCCTGTCACTTGCGTGAGCATCTGCTCTGGGCGCGTTGCCCACAAATCCAAATCGTAGAACATAAAGTCATACGGCGATTCGCGATAGACAATGTTGCTGCGCTGGTAGGCCGGGTCAATCGTAAATTTCTTTACGAGAACGCGCGCGTCGCTTGTAGCACCCGATGTCGAAATGGATTCAGCAGAAATAGTGTAATAGCGGGAAGGTTCTGTGGAACCGCCCAGGCAACCCGTGAGTGCGAATGCCGAAAGGAGGGCGACAGCCAACAAACGATTTACTTTCATAATCAATTCTCCTTCTTAACGACCGCTCTTGCCTTCGGAACGGATGAGTGCAGACGGGTTGTTCTTAATCTTCTGGGTAAATTCTTCGAGGTTCTCAAGAATCGCATTGAGCTCTTCCACGGCGTTTCCGACCTGGTCTTCGTTCTTGTAAACCATGGCATCAACACGCTGTGTGAGTTTGTTCATGGATTCTGCGGTTTGCATTAAGTTTTCGTTCAAACCCTTGGTGTCGATAGCTTCGAGCTTTTCCTTGAGCACGGTGAGGTTTGTGTCAGCCTTGGCGGCAAGCTTAGCCTCTTCGATTTCCGCAAGAATCTTTTGCAGCGAAACCGCAGACTTGCTCATGGTGTTGAGCGGCTTTCTGATGTCGGCGGTCAAGTGGCTCAAGTTTTCGGTCGTCTTTTCGAGGTTCTTGAGCGTGCGCGAAATGCTCTCGGCGTTTTCTGGATTCAGTATGCGGCCCAGCCCGTCAATGATTGGATTTGCCTTGTTAAAAATGTCGCCCATCTGGCCTGTAATTTGGTCGAACATCGAAGCTGCTGCCGGAACGTAACCGCCTTCGGGTACGTTGGGTTCGCTGAAAGTACCGCCAGAAAGAATGACCTGCTTTTCACCGGTGAGGTTCATGCCTGCGGTGAGCCCAGCTCGTGTCCCTTTCTTGATCGGCGTTCCTTGGGTGACCTTGAATGCAACGACAACTTGATTCAAGTTTTCTTCGTTAATCGTGATGTTTGTAACGCTACCGACGGCAATACCGTTCAACTTCACCTTGGCGTCGACAAAGAGCCCGTTCACGTCCGTGTCGAAAATGGTGTAGTAGTTGTCGAACTGCTCGCTCAGGTAACGCTTGAGCACATAGCCTAGGAATATGCAAATCAATACTCCGCAAAAGAGCATGAATGCGCCTAGTTTAATTCTTTCGGATCGGGTAGTTTCCATATATTTTCAACTCAATCAATAAATTCAAAGTTGTAAAAGTCTTCGGCATTGTATTCTTTCGGGCACTGCCTATTGAAGAAATGCCTGAGGATGGGATCGTCGGATTCCATGCCTTCTTTCAAAGTCGCATCTTTCAGGACGTAGCCGTCCTTGAGGTACACAAAGCGGTCGCAGACGATTTTAATGCTTTCCAGTTCGTGGCTCACAATTATCATCGATACGCCCAGCGTGTCGCGCAGTTCGAGGAGCAGTTCGTCCAGCGAACGGGCGGTCACCGGGTCGAGGCCTGTCGAAGGTTCGTCGCAGAACAAGAGTTCCGGCTTGAGCGCAATCGCGCGGGCAAGTGCAGCACGCTTCTTCATACCGCCAGAAATTTCACCGGGGTACTTGTGGAACGCGTGGAGCAAGTGCACCTTTTCGAGACGGTCTGCAACGATGGCTTCCATCTGGCTCTTGGGCATGTAGGGCATGCTCCTCTTGAGCGGGAGCATCGCATTTTCGGCAACGGTCAAGTCTGCAAGGAGTGCGCCGCTTTGGAACAAGACGCCTGTGCGCATACGGGTCTCGCTATTGAGACCTTCCTTGGGGCCAAACTTCTTTCCGAAGTAAGTAATCGTGCCTTCGTCCGACTTGATAAACTTCAACACGTTGTTTAATAGCGTGGACTTTCCGCAACCAGAGCTTCCAAGCACCATGCGAATTTCACCCTTTTTGACGCCGAACGAAATATCCTTGAGGATCGTTTCGTTTCCGTAGCTCGCTTTCAAATGTTCTACTTTTAGAATTTCGTCCATATTGACCTCTAGTAGAAAATGAAGGCGAAAAGGGTATCCGAAATCACGATGGTACAAATGGCCGCCACAACGCTTGAAGTCGTCGCTTTACCGACTGCTTCAGCACCGCCATGGGCATTGAGCCCCTTGTTGCAGGCGATGAGCGTTACAATCCAGCCAAACACGAGAGCCTTGATGGTGCTCTTGAGGAAGGTCATCGGATCGATGCCGTCGCGGAGCCCCATCATGTAATTCGAGAATGAAATATCGCAGAAGAAATACGCAATGAGGAATCCGGCGAAGCTACCGACGATGGAGGCGCTGAACGAGAGAATTGGGGTCGTGACACTTAACGCGATGAATCGCGGAACCACGAGGTATTGCACCGGCGGAATCGCCATGGACTTTAAAGCCTTGATTTCTTCGCAAACGCTCATGTTTGCAATTTCTGCCGCCATGGCACTACCGGAACGCCCGGCCAAAATAATCGTTGTGAGGAGCGGGCCAATTTCTGCAAAAATAAGGAACCCAAGCCCCGATGCGAGGTAAGAACCGCCGCCTACCGCATTCAACATCACCGAACTCTGCAAGGCCATCGTAAGGCAAATGAGTCCCACGAACAAGAAGCAAATACCCATGGCTTCACTGCCCGACTTGAACATCTGCTTGGTAATGCCACCAAAGTGGATTTTGCCCTTGTCGAACGGACCGATTATCGTCCAGTAGATAGACATGAACAAAAGCTTGAGAACTTCGAACGTTTCCCTAATGAGCATGAACCCGATGTCGCCCAACATTTCGAGAACATTGTTTGTTTCGCGCTGTGGCTTTTCAGGAGGTTCCATCTTGCGGAGGTTCTGCAAGTGTTGCTTGATTTCGGGGGCGAAGTGCGCGAGGACGAGCTTGTTGCCCGTCTTTTGGGAAAGTTCCGCTAAAAGTGCAAAAAAGGCATCGGCGCTGTAATCCATCGAGGTGAGGCTTGATCCGTCCAGATAAAGCTCCCCTTTGGAGAGGGCACTCCTGCAATTCGAGAGCAGTCTTTTGCTGTTCGCGGCAGTCAGTGCGCTAGGCAAAACTATCGATGTCGTTTCCATTGAGCGACAATTTAGAAAATTTTGAACCGCGACTGCGGCAAAAAGCCCCGTTTTCTTTCAGGAATGTTGAAATTTTGGTCAAAAACGCAAAAAAATGGGGATAAGAGGTTTAATTTAACTATATATGTTGTATGCTAAAAGAAAAAAAGATGGAAAATGAGAAGGCGAATAAGCCCGGCTCTTTTCGAAAAAAGTTTGAATATGTAACTCAGGTTTGTGTAATCTTATTTACGGAACTGAGCCTGTTTTTATTGTTCATATGTTGGCCTAAGCAGTCGCCTTCTCAAGATCCGACACCCATGTTGGCGAAAGATATTGATGGCAAATCGGTTCCCTGCGAAGTAGAAGGAAAGAAAATTTTCCACTATCTAAAAGGCAATGAAACTGAACGTTTGTATGAATTTCATTATCATTTGGCGAGTGTAAAAGATGAAGTCGGCCTCCTGTACGAAGATGAAAAAGGGCTACATCCGTTAGTGATTATTACGACTCCCTTTCTAGAATTTCCTTGGTTTAAATTTTTCATATTAGAAAAACAGAATGAATACGTTGTTTTCTATTATAGTGAAAGTGGCAAAGTTACACATGATATGAAAATAGAAGAGCAACCTTTTTCGAAAAAGGTTACTGTTAAAGGTTTGATTGTTTCCCCGATAAATAAAAAGTATTTGGAACGTGCAAATTGTTTTATGGGGGATTACTAATTATGCAGTCTAAAGTTGTTCCTTTGTTGTGCGCTTTATCCTTGTGCTTTGGGGCATTTGTTGAATCTCAGCTCATTTCGTTGGACCTCTCTTTGAACAATTATGGTTTAAAGTTGATAGTGAGCTGTGTTACTTTGCCTCTTATTTGCCTAGCTGCGATTTCGCTTTTCTTGGATTCGATAAATGTTCGCGTTCGTTTTTTAGCAAAAGGCCTGTGGCTATTTCTTGTTTGGATTATTGCTGCTGTGAATTTAATTGGGCTTTTTGTGCCGTCTGGAAATGGGCAAAGTCAAAAGCAGACCTCAATTGCAAATGCCGATTCGACAACGAGTCAACTGGTCGGCTGTTGGGATAACGACATGGATGTGCTCCTTGAAATATATGAGAGTCAATGGGCTCGTGATTCTGGAAAAACGTTATCTGATAGAGAAGACTTTTATAGTAGTCTTTCTAGATATGACTCAAATTGCCTTTTAGATTCACTTTTGAAGATAGATGATTATCTTGGGTTTGTTGATGTTCAGTTATTATTTCAAACACCAGACAGTATTTTGAATTATCCTAAGGAAAAAGTAAAAAAAGATAGAGTATTAAATCTTTCTAAAGAAGCGGTTGAAAATGTGAAAAAGTCGCCCGATTCCTGTGCACGTGAATTGTGGATGCTTGCGCTGAGTGAACGCGGAATTTTAGAATACGAGTTCAAAAATGAGTGCCGTATAAAAAAGTTTGAATCCGTAAAGCCAACAGCGGAACAACTGAATTCATATTGGATCTTTGAACATGACTTCGGTCCGAGCGCCGAATTTGATACGACTAATAGCTTTGTTTTGAAAAAAAGACAACTGAGGAAATTTTCTAAAGTAGAAGGAAATTGCACAGGTCGAATTGCTGGTTCAAATGATAAAGGCGTAGTTGTTGAACTTACGATTAAATTGAATGATGAAAATCGCGAATGTTGGCTTGGGAATAAAACGTTCCCTTATTACATATCATCTAATGAAAAACTTCATTTTAAAATGACGCCTCCTTCAAGGAGTATTGCGCCTGTTACGGGAAAATTCATTAGGTATGATCGGGCGCATGAACAAGTAAAACCGTTGCTTGCGAGCGATTCTATTTTCTTGCCATGGAAAGGCCTCAAAAGAGATTCCTCGTCAGAGGATGCAGAAAGAGAACGAACTTTCTATCGCGAGTTGGGCTATCGTTATCCTCATGTTGTTTCTTTTGACCCTTTTACGGAAATTTCAAAAGGACAATCGATGATAATTGATATTCCGTGCCTTGATGAAAAGAACGCTAAAACGTATGGATCCAATTTTTATGTCGTCCAGCCTCTATTCCCCATTCTCCGTTGCGAAATAGCCCCTGCGGATAAAGATTATTTTGGGGAATGATAAAATTTCTATTTTTACATTCATGGCAGATTTCCGCAGAAACAACCGCTTTAAGGGCAATGGTAGCTCGTTTAAAGGCCCGCGCTTGAACCACAATAACGACCGTCGTGACGGTCGTCGCGAACTTGGCCATCAGCAAGGTGGCGAATGCTTTACGCTCCGCATCGAAAAAATGGTGCAGGGGGGCGAGGGCATGGCTCGCTTGGAAGATGGTCGCGTGTGTTTTGTGGCGGGAGCGCTGCCGGGTGAACTTTGCAAGGTTCGCTTGACGTTCCAGAAAAAGGACTTTACCAAGGGCCGCGTTGTTGAAGTTTTGGAAGCAAGCCCCGATCGCGTAAAGCCGCTTTGCCCGCTGTATGGCAAGTGCGGTGGTTGCAGCTTGCAACATCTTGCTTCTGAAAAGCAAGCGGAATATCTCGAAAAAGTCGAACGTGAAAACTTCAGGCGCTTGGCGCATGCGGAACTGCCCGAAGATTTTGTGATTCATACCGGAAACGCGTGGGGCTACAGAAACCGCGCCCGCGTTGTATTCAGCGGCAATGTCGGTGGCGATGCTTATGCGAATCGTGAAGGTTCTGCGAATTGCGCGCGTTTTGGTTTCCGAGGCGAAGAAAGCAACAACATAATTCCGTTTGAAAATTGCCCTGTGCTCACGGATGGCCTGAATGAATTCCTGCGTGGACCTGCCGCGACGCTTCTCGCGGGCGATTCCAAACGCAATTCCGATGACTCTCGCAGGTTTTCTCGCGATATCGATGTGAACATTTTTGATAACGGCAAAGGCGAAATCTCATTCTATTACCCAGGAATGCACAAGTCCGAATTCGATGCGCATGCTGTGAGCCATGTCGAAATTGCAGGCCGCAAAATCGAAGCGGATGCGTCCGTATTTTTCCAGAGCAATTTGGGGCTTTTGCCAGAACTTGTCGAATCTGTCCGCAAGGCTGTGGATGAAGGCTTGGCGAGTGGCAAGTCCTCTGACGCTTGGTTGATTGACTTGTTTAGCGGCGTCGGTTTCTTTGCCTGTATTTTGCAGGACAAGTTCAAGAAGATTACGACTGTCGAACGCGAAGAAGGCTGCCTCAAACACGCAAAAGTTAATTTGTCTGTTTCGACGGCTTCTTGTGCTGTAGAAAACGTCTCCGCCCCTGCTGAAGATTGGCTCCTTGAAAATGTCGTGGACATGCCTGCCACCCTCATCGTAGACCCTCCGCGTACGGGACTGCCCAAAGAGGCACTTTCTGCCATTGTCAAGAGCTCTGTCAACCGCTTGATTTACGTTTCATGCGATCCGGTGACCCTTGCGCGTGACTATGCCAAGTTCGCCGAGGCTGGTTTTGCGCTTTCCCATGCCGAAGGTTTCGCTTTTTACCCTCAAACGCCCCATCTTGAAATGATGTTTGTACTTGACAGATAGTTTTTTGCTATTTTAAAAAGTGCTGTTGGGAAAAATAGAGGGATAAAATGAAAAAACAGAAAGTCGTTATGTTCGCAACTCTCGCCTTGGGTGCGTTGTTTGCGGGGTGCTCAAAATCTGAACCAGTCATTGCTTGCGGTCGTGAATGGAATCCGGCTGTAGGTTATGTCGCGGATACGGGTAGCGTATTTAGGATGGCTGATGAACTCATTATCCAATTGCGTTACGGAACGGGTTTTGATTTTAATACGCTGAAATTTGCGTTCTACGAAGGAACTCTTGGCAACAAGGGTACTCAGCTTTGGGAACGTGATTTCCATGTTTCCAATAAAATGGAAGCATTTACACTTGAAGCGCGTTCTCGTCGAGGCGGTTATGCAACGGCCCGCGAAATGACAAAACTCAAAGCCCCTGGAACGGTTGTTCTTGAAATTTCTTCTGAAAGAGGCTTGATTGCTTCAAAACAGTTAACGATTGTCAATCAATAGTTGGTTAATTTAATGAATAAAATAAAATTCTTGAGTGGAATGTTTGTCGCTGCAATGCTTGCCGCATGCAGCGAATCCGAAGTATCTGTTGACTATAAATTAAATGAACCTGTCACGCTCGAAATGTACACCGAAAGCTATTATGCGACGCTTGACTTGAAGGGCGAAGAAAAGATGGGGACGATTACGGCGACGTATGCCGATTTGAACTATTCTTCAAAAGGCGATACGACGTTTGTCAAGCGTAACTATGTTATTGACAAGTCCCGCGGATACCTCAAGAATTTTATGCCGACAGAACTTGCTTGGCGCATCAAGGAAGTGAACCTAGCTGCGGTTGATCGTAACGTCACGAATCTTTCTGGGATTGACGATGGCTACGATACGTTGCTGGCCCATATCCCGATGCCGAGTCGTTGGCGCGATCAGCTCTTGAATCCGGATTTCAAGCCGCACCTCAAGCGCTTGGAAAAACACCGCTGGGAAATGGACCATTTGCTCAAGGGCGTGGTGCCTGTCAAGGGTAACGTGACTGAACTCCTCAAGCAACAGGGACGTTTGAACTTTGCGTTAATAAAAATTGACTCCGTGGTGACGATGGGCTTCACGAATCGTGACCACCGCAAATGCTTGGACTACGTGGTTTACTTGCACGAAACCGAAAGCTTCCCGTATTTCATCTGGGAACAGCATGTGGGTAGCAAGATCGTTCCTGAAAAGTTCAAGGGTTATACTTCTGGGCTCAAGGGCGAATACCGCACCGAATTCGAAGTTATGATTGAACCTGAAACAGGCCTCCCGTGCCAGGAACGCGAAGTCAAGGTTGGAACGCATACGATGATCCATCCCGAAACGAAGGATTCTGTTACGTTCACGAGCCATGTTTCTTACGAAAGACTTTACAACATCAAGCGTGAAGTCGCGGAAACGGCGGAATAGAGGCGGAACTTTACTGCAGTTGTCTGAGGACTGAGTCATCCTGGAGTGTAATGACGGGATCCATAAATTTTGAACATGCTTTTGTAAGAACTGTATGGATCCTCCTTCGGAGGATGACTTTTAAGCCCTAGCAACTGCTAACTACTAATAACTATTATCTAGTAACTAGAAACTAGTAACTCATAACTCATAACTCATAACAAAGCGTTTGCTCATGCGTTTGACAATTCCATTTTTCCTTCTCCCTGTCGCGATGAACTTCATCGGCTGTGCAACTCATGTGTCTTCGCAGCAGACCATGGCCGATGACCGCAATCTCGTTTACGAAGATACGTACAAAGCGTATCGCGAAGCTGAAGAAAAATATTTGAATCTGTTGTTCAATATCGAACGCATGCCTGAGGAAGAAGAGCTTTGGGTGCTCAAGCGCGAACGCATGCTGGAATTGATGCAACTCAAGGAATTGATGTTGAATGCACGTGTAGAACTTGATGGCGCTATTCAAGAATGGGAACGCCATTTACTCGATGTCCAGGCCGAAGTCAAGTCGCGAGAAATCAAAAAGCTCAACCCGAATTTCAAAGGCCGAGACGCCGAACGCACAAGCCCCGGCCAACTTCTCCCCGGCGAAAAGAAAACCAAAAGCTTTAACTACTAAACCATAAAAAAAACGGCGGCTTTAAGCCGCCTTTCGTTTAAGCTAATCTAGAACTGCATACACAATTATAGTTGCAGATACGTTTTATAATGCAATAAGCGTCGGCCACAACCTTAAAAGGCGAACGCAGCGGGGCTGTTTGCAGACCCATTGCTGAGCCGTAAGGTTGGCGCTTGCGCCAGGATGGGTAAAAAAACTGAGCTGGGGCCCCGCCCGCGTGAAGTACTATTTTGATTTATAATTGGCAATTTTTTATTGCCAACTATTTTGGAACCCCATCCCAATGGAAAACTTTATTCTGGTCGGGCGGAGCACCTTGGGCAAGAACGTCAAGTGGATCGGATCCAACTTCCAGCCTCCGCGCAAATCGCCATCTTCCCCAATGCGGTCAAGCCCGCGAGCGAACGTGAGCGAAATGTCCAACGGAATACTTCCCCAAATTTTGTTGCTCATGCGGAAACTTAAACCCACAGAACGGTCCCAAAATCCATGTTTGGTGAACTTGTCTGTGAAGAAATCTCCGTTCCATGCGGCACCGATTTGCGTGAACAAATCTACGTAAAGACTGCGCGTTGTGAAGATCCAAAGATTGTGCCTCCAGTCATCGTAAATGGGGTAGAGGTAATGGAGTTCTGCCATTGCCGTTTTGGTGCCGGCGAGCGTGTAGTCTTCGTTACTGCGCAAGTACGGGTAACCATCAAGGAATACCGGGGTATAGAAGTATGAATCCAGCGTATCGCTTACATCGTCTGTGTCCCAGTGGAGAATGCTTGAAATTTTTCCACCGGCGGCAAGACGTGCGCCTAAGAGCGGTGTCGGGATACTTCCATATAAGTTAATTCCGAATTGATGGATCGTGAAATTTCTGTAATGGGTCTTGATTTGACCATTTTCAGTAACGTAGAGTGTTCCGGGGCGGTTGAGGTCGGTGTTGGAGTACTGGTAATAAACGAGTGCTCCGTTCCCTTGGCCGGAAATTCCCGATCCGCCTTCGCCTTCGTGGTCTCCATAGAGCCCGAATCCGACGGTAGCGCTAAAACGTTTGTTGTACGTCCATTCGAGCGTGTCGTCGTAAAAGTTTACATTGGCCCAATCGTAACTGATGGCGGTTTGTAAAGTATCAATGCTCTTGAAAATGCTATAGCCTGCGGTTCCTGTAATGGCCTGTGTTGCAAAGGCGTATCGGTTTATACCGATGCTATCGCCGTGGTGTTCTCTGACGTTTTCATGTCGAATCGTATCTTGGCTTGTGTAATTAGCGTAGTTGTATGAAAGTCCAAGATCAATAGGCGTGCTATGGTTGTTCCATGAAATAAAGAATTCCTTTTCTTGTCTGGGGTTGAGCCCGCTTCCATTGATGTAGTCAAGGCCTTTTCCGAGTTCGAGTAACAATCCTAATTGCACGGTGTTCTTCTTGAGCGCATCGCTGATAACGACTGCAAGCCCGAGCTTTGCTTTGACTTCGCCATCACCAAACACGGTTAATGACGGAGCGTTTTCGCTAAAGCTCAAGATTGGCACGAACAATGGAATGTTGGGAATAGGCTTGTAATTGCGTTCGGCGCCTGCAAATTCACGGTCGACGAGTTCAAGATTTTTGTGAATTTTTTGCGGGAGCGTTCCGTGCAAGATGATTTCGCGTTGCGTGGTGTCTATGACGGCAACTTTGATTGTATCGCGGTGCTCCACTTGTTTCACGTCTTTGAGCAGGACTATTTTAGGAACGGTGCAACTTGTGGAATCCGCAGCATTTGCCTCTGCTTGCTTGTCAGTTGTTTTTGCATTTGCGGCTGCAAGTTTTGTTGTATCTGCAATGTTTGCGGTGTCGGAGCATGCAACCTGAATGGTATCTGCAATTTGCAAAACGCTATCGCGAGTTGAAACAACAATGCTGTCGCGGTAAACGGGGTCAGCTTCTTTCTTGTAAGGCAACTTGTAAAGTGAAAAACCGTCCTTGTCGTACTGCGTAAAGAATATCGTATCGCCTGCAAGTGTCGGCGTGAATGCGCCACCAACAACGTTCGTGAGGGCACGTTCCTTGCCTGTGTTCAAATCCTTTTCGATGAGGTTGAAAATGTTGTTTCTATTGCTTGCGAAAATAATCTTGTCGTTATCGAGCCAGGCAACATCGCGTTCATCGTAACCTTCGGTACACACGACTTTGAAGTTTGCGCCGTTGGAGTCGATGACTGCAATACCGCGCTGTACATCGTCAAAGAAACTGAATGCAATGCGCTTCCCGTCGGGACTGAATTTGGGACTGTAAATATTGTAGTAAAGGCGCGTAGAATCGGGCTTGAAAATATCAATGGGTTCTTCGGAAGAGATGCTTTTCAAGTCGCTTTTGAACGGCACCTTGCTCAATACGAATCGCGTGCTGAACGGCTCGCGGCGTACAAAGATAATAGAGTTCCCTTGCTTGTTGAATGACGGGTAGACGGCATCTACAAGGTAGGTGAGCGTTGCTTGATTCTTGTTCGTATCGCTTAACGCGATGTCAAAGTGCGCGTGGCCATCCTTGTCGCGGTTCTGGTAGCTGATGTAGGCGAGAATCGGGCCGTGCGTGCTGTCGTCATAAACGTCGATGCCCTTGTCGAACCACGGCTTTTTCGCCTTAAATCCTGATTTTGCGAATTTTGAAATATCGATAAGAGCGCTGTCGGCGCCTTCGATTTCGATATCGCCAACCTCAACTTTCGTGGAATCATTTTTGGATTGGTTCACTTCGGCTGGCTTATCCGGTTGGTGAGCTTGTCGAACCACGTCTTTCGTCTTTAACGTATCTTCCAGCGGTATCTTGAACACGCTTCCGTCAAACCATGGTCCGCCAAAGTTCGAGACGCCATAAAGGTTCTTGCCGCTAACAACGGGGAAATCGTTCCAGAATGCATCCTTGGTGATTTTTACACCTTCGACCAATGTGCCGAGAGAATCTTTTTGCGCTTGGTAGTATTCAGTGATTTCTTTTTTCCAGGCGTTGTACAATTCTTTTTCGCTGATGCCGAGAACTTTTTTTATAGCTCCGTTCAACGTGGCGCGGTAGGGGCGCCCGAGTTCTTTCCAAATATTCGGGATGGCTTCGTCGCCGTAATGCTTTACAATGTAGAGCACGAGCGAAAAACCTTGTGTGTAAGGTCCAAGTTCGGCAAGGAGCGAGTTGTCCGAAAATTCGTGCATGTAGGGGAGCGTCATAAGGCTATCGTTGAGCGCTGCCGTGCGGAGGAGCATGTCGCGGTGCGTATCCCAGGAGTCAAAACCCATGCGCGATGATTCGTATTGCGCGGTTCCTTCAGCAAACCAAAGCGGTTGCAAAGTGAACGGAATCATGGAAACGAAATCTGTTCGGGTTCGTTCGTTGTAATAGTCCGTAAATCCGAATTGGACACCGTAGAGGTTCGGGAATGTTTTGCTTCCACTTTCGATGCTCACGAGATGACTGAATTCGTGCGTGATAACATCTGAGATCCAGCCGTGGCTGCTGCGAATTTTAAAATCCCAGTTGGTGAGCCAAAGATTCACGGCATTTTCGCTAGGGATGGCGCTTCCGTTGCTGTAAAGAGCGTTGTTCAAGACAGCGCTCACGCGGCCGGGAAGTGCTTTATGGTAACGGCTGGTGACAGAATCGTAAACAGCTTCGGCATAGGCGGAAACTTTCGCTGCGTGTGTAGAGTATTCCATCGGGTAAATAAACTGGAAATGCTCTGTGCCTGCGGTTTTCCATTTAATATCGCTTTGGTTGCCGTAAAATCCGGCTGCGTTTGCTGCCCCTGCTATAAACAACGTGGAACAGACTGCAAAAATGCCTTTAATCTTAAACTTCATAATTGTAATTTAGAAAATCGCGAACAAATAAAAAACCGCACGAATGTACATGCGGCTTATATTTGGAGGAGATGAGGATTCTTATTGTTTTATAAAAATATGTAATATCTTCATTGCTAATTATCCTTAAAAGAAATAGTCTTGTGCACTGCTGTATCGACCGTATCGCTTTTGCGGAAAACCTCGTAGCTCAATGGCGCTTGCCGTCGACCTCAAAGCCCGCTGTTGCGGCTACAAAAAAAGCCACGCATTTCTGCGCAGCTTTTATGGGAATCTAAGGAAAAATTTATTTTCCGACGCCGAGAGCCTTGTCCAAGCCTTCGATCAACTTGCCGTTTTCGATCACGGAGAAGTTGCCCGTGTAGCCCCAGTGAGTCCAAGGAATTTGGAGCGTGTCGCAGATTTCGCGCATGGCGGTCAAGTAGTTGATTCGGGATTCGGCTGTAGAACGGAGGTTCAAAGCGCCGAATTCATTGATGATAACCGGAACGTTGTTCTTGGCGGCCCATTTCTTGGCAACGAGAATTTGTTCCAAAATGGCTTCCTTGCTGCCGGTCTTGTAGTAGTTCTTGATGTTCGTCTTCACGTAAGGTTTTGTGCTCTTGTTGACGCCGAAGTCTCCAGAAACCGTAGACCATTTTGCCGGATCGTATGGGAACGGAATATCGTGGATTGTGGCGTAGTCCGTCCAGGAACCGCCCTGATGCGTGAAGGCGAACGGTTCGTAAGTGTGGATAACGTAGATGATATTGTTATCGGTGAACGGAGTGCGCTTGGCTAGGAGGCTGATGGAGTACCACTGGGCATCACCGAAGAGGATTGTATGCTTGGTGTTGACCGAGCGAATGGCGTCAATCATGGCCTGGGCTGCAACGGTCCACTGGGCTGCGGTAACCTTACCATCGCTCATGTCCGGTTCGTTCAAAAGTTCAAAGAACAAGTCTTCACGAGTATTTTCGGCATAGTGCGCTGCAACATGCTTCCAAGTTTCTGCCATCATCTTGATGTAATTCGTGTCCTTGGCGCTTGTGGTGTTGTAGCTGTTGTCGTATTCGTGGTAGTCGATCACGAGAGACATGTTGTGCTTGGCGGTCCATTCAACGAAGGAATCGAGAACCATGAACAATGTGTCGTCATCGAACTTGAGTTCAGCATCGGTGCTCTTGACGAATGCGTCGCGGTTTGTGGCATAGAGGTCTAGGTCAATCGGCAAGCGGAGGCTCTTGAAACCGTTTTCGGAGAGGATCTGGACATCCTTTTCACCCAATTCAAAGGATTTAAACTTGCCGTCGGCATTTTCGAGCCAGTTGGTGAAGTTTACACCCTTGTTGAGATACTTCATGGCCTTTTCTTGCAACGGATTTGTTACAGCAATATCTGCGTCGGTGAATGTGACTGTCGGAATGACCGGATCCTTGATTTCCATGTCCGGCTTATCCTTTTCGACTTCGGAGGTGTCTTGCAGATAAAGGTTGTCTATGAATAGCGAGTCCGAAATAGCTTTGTTCTTGTTGCCTTTGGCTTGGAAACTGATGGCTCTGATGTTCTTGGCATCAAATGCCACTTCCTTGCCCCAGCCACCTTGTACAAGGTCCTTGAAGCGGATAACGGCTTGTTTCCAAGTTCTAGAAGCGGCGACCTTTGCAAGATGCACATCGTAATCTTTAACATCGGTGACTTCGATATGTACTTCGTGAGCGCCACCTTTATACCAGTATGTGATCCCGCCGAAACGTCCGTTAGCGCTATCCGGATCAACTTGTACACCCCAGCCCACATATGGTTCGTATTCGTAATCGCCGCGATCGAGCGTATAGCTGACTAACAAAGCCTTGGTAGAACCGTTGTTGACGGTAGCCGGTATAATGTCACCTTCGGCGTTGAGCGGAGTCGTGATGATGGAGGCACCGCCATTGTTATTGTCGTTGTATGTGTACCAATAATTATCGAGATTGTTTTTGTTGTCGCCGTCTTCAAAGTCGTCCACTAAAACACCGAGACCCTGCGGGAGTGTGATGGGGCCTTCTGCAGGGAGTGTAGACGGATCAACCGTCCCAGCAGAGCTGGATGATTCGGTTGTGATATCCGCAATTGAGGAACTAGAGGTGAGCTCCGTTGAGCCGCTGGAACCTGGAACTGGGTTTTCTGTGCCAGTGCCCGGATTATTCGCAAATTGCGTATCGGAATTATCGTCGCCGCAGGCTGTAAGTGCCATTGCGGTTGCAATGCCGAGAACGCTTAACGAAGTGTATAAATTCTTGAGTTGCATATGGCCTCTTATGGAATTTTAATTTCTATCAAAAAATATATTGGTGGTATTATTATATAGCTGAAAAAATCGAAAACCGTAATTATAACTGTATTAAGTGTTTTGTTAAAAAATCCTGTTTTTGTAAGAAAAACGCACAAAAAACTTTTATTTTGATGCCTTTGAACATTGTGCATACTGTAAACTTTTTATCTTGCACTTTGGATGCGCTATTTTTCGGAAATTTATCACGAATCGACCCAGTACATTCCCCATGGAAGTGGGGATCCTGTCATTATGCATTGGGAAAAGCAAGCGTATGCCGATAAGCGCTATGAGCTCTGCCAGAGGTTTCCGCTCACGGCTGGTTTTATGCCTCTTTTGGCTCCGGTTTCGGCGGATTACTTAGATCCGGTTGGCGTTTATGCGGTTGTGCATGAATCGGATGTTCCCGATGGCGTTTATTATGTTGATCTTGATGACTCGAAACTTGTAAAACTTGGGGGCGAGGATGTTCGCAAGGCGATTCTTTCGGCGTTCCCGGAACAAGAATTTGTTAAAGAAGCGCAAACGATTTTCCTTTACACGGGAATTCTAGAACGCGCTGTTTGGCGATTCCGCGAAGCAGCGTATCGCCAAGTGCAAATGGATGTGGGGTCTGCCTGCGCTAATACGATTCTTCTTGCAAAGTCAAGAGGACAAAAGGTTTTTACGCTTGGCGGATTCGTCGATGATTCCATCGCAGTGGCGCTTAAGCTTGGCGCTACAGAAATGCCGATGGCTGCCATTGCGATTTTCCCTGAAAAGAGCATGGTCGCTTTCAATTCTGTAGATGATGGTGTTGGTGAGTTAGCTTATTCGAACCATGCCGAAATGAATGCCTACGTGGGCGAAAACGAGGGTGCTTTTGATATCTCTCGCTATCCGTCGCGATTCATGCTGCAAAATCATCTCGAAAATATTGATGACTTGAATCTTTGCATGAAGGTGCGGCGCTTGAATGCTCAGGCTTTGCCGGGCGATGAGTTTCCGCTTACGCCTTCGAAATTCACGAAAGAATACTATTTGCGCGAGCTGTGGTATTTGCGTACGGACCGTAAAATAAAAGCTCCGTTTGTTCATGGATCGCTCGATTTGGACGATTTCTCCTCGTTATTACGTTGGTTAGAATTGGCGCAAATCAATGCGTTTGGAGCGGGGCTTATCAAGATTTGGATTGTCGTTTTTGATGTGATGTTTGTGTATGCGGGCGTGTACCGCTATATTCCGGTACGCAAGTCCATTTACATGCAAAGTGGTTCTGCAAATCCGAAAAGATTTGTCAAGTGCTTTGCCGTTCCCGAACAAGTTCAAAATGCGATGTTTGCGGTGGTGCTGACTTCGAACTTGAATGAGTCCTGCAAAGTACTTGGAAATCGCGGCTACCGCTACATGAACTTGAATGCGGGTGTGCTGACGGAATCGCTATATGTTTCGGCGCGCCTGCTCAACAAAACAGCTCGCGAAGAACATTTCTTCTACCATGATGAACTGAAAAAACTTCTGGATATCCCAGAAGCGGAAAGCATTATCTCGACAGTTGTTGTGGGTAAAGGCGGAAAGTAGACATGTCACCCCGGCCATTGTGCCGGGGTCGCCTTTTGTGTCATCCAAAGACTCTTAGCAGTACCGGCGTTATAAACACAGTCACAACACCTGCAACGCCTATCGAAAGGCTGCTCATGGCGCCTTGGACTTCTCCGATTTCCATCGCTTTTGTTGTGCCGAGTGCGTGGCTTGCTGTACCGATGGCAACACCTTGCGCTACCGGATTCTTGATGCGGAAAAATCTGCAAACGAGCGGCGCCGTAACAGCGCCCGTGATTCCCGTGATGACTATCGAGACAATCGTGATGGACGGAATGCCGCCAATTTGTTCGGATACAACGGAACCCATCGGGATGGTTATTGATTTTGGAATGAGAGAAAGCATGAGCGTCTTGCTGATTCCGAAAATCTTTGCGCAGGCGATAACGCAAACGATGCTTACCGTGCTACCGACAACAATTCCCGCGAGAATTGGGAGCCACGCATTTTTCAGGGCTTGAATGTGTCTGTACAAAGGAACAGCAAGTAAAACCGTTACAGGTCCGAGGAAAAATGAAATGTAATCGCCGCCAACTTTGTATGTATCGTAGCTGATTCCCGTGATGGTCAAAAATCCAATGATGAGAATAGTGGCGATGAGAATCGGGTTAAATAGTGGATTGCGCCACTTGTTGCGTATGGATACGCCGATTTCAAAAGCGATAATGGTAAGAATTATTCCGAACATGGCGTGCTAGGGGTTTTTGTTTTTTGATTTTTTGCTAAGGAGTTGAACGGTCCAACCTGTGGCTGCCATCGTTACGATGGTAATGACTATACAGAGAAACAGCAAAAGTGGCCATTGGCTTTTAACGTCATCGCCAACGAGCATAAGGCCGATTGCGGGCGGCAAGAAGAAAAACGCGAGGCGCTTCAAAAAGAAATCGCTAATCTCACGAATTTGTTCTAATTTAACAATCTTGAGGCAAAGCAAAAGGAGCAAAATGAGCATTCCGAGAATGTTGCCGGGCACAGGAATTCCCGTGAAATCGTGAATTAAATCGCCTGCGTAGCAAATCCCTAAAATCAGGGCCAGTTGTAAAAGAATTCGCATGGGCGCAAAGATAGAAAATAAGGGTTTACACCAAAGGTGTTTTTTTTAATGCAAAAAGTACATCATGCGGGCGGGCCCCAGCTCGGAGTTGACGCCTACGGCGTCAGCGGCTTCACTCGGTCATGAACGCCTACTAGCAGTCGTTCGCGACTCTCGTTTTGCACGCTACTGCGAAGAAAATACCTTGGCCGATGCTTTTTTCTTTTAACGATTTATTTTTGCTTCTATAGATAATTAAACTTCTCGCTTATACTAGAGTAAGATGTTTTTAGATAAAACTTAGAACTAATCTCAAATGCTATATTGTGAGTATGAAAATTGTATTTATGGGAACGCCGGAATTTGCGGCACATTTCTTGGAGCATTTGTTTGCTTCCGATAACGAAATTTTAGCGGTTGTCACGCAACCGGACCGCCCGGCAGGTCGTGGCCGCGTGCTTACGCCTCCGCCTGTCAAGGTGGCAGCTCTCAACCACAATTTGCCGGTGTTGCAGCCGACGGATTTGAAGTCGCCTGAATTTGAGGCGGAACTTCGCCAGTTCGATGCAGACTTGTATGTTGTCGTAGCTTATTCCATTTTGCCGAGGAACATCTTGGCGATTACGAAGTTTGGCGCTGTGAACGTTCATGGCAGTTTGCTCCCGAAGTATCGTGGTGCGGCTCCGGTGCAGCGCGCTATTGCCGATGGCCTCAAGGAAACTGGCGTGACCGTTTTCCGCTTGGACGAAAAGATGGACCATGGTCCGATTCTTGCCCAGCGCACTGTGACGATCGACCATCAAGAGACAACCGCAAGTTTGCTCGACAAGATGGTTGCTCCGGGCTGCGACGCTTTGGATGATGCTATCAACCAGCTCAAGAATGGCTGTGAAAAGGATTTGACGCAGGACCATGCGCAGGCTAGCGGCGCTCCGAAAATCAAAAAAGAAGAAGGCTTGATTGACTTTAATCTGCCGGCGCTTACCATCCACAACCGCATTCGCGCATTCAACCCGTGGCCGGGTGGATATGGAAAGCTGGGTGGTCGCATGGTCTATCTCCGCAAGACGGATACTCCTGAAAACGGTCCGAAGCTTGCACCGGGCGTTGTAGAGTTTAAGGACAATCGCTTTTTCGTTGGAACGGGCGTGGGCGTGCTTGAAGTGCTTGAAATTCAGGCCGAAGGTAAAAAGCCCATGCCTGTTGCAGACTTTATGCGTGGAATCCAAAAGCGCGAGGGACTACAGTTTTGCTAAACGAACGTGAAGATGCCTTTCGAGTCCTTTTGCTTTGGCTAAAAGACGGCTTGTTTATCAAGGAAAGCGGACTTTCTCCATTTGCGATGGAACTTGCCTTGGGCGTTTGCCGCAGGCATTTGTATCTCGAATATTTTGTAAAGTCGCTGACGAAAAAAATGCCGTCGCGCGAAGCCTGCGTGATCCTTGAAATGGGCCTCTTCCAGATGTTCTTTATGGATGTGCCGGATTATGCGGCCATCAACGCTAGTGTGGAATTGGCAAAGTCTGCTAATTTAGGCGAAAGCACAGCGCGTCTTGTGAATGCGGTGCTTCGCTCTGCTCGTCGTCAAGGCGAACCCGCACTCCCGCCGCAACGCGTGCGTCGTGTAAGCGTCGAAAATTCTGTTCCTGAATGGCTTGTGCGTCGTTGGTTCGATGTCTATGGCGGTGACCGTGCCGAAGCGTTAGCGAAGGCGACTTTAGACCGCCCGACTGAATGGATTCGCGTGAATTTGCAAAAGACGAGTGCTCCGGTGCTTGCCGAAAAGCTCGGCATTACGGGAGCCTCGATTCTGTATGATCGCTATATCGAAGTCCCGCGTGATGTGGGCGTAAAGCTGTTGCTTGCGACTCCAGAATTTGTGAACGGACTTTTCTCGTTCCAGAATCCGTCTGCATACGAAGTGGTGAAACTTCTTGATTTGAAACCGGGTTTAAAAGTCTGGGACGCTTGCGCTGCTCCTGGCGGCAAGACTGCGCTCATGGCTGAAATGGATAGCTCGCTTGAAATTCTCGCCAGCGATTCCTCTTCATCGCGTCTCGAAAAAATGCAGGACTTGATGACCCGCCTTGGCCTCAAAAATATCAAGACCGAAACCATCGACCTCGCTGCTCAAGATTCTGCGGCTCTCTCGTCTAAGTTCGACCGCATTCTCCTTGACGTTCCGTGCAGCAACATGGGCGTAATCGCTCGCCGTCCGGAATCGGTTTACCGCATGACTCCGGATGCAATCAATGAAATTGCGGAACTGCAATTCAAAATTCTCGAAAATGCATCAACGGCACTTGCACCGGGCGGACGCCTCGTGTATGCAACATGCAGCCCCGATCCAACGGAAACGACACGTGTTATCGCTCGGTTCGTTAAAGCTCATCCTGAATTTGTAAAAGTCGGTGAGCCCGTTTTGCCGGGCCTCAAAGACTCTCGCTTAGACGGCTTTTTTGCACAAGCTCTGGAATACAAAAAATGAAAAAACTAATTACGATTCTAGCATTAGGACTGGCATCGATTTTGCACGCAGGGGAAGATCCGTTTGCGTTTAAAAACGATTCTCTAGCGGTTGCAAACGACATCTCGTTTTCACATTTATCCGTATTCCTCGAAGGCGGTGAAATCTACCCGATGGGCGACTTGATGGATGCTGTAGAAAATACTTTATACGGCGGTATTGGCGTTCGCTACACCTATTGGGAAAATGTCGATGGAATCGTGATGTTCCAATACGCTTATTTCAAACCAAGGACTGATATTTATTACGATGGAGTTCATCAGTTTATGGGGCGTGTTGGCGCAGATTGGAAATGGAAAACGATTCATCCAGTGATTCTTGGTGCTGGATTTTCATGTAGCTGGACACGTGCCGATGCCGAAGAAATCTATATAAACAAGCGCGGCGGAACTTTGACGGATAATGAAACCGAATTCGGTTGGTACGCAAGAATTAGCTTGCCTGTATTTAAATATAAGGAATATAGCGCTGGTTTTCATGTGATGTGGGAACAACTTTGGACTCTTCCAAAACGTTCTAATATGCTTTATGCTGGTCTCACTTTTGAAAGGAGTATTTGGTAATGAACTCCTTGTTGAATAAAATAATATCTATTTTTGCCGTTTCTGCATGCGTTGCTTTTGCATCAATTGATCCGGAAATGGAAGGCATGGAAGTTGTCTCCCGTGACGATGGAACGTTCTTGATTGGGT
Organism: Fibrobacter succinogenes; assembly: GCA_902776765.1. Lineage (GTDB taxonomy): Bacteria > Fibrobacterota > Fibrobacteria > Fibrobacterales > Fibrobacteraceae > Fibrobacter > Fibrobacter succinogenes_N. The sequence goes on from CACYRP010000016.1 coordinate 42,487, forward strand.
CTCCAACGTTCTATTTCGATCGCGCTCTTGGTGCTGGTGGCATTCATTCCGAAAGCGAACTTTGGACGCCTCGCAAATTACGCTATCGTCAACTTTTCAATCGTTTGTCCGTTTTGCCGAGCTGGGCCCCTATCGAAACGCCTTCGATTTGGATGAAAACTGGCAATGAAATTGGTGATTTGATTTATCAAGATTTTATCACCGATCCGAATGAACGGCCTGGCAATAGGACTCCGATTTTGGAAGCTGGTGTGCGCACTCCGTTGTGGCATGGTCTTTGGGCAACGTTCCGCTTATTCCAAGATGATCACTATTGCACTAGAACCTATGCTTTCCGAAAACCGTTGGTAGAAGGTTCATTTTCATTCTTTGGTGAAAATTGGCCGATGTTCAGCTCGTTTTATGGTGGACTTGGATATACGAATAATCTGATTAATGCGTCTGTCCTTGCTGGGATGGAATACGTTTGGCTTTTCTCCGAGTCATCGCGATGGATTCCTGTGCATTATAAGCCGCGTGTCGAGGCTCGTGCCGATTTTTGGAATTTCTCTACAACGCTTGTCTTTGAAAATGCTGAATATCAGAATAAGCGCAAAAAAGAATCCGGTGAACGTCATGAAGTGAATGGCTCTGTTATCTATAATTGCGGTGAAAGTTGCAAACATGGCATGCTTCAACTTTCTGCAGGCTTGGCATTCCGTTTCCTCGATGACGATGGCGTTGTCTATACGGGTTTGCAGGATAATCGTGTTTTGTGGCCGTTCCTCGAAATGCGCGTTCGTCCAATGGATCAACTCAAGTTCGATGTGATGTTCGGCATCAACAATAGAGATTGGCTTGTGCAAGATAGCGTAGAATATCATGTGCCTGTTTTCGAAAAGATGAATGTTACGGTCGGTGCAAAAAATATTGCGGGCTCGCGCCTGAATCCGATTGCCGATACTCATGAATATTTTGATGGCGATACAATTTCGCTTACCGCAAGTGGCAAAATGAATTTGTTGCAAGGGTATGTGGGCTTTGAAGATTCTCTAACAAACTTCTTAAGCTTTGGACTCCGTGGGAGTTTTTGGGCTGAATACGGCGCTGAAACGTTTGAAACAAAAGAATATGTTGAAAACGGCCTTTATACATTCCGTCATGGCGATGTGGCTCGAATCAATTCCTGGATCAAGGGTGTAACGGGTGAATTTTGGTTGAAACTTTGGTATAAAGATTTGCTCAAGTTCACGACACTTACGGGCTTCGAACGCATTGATGGCAAAGAAAAACGCTTTGAAGTCAATCCCTCGGAATTTTTTGTTTCGTTTAATGCCGATTGGCTTATCAAAAAGACATTCCGCATTTCCCATTCATTGCGATACAGAAGTGATGCAGAATGGAATCTCCGTTCCAAGGACCCGTTTGTCGTAAAAGGCGATTGGTATTGGGATGCTACATTTGAACAACGTTTCCCGAAATGGGGGATTACTTTAGCGGGCTCGATTATTCAAGCTCTTGGTGATGAAGTTGTCGAAACACCTAATGGCGATTACAGCCGCGTTCGCTTCTTCTGCACCGCAAAGAAAGCTTTCTAATTGTCATCCAGGACTTGTTCCTGGAAATTATCCTCGCTATTTGGCTTGTCTTTCTCGGCGTAGATCTGGACTCCCCTTTAAAACACTTTCTTCAGCGCTTTCAAGCTAAACGAATTTGCGAAGGTCTCAAAGACTTTCGCTTTTTCAATCCATGCAAATGAGGTGGATTTGTTGCTGTTTGCAGTTTGCTTTGGAGAATGCGCTGCTTTCGCATTTGTCGTGAGTCGTGCATGCAGAACATCGCATTCAATTTTATGAACCGTGATGCTGTGGCGGAACGTTCCGCAATGCTTTATAGAATCAACATCATCGGCGTTGATGTAATTTTCGGCGTGGGCAGGGAGGCCAACGGTAGCTCCACGCGGACTTTCAAAATGTGGAAGCGCCAGTTGTTTGTCCAAAAATTTTTGTCCGCCACTTACTGCGAGAATTTTTTCGTCAGCGCTTTCTATGACGAGAACTGTTCCGTGCCAATTCTTTTCGGTACGCTTTTTGGCGGGCGGAAATTCTGCGGTGCGCTTGTCGATGAAAGCACGACATTCTTTGTTTAGTGGACAGTTTTCACAAAGCGGCGATTTTGTTTTGCAAACGGTTCGCCCTAGTTCCATCAGTGCTTCGTTGTGCATGTACGCTTTGGGATTGTCGGCAACTTCTCGCGCATACCCCCAATAAATCTCCGCCGCGCTTTTGGAATCCATTGGCAAAAAATCCAGTTCGTACAGTCTACTGAAAATCCTCACCAAATTCCCGTCTAAAATAGCTTCGCGTTGATGGTAAGCTAAGCTTAAAATAGCTCCTGCCGTGTACGCTCCGATTCCTGGCAACGCTTCAAGTTCCTTGCGCGTCTCGGGCATCCTGCAAGGATTTGTCTTCCCGGACTCTGTTTTGGGGCTATCCGTCTTTACCGTCGTCATCCTCCTGCAGGGAGAATCCATACAAATCTTATCGCTTTTAAAGCATGACTCGCACACGATTTTTGCTGTCTTCAGTATATTCCTTGCACGGCTATAATAACCAAGCCCCTGCCAATACTTAAAGACCTCGGCTTCATCTTCTTTTGCAAGCGTTTCCACATCTGGGAACCGCTTCATCCATCGCGTAAAATATTCCTTGACCGTCGAAACTTGCGTCTGTTGGAGCATCGTCTCGCTAATCCAAACTGCATACGCGTCACGCGGTGCATCCAAATCAGCTGACCTCCACGGCAATTCTGCCGCGTTCGCCCTGAACCATTCGCGCAAACGTTTCAACGAATCTGGAGTCATTTGTTGATTGTCTTTCGTCTCTCGTCTGGCTATATCCCGTACGTTTCTCGCTTGAGTTTCCTGAAATATTCGAACTGCGTCCTGGTCGAACTTTCAAGCGTGTAGCGTTCGCTGCGCTTGTGACTGTCGATTCGCATTTGTTCGTAAACTTCCGGCTGCTCAAGTTTAATCGTGCGGCATTCCTCCAGCGTTTCAAGCCACTTCGCTTCGTCAATTGGCAAAATGCGCCCGCACTTGTTGTCGTCTTGCACAATGCTTCTTGGACCACCGTAGTTGCTTACAATCGCTGGCGTTCCTGTAGACATTGCTTCTACGACTACGTTGCCAAACGTATCTGTTGTACTCGGAAACAAGAAAAAGTCTGCATCCGCGTAAAGGCTTGCGAGCGTCTCGCCGCCTTGTTCGCCTGCAAAGCATACGCTCGGATTATCCTTGAACTGCTTCTTGATTTCTTCAAGATACCAGCCGTAACCCACATACATAAGCTCAACGTCGTCATGCTTGGCGGAGAACTTATCCCAAACGGAATTCAAAAATTCCAGATTCTTTTCTTTGGAAATTCTTCCGATAAAAGCAAAGCGCACCTTACGCTGGCTGCGATCGTTACCAAACTTTTCCCAAGCGCCCTTGCCGCGCATATCGGGCGAGAACTTTTCCAGCGGGAGCCCGCGGGGGAGAATCTGCACTTGGTTGGCCGGGACTTTCAGATCCTTTTTTAGGATATCGGCGTAGTCTTCGCAAGGGCTAATAACCGGGCGTGCCATCCAGTAGAAAATGCGCATGAGCCAAAGCACGTACGTGTGCATCCACTTCGCTTTCACAAGCGTCTTGGCGTATGTTGGCACGTCGGTGCGGTAATGGCTAAAGACCTTGATGCCTGCAATCCATGCGCTAAGACAAACGACCCAAGCGCCTGGACTCGGCGTCTCAAGTTCGATCATATCGATGGGGTAGCGCCTGAATAAACGAAGTGCCGGTGAAATACGCGGAATTGCAAGTTCACTGTTTGCGTACCCTAGCTGTTCCATGCTGAACAAACGCGGTAACAAAACACAATAGCTGTTTTCGATGACTCCGCAAGGGCGTGTGTTGAATGCGCTGCCGGCGAGGTAAGCCTTCATGCCGTGACTGCGCATATATGGAATCACGTTTCTCAAATTGTTTGCGATGCCGTTTGTCTCGTCCAAGTTGTCCGAGTAAAACAGAATGCGTACATCGTCCGGGTCTCTACGCTTGCGTTCTTTTTTCAGGTAAAAGCGTAATTTCAAGAGCTTCGGCAAATTGACAATGGGTGTGAAAAATACTAGCGGCGGAATCCAGCAAGTGCGGATGTTTCCAGGCGGCTTATGGTTGAATGCAAACATCTTGCGGAAGGTGCTTGTGACCTTACGTCCAAAAATGGCAGGGCGTGAATCGAGCTTGTCGCTAGCCTTGAGCTTTGTTGAACTTGACGCAGTCGTCATACTTCACTCCTTTGCCACCGAACAAGTCTAATGCGCTTCCTATAGTGAGGTCAATCTTTCCGTTCGAAATCTCTTTGCAATGTTCCAAGTCTTCAAGCGATTTTGCACCGCCTGCGTACGTCACGGGAATAGGGCTGTTTTTGGCGAGGAACTTGATGAGCTCGTCGTCCATGCCTTGTTGCTTGCCTTCGACATCTGCGGCGTGAACCAAAAATTCATCGCAACTCTTGGCGAGATCTTCGAGCGTTTCCTTTGTAATTTCAATATCGATAATCGTCTGCCAGCGGTTTGTCGCAATTTTCCATTGCGGTTTTCCGTCGACAATTCCCGTGCGCTTGCAACTCAGGTCGAGAATCAAATGTTCTTTACCCACAGTGCGCACGAGTTCTGCCAAACGTTCACGGTCGAGCTTGCCATCTGGGAAAATCCAGCTTGTGACAATCACATGCGAAGCGCCCGCGTCAATGTATTCCTTGGCGTTCTGGGCGTTAATCCCGCCACCGACTTGGAGCCCTCCTGGATACGCCGAAAGCGCGTCCTTTGCCGCGCTTTCGTTTCCCTTGCCGAGCATAATCACATGCCCGCCTTTTATTTCATCTTTCTTGTAGAGTTCTGCAAACCAAGATGATGAACGATCTGTTTCAAAGTTCGTCTTGAGCCCTGCTCCGCTATCGGAGAGCGAACTGCCGACGATTTGTTTTACCTTGCCATCGTGCAGGTCAATGCACGGTCTAAACTTCGTCATTAGTCTTTGACCCCTGTGATAGCCCAGTCAATATTTTTGCCGAGGCCGTTCTGGCTTCGGCCTCGGTAGAACAGCACTTCGCCACCGGCTGCAATCTTCATGGCCTTCTTTGCAAACCAGCCATCGATCTTGTCGAGGAGCGATGCTTTCTGCAAAACCTTGTTCACGGGGAATACCATAGCTGGGACGCCGTTCTTCCATTCAAACGCCAAAGTCGTTTTCGGGAATTTTTTGCCGTTGTAATCGGCTCCGCCTTCCTTGACCTTTGTCGGTATGGCAACTTTCATGCCTTGCGGACCGTTGTATAAGGCGTAACCCATGATTTGTCCATCGGTCGTGAGTGTAATGCGGCCGGCGTGCATCGGCGACTTGTCGTTCGTACTGAAGTTTATGGTGCGAGCTGCAATTTCTGTGGCCTGTGCGGTTTGCCAGGTCTGGTCCATGTAGGCGTAACCCTTGACTGTTAAAGTATCTTCGTTGTAGGCAATTTTACCCGTCACGCGGCCATACGGAATGTGAATGTACTGAGCAAACTTTTCCTTGCCGAAAGTCCAAACGCCGTTTCCGGGAACCATGCCTGCTACAGAGCTTTCGAAAGTCACGTCAAGGAGGAACTTTCCTCCCTTGTCGGCGCTATAGAGCACGCGATGGCCTTTGCCTGGCTTGTTCTGGAGCATGTATTCGCCTTTGATGTCGATTGTAGCCTTTTCCTTATTTGCCACAAGACGTTCGGGCGGGTATTGGCGCCCGACTGCGTAAGATTTACCTTTGAAGTTCCAGAAGCTCAAATCGCAGCCGATTTTACGGCCTGATCCTGGTACGTGCAGTACGGAATAGTTCACGAAGGCGCGGGTACCGTTGTCGAAAACGAACTGGTAACTCCATGTTTCGTTAAATTCTTTGGTAATGGCCTTGTGCGGCATAAAGTCCGTAACGGTCAAGGCTCGATCGGCTCCGGTTGGTGCAGCGACATCTGCGGCGTGTGTTGTCGCAGAAAAAGCAAGTAGGGCGCAAATCGTGAATGCAAAATTTTTTATTTGTAATCTCATGTTTGGAAAAATAAAAAAAAGCAGCTCATGTGGAACTGCTTTGTATCAAATTTTCGCTGAACGGCGATTATTATGGATGAATCGCAAGTAAGGGGTTTGAATTACAGGCGCAAGTCGCGGCCCATGCCCATTTTCAGCTCTACACGGCGGCGAACGACCATCTCATTGAACAAATCCGAGAGGCAGTCTTCCATGCAAATCATGGGTTTCCAGCCGAGTGCCATAATCTTTGTGGGGTCGCCGATCAAAAGTGGAATATCGTTACTGCGGTCATAACCCGGGTCAAATCTAAAGTCTACGCTCACGTCAGAAATATCCACGAGCATTTCCACGAGTTCGCGGAACGTGTAGGATTTTCCGCAGCAAATGTTGAATGCTTCGCCCGATTCTGCGGTGTTCAAAATCTGGATGGCGGCGCGGGCTACGTCACGCACGTCAACAACGTCGCGGCTCACATCGAGACTGCCCGAGTAAATGACCGGTTCGGCTCCGTAATACTTTATCTTCACTAGCTGGTAGGCGATGGACGGAATTACAAAGCGGCGGCTGTGGTGCGGGCCTGTAAAGTGGAATGGACGCGCGAATACAACGTGGAGTCCGTTTGCGTTGCGGAACTGGTTCCCTAAAATTTCCATGCAAGCCTTGGATGTAGCGTACGGAGTCAACGGATTTGGCGGGTCTGATTCTTTGTGCAAATAAGTCAGTTGCTGTTCTGTGCGGCCATAGATTTCGCTACTGCTGAGGAGCAAAACCTTTGCTTTGGGCACCACCTGGCGCACGGCTTCGAGGAGCGTCTGTGTGCCAAGCAAGTTGATGTTGAGCGTTTCGTAAGGCTTTTTGTAGCTTAAGCCTACGGAAGACTGGCTTGCCAAATGGTAAATGTGCGTCGGGGAAACTTTTTGAATCATTTCCTGGACGTTTCTGAAATCCAACAAGTCGCCGGTAAGGTACTGTACTCCTTCGACCTTTTGCCACGGTTGCGGAAGCTCGTCACTGAAACTGTAGAGTTCGTGATTGGTGCCGCTTAAGTTAGATAGAATACTGAACCCAAGTGATCCCGTTCCTCCGGTAACCAAGATACTCATCCTAAACCTCACTTGCTTGGATGGCTTTCCAAGCGTTTGCAATTATTCCTTTATCAATATTACAAACTTTTTCGACCGTTCCGATCGTTGTTGGCAAAATATAAACGCGAGTGCCCTTTTCTGCTTTCTTGTCAACAGCCATGGCGGCCCATGCTCCATCGACATCCACGTTGAACGTCTTGGGGAATCCAAGGGCGTCAAGGAGGGCGTTCTGGCGTTTTTCTTCGGCTTCCGTAAGTTTTCCGAGAAGCACTGCAGCGCGTGCGGCGACTCTCATACCCAAAGAAACGGCAATCCCGTGGCTGAACAGTTCGTAATGCGTGAGCTTTTCAATCGCGTGTCCGAACGTGTGGCCGTAATTTAGGATGGCGCGGAGGCCTGCTTCTTTTTCGTCAATGCCGACAACTTCGGCCTTGATTTGGCAACTGCGGAAAATCATGTGCTTTAACACATCGTAATCGTGAGCCTTGATCTTTTCCACATTGTTTTCAAGGTACTTGAAAAATTCTTCGTCGTAAATCACGCCGTACTTGACGATTTCGGCAAGGCCCGCTAAGTATTCGGTCGGGGGGAGAGTGTTCAAGACTGAAATATCGCAAACGACCGCCTTGGGCTGGTAGAATGCGCCAATCATGTTCTTGCCTTCGGCATGGTTTACGGCGACCTTGCCACCCACGGAACTATCGACCATCGACAAAAGCGTTGTCGGGAACTGCACAAACGGAATGCCGCGCTGGTAAGTGGCGGCGCCAAAGCCTGCCATGTCGCCCACAACGCCACCGCTGAACTGCAAAAGGCAGCTCTTGCGGGTGTAACCGCGGTGCAGCATAAAGCTGTAAAGCTGGTTCAAGTTGTGGAGCGTCTTGTGTCCTTCGCCTGCCTGGAACTTGAAAATCGGGCAACGGCCAGCCTGGCCGCGGAGTTCCGAAAGCTTGATGCTCTGTTCCTTGGCGATGGTTGTGTCGGTGCAAATCAAGAATTCATAAGTCGGCGAGAGGCGGAGCCCTTCGAGCATAATGGCGGCATCCGGCACGATGTTCTTGCCGATGAAAATCGGGTAGCGGCCGCCTTCGCTCGGGTGCACGTCCAGCGCATGGCTTTCCCAGAACTTGAGCATGTGCATGATGCGTTCCGTGACATGCGTTTCGGAATAGTCGTTCGAACTTTCGACGCTAAAGTCGGCGTTGGCGTAATTCTTTTCGCGTTCCTTGAGCATGACCTTGATTTTTTCAAGGCGTTCTTCGTCCGTGAGGTTTGCAAGGAGCGGGCGCGTGTTCTTGCGGCCGATGCGTTCCGAAAGCACTTCGGGCTTTGCCCACAGGCGGATAATCGTTCCGTTTTCGCGGATGACTTTCAAGTTCTCGGCTTGCGTGAGGGCTCCACCGCCGAGAGAAACGACGAGGGGCTTTTCGCTCTTTGCAATTTCGGCAATCACGTCGCGTTCCATCTTGCGGAATGCGGCTTCGCCATCTTGCTCAAAAATTTCGTTAATTGATTTTCCGGCGCGTTCAACAATGACGTTATCTGTATCGACAAACGGGCGTCCGAGGCGGTCTGCGAGGGCGCGACCCGTGCGGCTCTTGCCGCTGGCCATAAATCCTGTAAAGTAGAGATGCTTTTTCATTTTAGCCCTGCATTCCTTTGCGCATAATCGCAGTAAGTTCTTCGTTTGTTTTGTTTTCGGTTTCCTTTGGGAACCATTTTTTAAAGCTTTCGAGCCCCTGGTGGACTAGCATTCCTTCGCCGGTGACGACCTTACATTCCTTGGCTTCGGCCATTTGCAAAAGCTTGGTGTGTGGAGGTGTGTAAACGATGTCGCAGACGACCTGACCCTTGTGCAGACATTCGTCTGTAATGGGAGAGGCGTCGATGTTTGGACTCATGCCGACGGAGGTAGCGTTGATGATAATGTCGAAATTGGCGGAGACACTTGCAAAGTTGGCAAATGTCGTGACTTGAACTTCAAAGAATTGGGGAGTTCTAATATCGGGATCCTCCATTTCGTGTGCAAGTATCCCGATTTCGAAATGTTTGTTGAGCCTATCGGCTAGCGCCTGGCCTTTTTCTTTTGTACGACAAACAATGGTTAGTTTGTTGTGCTGCCGGACGAGGGCAAATGCGATAGCGTTTGCGGCCCCGCCATTTCCGAGAAGGGCTATTTTTCGACCTGTTAGATTCACGCCGTGTTCTTCGAGGTTTCTGATGCAGCCGTACGGGTCTGTGGTCGTTCCGCAAAGGGTCCCGCCGACAATTCCGTCTTTCCAGTAGAGCGTGTTCACGCTGCCCGTGAACTTCGAAATTTCCGAAAGCTCGTCCACAAGACGCGCAGAACCATCTGCGTTGAAAAATTCAGTCTTGTAGGGAATAGTGACGTTTGCGCCATGGAACTTCATTGCTCTAAAGCCTTTGATGGCTTCGTCAAATTTTTCGGGTTCGGGGGCGTAGGGGAGATAAGCCGCGTTGATGCCAAGTGCATCGAAAAGGGCGTTGTGCATGGCGGGCGATTTGCTGTGAGCAACCGGATGCCCGAAAATGCAAAGAGTTTCCGTCTTTCCGTTTATGGAAGCCAAAATAACCTCGCTATGTCCTTCCCACCTGTGGGGAAAAACTCTAAATAATACACTACAAAGATATATTATTCTAGATAAAAAATTATGCAATAAGAAATTAACAGAGGTTAGTAGGCCGTAGGAAGTAGACGGTAGGAAGTAGGCAGTGGTTAGTAAACAGTGGTTAGTAATCAAGGATGTAAAGGGAAAGTTCTTATTGCAATCCTAATCACCAACCACTAATCACTAAAGCGCCGTAGGCGCTACCACCCCCTAGCCACATTTTCTATATTTGTGCTCGATGAAATTACCTATAGTTTGCATTATTGGACGTCCGAACGTCGGAAAGTCCTCCCTCTTCAACCGCATTCTTGGCCGCCGTGCCGCTGTGGTGAGTGACCGCGATGGCGTTACTCGCGACCGTCATTACCAGAATGCGATTTACAAGGGACACGAATTTACAGTCGTCGATACGGGTGGATTCTTGCCCGACGATACTATCGATGTGCTTGCCGATAGCGTCCGTGCTCAGATTTTTAACGCTGTGAACGAATCTGATCTTGTGTTGTTCATGGTCGATATCCGCGTGGGCATTACCAAGCTCGATCAGCAGTTTGCGCGCCTTATCCGCAAGCTCGACAAGAAAGTCATCCTCGTCGCCAACAAGAGTGAATTGCAGGGCGATCGTCAGGAAAGCTACGAATTTCTCAAGCTCGGCTTTGGCCAACCGCGCACGATTAGCGCTTTGACTGGCTATGCTTGCCTTTCACTTTTGGACGAAGTTGTTTCTGTGCTCCCGACTCCGGTGCGTGGTGAACGCCGCGAAGAACGCCCAGTGCGTTTTGCAATTCTCGGTCGCCCGAATGCGGGCAAGAGCACACTCCTCAACCGCTTGTTGAACGAAGAACGCGCCGTTGTTTCTGACATTCCGGGAACCACTCGCGATTCTATCGACTGTGACTTTGTCGTTGACGGACAAAAGTTCGTGGTGACAGATACCGCAGGCCTCCGCAAAAAGGCTCGCGTCGAAGATGAAGTTGAAGTCTTCAGCAACATGCGCACGCTCGAAAGCATCCGCCGTTCCGATTTGTCAGTGCTTGTGGTCGATTGCACCCGCGGCATGGAAATCCAGGACTACCGCATCATCACGGAAATCCGCAAGGCTGGTAAGGGCCTCGTCGTTGTGCTGAACAAGTGGGATATCCTCCCGAACAAGAGCGACAAGTCGTTTGACCATATGGTCAAGGAACTCCTCGAACGCGAACCGATGCTTGAATTTGTACCGATTCTCTCGATCAGCGCCAAGGAAGGCCAGCGCGTGAACCGCGTGATTCAGGCTATCCAGACCGTCTATGCCAACTGCCGTCGTGTGCTTGGCCGTGACCGCGTTGCCGAAAGCTTTGCAAACTTCTTGCAAGAGAAAGCTCCTCCGAGTCATAACGGTCGTGTCGTCATGCTTACCCGCGCCTGCCAGATCATGGTGGAACCGCCGGTCATTGACATCGAAACTCGCACGCCGGAACTTGTTGACGAATCGTACAAGCGTTATTTGCTCAAAAAGTTTTATGACGTATTCCAGTTGCAGGGCGCACCGCTCCGCTTGAATTTCGATAGAAAGTTAACCCTCAGAAAGGATGAAGAACTTGAACAGTTTACTGAGTCTTCCAATAGCGTACTTGCTGGGGTCGATCCCCAGCGCC
>CACYRP010000017.1 GCA_902776765.1 Fibrobacter succinogenes
GCGCGTCCTAAGCGACTATGGATGATTAGCTCAGTTGGTAGAGCAGCTGACTCTTAATCAGCGGGTCGCAGGTTCGACCCCTGCATCATCCACTAAATACCAAACCGCAAGGTAAGGTATTGCAAATACAAAAGCGTCAGACAAAGCTAAGCGTTTTTGAAAGCGAAAGCGGAATCTAACGAACTTTGAAACTGCGGCTTTTGATTTTTGCAAAGACATAGCTGAAAAGCGACCTAAGAATTTTGGATGATTAGCTCAGTTGGTAGAGCAGCTGACTCTTAATCAGCGGGTCGCAGGTTCGACCCCTGCATCATCCACTAAACTCCACCTCGAAAGGTGGAGTTTTTTTATCCCCCATCCTACCCATTACAGCCCACAAAAAAACTCAGGAATCACAATCCCTGAGTTGCCCTTAAAAGCTTTTTAGCGAAACAGCAAGGCGTTCGCCGTTTTATTCATTCACATCCTTTTTCTTGTGCGGCGAAATCGCAATGAACACGAGCACGCTTATGAGCAACAAGAACGGGTAGAACATGTATGGAATCAAGTCAAATGCGCTCACGTTCGCATTTGGCAAGGCCGTAGAAATCGCCGCAAGCGCCACCAACATCTGCGCACCGTATGGCAAAATGCCCTGCACCACGCAACTGAAAATATCCAAAAGCGAAGCCGTCTTCTTCGGCGAAATGCGGTATTCATCGCCCATCTGCTTTGCAATCGGACCCGCCATCACGATAGCGACCGTATTGTTCGCGGTCGCCACATCTAGCGCACTCACCAAAAGGCCAACACCCACTTGCCCGCTACGATGGCCCTTGAACACCTTATGGATGAAATCGAGCAACGCAGCAAAACCGCCATGAATGCGGATCAGCCCGCACAAGGCACTCACCAGCACCGCCACAAGAATCGTCTCGTACATGCCCGAAATGCCGTTCCCGATGTTCTGCAAAAGACCCATCATGTCAAGCGGGCCAAAACCGACCATGATAACCGAAGCCGCAACAATTCCCACCAAAAGCACCGTAAACACGTTAATGCCCGTAAGCGCAAGCACCAACACCAAAACGTACGGAATCAGTTGCACCAAGCTGTAGGGATTTTCCGCAACCGCATGAGCCTTCGTCGCAAACGAAATCGCCGTAATAATCACCACCGAAACAAGCGCAGCCGGAAGCGCAATTATAAAGTTCACATGGAACTTGTCCTTCATCTTGCAGCCCTGCGTCGATGTCGCCGCAATCGTCGTATCCGAAATAAAGCTCAAGTTGTCGCCGAACATCGCGCCGCCAATCACCGTCGCCACGCAGAACGGGACGCCGAAACCCGCCATCTGCGCCACCTCAACCGCAATCGGAGAAACAACCGCGATCGTGCCTACCGAAGTGCCCATCGCCGTAGAGACAAACGCCGCCACCAAGAACAGCACCACCACCGCAAACTGCGCCGGGATAAAATCTAACAGCAAGTAAGCAGCCGCCGAAGCGCTCGAACGCCCGAGAATCCCCGCGAAAATGCCCGCGCAAAGGAAAATGAGAATCATCAAGAAAATATTGCGGTCGCCCAGCGCCCCCGCCATGATGTTCATCTTCTTGTCAAAATTCAATTTGCGGTTCTGCATGCATGCGACAAAAATCGCAATCAAGAACGCCGCCACGATGGGAATGTTATAAAAGCCCATCGAAATATGGAGAATGTATTCAAACGTAATGCCGAGACCCAAGTACAGAACTAGGAACACGGCGACCGGCAAAAGGGCTATCGGATTACCCTTGATTTTTTCTTCGAAATTTTCGTTTTGCATGTAACAAAAGATAGAAAAGCCCCCGGAAATTTCCGAGGGCTAACCACACAATATATGTTAGTGCAAAGAATCAAAAGTGACTTTAAAAATCTGATTGTTGTCAGGCATAAAGTCCGGCCTTTCAATTGGAACAGCACCCAACAAGTCTGCCGCGAACATATACGGCGTAATGATACACTTATTCGGTTTTTCCCATTCGGGCAAAGCGTAATACAAATCGAACGTTTCACTCTTTGCCTTGCTTGCCGTCATAAATCCGAACAAAGCGTGTTCAAAGCTGTGCAAGGATGTTTTCCAGTTGTGCGCCTTTGGATATCTTTCCACAGGTTTATTTGTTGCGCCGTCAACATAGTGCCAAATTTCGCCATTTACCTTGTCCACCATGTAATCGAACCAATACTTGTGCGTATTGTTCAGATATTCATAATACGTCGGATCGTGGATGGCCAAGATTTCTGCGGCTTGGTCGAGTTCAGCAAGAATCCACCATTCCTTATCCTTGTCGAGAACGTTGTCGCTAGCAAACCGTCTTGCCCAAGAACCATTTTCTTCGAGGTAAGCGTTCCTTAAAATCTTGTCAATATTTTCTCTAGCAAACTGAATGTAGAACGGTTCGCCAATCAATTCGCCGACTTTCAATATGACCCAGAAAGTCTTGACGGAGTGACCGAAATCGGTATGGTCCGTTCCGAGCTGCATAGAATGCGCATCGCTGTCAACGCCCCAGAAGAACTTATAGCGCTCGCTGTAGAACTGCGTTATAAGAATATCGACAATCTTCTTCATGTCCTTTTTCCACTGGGACTTGAAAGGTTCGGGCAAGACTGGCGTAATCATGAGCATATAGGCGTAAAGCTGGTCCAGCTGCGCCACAATCTGAACTTCAGGATCCTTCAGATAGCGCGGTTTCCAAGTCAAATAGCCCCGAGCATCATCCATATAGACGTTAAAGATAAAATCCTTCAGCTGGATAATGCGATACAAGACAGTCTTATCACGGGTCAAGAAATAATACATGCCAAGCCCGGTCAAACCGTAAGCCAAATCCTGGCTGGTTCTGAGCTTGTAGTCCTTGTCGAATTGACCGCACTTGATGCTCTTGGTCACATGCATTCCGTAATTGCCGTCGAAAGCCTCTAAAAGAGCCAAGGCGCCCTTACGACAAATATCAAGGTAATGCTTGTTGCCTGTCATGTGAAACGCAATTCCGAAAGCGTAAGTAAGGCGGGAATGAGCCCTGATGTAATTGTTTCCGCGATCGACCAGGCCCTTCGTATCCTCAGATTGACTAGCAGCATCATACTCCGGCGACTTTTCATCTTCCGGGATAACACGACCGTCGTTTGTGACATAAGTCGGGAAAAGCCCGTCCTTCATGTTCGTAATTTCAGGTTTGTCCCAAAATTTCATTAAATCATGAACTACATGATTTTTCCAAATTTCAGGTGATACCGCATTGTTAAGCAATGCGTCTACGTCGAATCCATTTTTACCGATGATCATTTTGTGATTACCTCGTATGTTTTGATTATTTTGTTGCAATACTTGTCCAAGTCAGCCGCAGAGCGACCCGTCACCAAATCCCTGTCGGCGTAAACGTGCGATTCGTCGGGAACAAACACAGCACCCGCATTCACAACGTCCGAAAGCACGACCGTATGGCATATAACCTTGCGGCCCTTCAAAAGCTCCGGACAAGGAGTCATAAGCCATAAGGCATGGCAAAGAAAACCTTTTACAATACTGGGGTTCATCATGGCGCTCGCCATAAACCGCACCGCAGAAGGAGAGCGGAGCTCTTCGGCGCTTCCGAGGCTCCCCATTGGCGGAATTTCGCGCAAACGGCAAGCAACGTAGTTGGCTGCGCACAGCACGATAGCATAATCGTTAGGATTGGCATCGGCAACATCCTTGCAAACCGTCAATGTTTCTGGCATTTTGTCCGGTTCCGTCACATCGCTGACGACAATTCGCTCCTTTTTCCCCCAGAGATAGGTCAGCAATTCGACTTCAGCACCCAAGCCGCTGAAAAACGATTGGTATTTTTTGATTTCGTCTGGAATGTATTCCGTTTCAACTAGAACGGCCACTTTTTTTCCCGCTAGTATTTGCTTTTTCGGTTTCACCGGCTCCCCTTATGGATACAAGTTAATCATTGTAAGAATTACATACTTTAAATATAATATTAGTTTGTAAAATATTTTCACTGTTACAAAATATTAACAAACTGTAAAAACTTGTAGAGGAACGTTTATAAAATACTTTACCGAAGGCTTTTATTTGCCTAAACTATTCAAATGCCATGTGAATCCAAGCGAAACAAACGGCGAAAGCCCCTTGGCATGCCCGATATCCGAAATGTTTATGTTTTGCATTCCAAGCTTAAACCGCACACCAAAACGATTCTTGATTTCGCGTCTCTCTAAGCTTTCGACAGGTTTTACAACAAGCTTCGGGAAAAGAGCCTCGGCATAAACGCCAAATCCATAGCGGAAATACCGCTCATGTTGATACTCCGAATCCTCAATACCTTTTTGCGGAGGAACTTCTATCGCCGAAAAACCGAGATTGCCCCAGACGCCACTTTCGATATAATCCTTTTTCAGCCACCGATAGCCGAACTCTACATGGGCTCCAAAATCGCCCGTGCCGCAGGAATCGCACTTGGCATCCAAATTGCGGATACTCAACCCAATCCCGCCAAACCAGTCGCCAAAGTAAATATTAAAACCAAATCCTAGATAAAATAACGGGTCAAAATCTGGGAAATCGCCAACCAAAAACGGTCGCCCAAAATCGGCATATGCGTTAAAGCCAAACGAACCAACAGAGCGAGCAACAGGCGCATGATCCGGTCTAGGCATCGTTGCGACAACAGGTTCACTTTTCTGGAAATTCACGGCATTGGGGTCAATATCATACTTCATCCGGTGCGGATAATATTGCAACTGTTCAAGAAGCGGAGCATCCATCAAAGAATAGCACTCCTCAGAAAATCCATCCAAAAAGAAGATTCTTTTAGTCGGTTTTACCAGATCTTCGGTCTCTGGCAAAAGGCTCATCATTCTCTGCGAAAATTTCCACGATGAATCTTTTGAAATATCCGGTCCGACGTATGCAAACGAAAACAGTTCCTTCTTTTCTTCGCCAGACTTTGGCGTCACCCACGTTTTAGTTTCCTTGTCATAGACTTTGTCCACACGGATTTCATCGTGCACAAGGAAAAAGCCCCGCACAGCCATTGAGGAGTAACGTTCTTCAAACATCCGCTGGAACGTTGCTGGAGCTTGCATCAGGCGTTCTTTCTGCTGATTTTGCTTATATTCCGACCAGCCCATAAAAGTTTGGTACACCTCAGGATAATTTTTTTCGAATTCCGAGCTATGCATCTCGAAATAATCACGGTTCAGATATTCTCTTTGTATAAGCTTCCCGTAGTAGGCGACGGGCGCAGTTTCCAATTTTTGCGCCACCGTCTGCGACTTTGCAAACTTATCTACAACAGACTTGAAAGATATACGCCAATCGGCAACATTCCATTCTGCAAATGAACATGAATAAATTATTAAAAGGAGCGCAAAGCAGCGTATAATCATTTTAAGGAATCTCCTTTAAAAAAAGCCCTAGAGCAATATACACAAAGCGTATCGGCAAAAACAACCTGTAAATATTGCAAAGGCGCCACTCCACAAAAAAAAGAACCCCGCATTGCTGCGGAGTCCTTTTGCTTTAAAGCCATGGAGCCTTTCGCGCTAGGAGTTTATCCCGGACTTACTCCGGGACGCTCCAGGCTGGCACTACACCTTACTGCAAAGTGATGAGAGTAAGGGTGCGCTTGCCGACCTTGATACCCTTAGAGATATCGACAGTCTTAGCCTTCTTGGACGGGTCGTTTGCCCAGCCTTCTTTGAGCTTTTCGGAGCTCTTGTCGAGAGTCTGGACGCTGGCCTTGCCCTTGAAGCCCGGGATGTCGAGCTTGATATCGAAATCGCTGTACGGGCTCTTGTTCACGAGGAGGAGCTGCTTCTTGTTGCCGTTTACAGTGTAGTAAGCGGTCAAGAGAGCGTCTTCGTCACCCTTGATGGTGGTCTTCATGAGCTTGCCGCGGAGAGCGTCGGAAGCCATCTGGAATGCCCAGTAGCTCGGGCGCGGGCAGTTCATGCATTCTTCACCAGAACGGGTCAAGTAACCGTAGTCACCGCCTTCCGGAGTGATGTCGTTGTGGATATCCCAGTACTGAGCGTTATCGACGTTTTCAGTAGCGAGCATACCGAGGTAGTCAGCGACGAACAAGCCGTTTTCAACAGACAAGGTCTGCGGGCCCGGGTTGAAGTCAACAGAGTTCCATTCGGTGAGCCAGAGTTCAATCTTCTTATCCTTGTTGTACTTCTTGGTCCACTTGTCCACGACCTTGTGCAAACGTTCATAGATTGCAGTGAGGGTCTGCGGAGCAGAAAGCATAGCGAAGTCGTTTTCTTCGCCGAAGTGCTGCGGGTAGTGGTGAACGATAAGACCGTCAGCGATGTCACCCGTTTCAGCAAGGACCTTGTCGTTCCAGTCGCCTTCGAGAACGCCGAGCACAGCCACCTTGATGGTCGGGTCAACTTTCTTCATTGCTTCGATGAACTTACGAGCGCGCTTACCATAGATGGTACCGCCGTCCTTACCGTACTTTTCGTAGTACGGATGCCAGTTACCGTAGATTTCGTTACCGATTTCCCAGTAGAGGATGCCGGCCTTCTTGTCGATGTTCGTGTGCTTGACCCAGTCTGCGGCTTCCTTTTCAGTGCCGGAACCGAAGTTCACAGTGAACATAGCGTTAGAGCCAGTCTTCTTCAACCATTCGAGGAATTCGTCGGTATCGACCATCCAGTCGTGGTTGTCGAGGATTTCCTTCCAGTGGTCGTCATCAGCACGGAGACCACCCGGGTAACGGATAATGCCGTGGTTGACGCGCTTAGCAAATTCGCGGGTCTGAACCTTGAAGTTCTTGTTGTCGAGCATGTCGCCATCCCAGAGGGCAGCGTTGATACCGAAGAGGCCACCAGAGATTTCCGGGTTGAGAACTTCCTTTTCGCCCTTCACCAAGACCTTGATGACTGCCGGACGTTCCTTAGCCTTGACTTCGCGCTGGTTGGTCAAGCGGATGTTGTCAATCTTGAAGCCACCTGCAGTACCTTCACCACTCGGCTTGAAGTCGAGAGCGGTTACACCCTTGAGGTCGAAGAGACCGTTTTCAACAGCGTCAGGCGGTTGATAGTACGGGAACTTGCCGAAGGTGCGGAACGGAACGAGGATGGTCGTCTTGCCCTTAGGAGCACCGACGTTGGAAACGAAGATTTCGTTGCCAGCATCCTGGATCTGCACGGTGATGGACTGCCAAGCCTTTTCGGAGAACACGTCGAACATGATGCCCCAGTGCTTGGTCCAGTCGCGGTCAGCAGCCGGACGGCCATTCTTCTTCAAGTCGAGCACAACGTCAACCCAGTCAGCAAGGAGGTAATGTTCGATATTCAAGCAGTTGCCCTTGAATTCGGAGCAGTTTTCAACCTTGAACTTGAGCTGAGACTTCGGACCGGTTGACGGTTCCCACTTGTCCTTAGCATACTTGCTTTCGAAATCCGTGATGACGAGATCCGGAGCGTTGGACTTGAAGGAATCCCACTTGAGATCCGGGTCAACCCAGTCGATATTTTCAGTAAACGTAATTTGGTCAACGAAGACCGTCACAGGAGCCGGCTTGCCCGGTTCACCCTGGTTTTCGCCCTTGCCGACAGAGAAACGGATTTCCTGAATCTTGTTCCACTGCACGTCCTTCGCGACTTCGGCCTGCTTGTTAGCGTCCCAAGCCTTGCCCTTGTCCATGAAGCGCTTCAGAGGAATCTTGACGAGCTGCCAATCCTTGGAGACCTTGATCCAGTCATTGAGGCCAAGCTTGGTCTGGCTCTTCACGTCGTTGCCCTGGTTGTCGAGGATACCGACATAGAGCTTTTCGCCGCCGAGCTTACCCTTGATCCAGAAGTAGAGGCCGCCCTTGTTGCGGACCTTGGAAAGGTCGATGTACTTGCCTTCGCCAAGCGAGTAGGTCACGCCGGACCAGTCGTTGTTGTCGATGTACATGGCGAGCACGTTCTTGTTGCCCGGAGTCTTGGAGGATGCTTCACGCTGAGCAGTGAGACCACCGTAGCTGTAAGAGAAGCCCTTGACCTGGTTGTCGTAGAACGTAGCGAGCGTCTTAGCCTTGCCATCGAGCTTTTCCGGGTTCTTCGGACCGTCGATGATGTCGTTATTTTCATCCCAATAGACCATCTGCTTCTTCGGAGCAGCCTTCTTGTTGCCCTTCACGATTTCGATGTTATCTACCCAGACTTCGAATTCGCTTGCAGCGCTCTTGTCAATGGAGAAGCGGATTTCAGCAATCTTGTCCCAGTCGATACGAGACGGGAATTCGGACTTGCGGGTGTTGTCCCAGTAGAGACCACGGTCCGGGAAGTCAACGAGAGGAATGGAAACCTTCTTCCAATCCGTCGTAACAGCACCGCCTTCGATGTACTTGTTCATCGGAAGCACAACCTGAGTTTTCTTGCCGTCAGAAACTTCTTCGTCAAGGAGACCGACCTTCACGGCTTCGCCACCATGCTTACCCTTGATCATGAATTCGACCTTGGAATCAAGCATGTACTTGTTCAAGTCGAAGAATTCATTGTAAAGGCAGATGGAAGCACCGGAGTATTCCTTCGGGTCCAGCTTGATGTTGAGGGCAGCCTTGGACTTGTAACCACCAGACTTAGTGATAGTCACACCCTTACTGGTTCCGCCGTAAGAATAGTCGTATCCACCCGGACGATACTGTTCATCGAAGAACTTGTAAACGGCCAGATGCGGCTTTTTCGGCTGAGCCATTGCAGCTGTAACGCTCAAACCGAGGACGGCGAGCGAGGCAACTTTCAATGATTGCTTAATCATATTGTGCATCCTTTTGTTGTTTTTTTGATCTTTAAATTAAAATCGTAAATAAGAAAAAACGCACACGCCAAATGATTTAGCGTGTACGCTTGAAAACGTTTTTACTTGGTTTCCTTGAGGAGCTTTTCTACGAGATCCGGGCTGAAGCGGTCCTGACGCTTGCCGTTGATGTAGAAGTTCGGAGTTCCCTGAACGCCGACCTTGACGCCCAACTGGAAGTCCTTGTCGATTCGAGCGTTCATAGCGGAATCAAGAACCATGTCCTTCTTGAACTGTTCGATGTTGAGGCCAACTTCCTTAGCAACAGCGATGTAGATGGAATCAGAAAGTTCGCGGGAATGCGGTGCGAGAGCATAGCGGTATTCCCAGAACTTGCCCTGCTTCTGAGCTGCGATAGAAGAAGCGGCAGCAGCCTTGGCGTTGGAGTGGAAGCTAAGCGGGAAGTGCTTGTAGACGAACTTGATTTCGTTCGGGTACTTCTTGTTGAGTTCCTGCATAGCCGGAGCAATGCGAGAGCAGTACGGGCACTGGAATTCAGTGAATTCGACAATCGTGAGCTTCGGGTTCTTGGAGTTACCGAAAATCGGGCTATCTTCATCAGGAATGTCCCAAACCTTGTTGTCGGCTTCCATTTCGGCGCGAGCCTGTTCGAGGGAAATTCCGCGCTTGTCGAGAGCATACTTGATGATTTCAAATTCTTCCTTGACCTGCTTGAAATCCTTTTCGAGGCTGTCCAAGCGAGCCTGCTGGTTGAACGAACCGCCAGCGGAAGCCTGATTGCAAGCGACGAGGCTGGAGACCAAAATAGCCATACCAATAAAAGAGAGACGTTTCATGTTAGTCCTTTGAGTTAAAAAAAACGGATGAGGGCCGGTAAAACCCACAAGTTTAGAGAAATATAATAATGAAAATTTAGTTTGATACAAGAAAAACTTCAAAAAAACATACACAATCGTCTCATCTGTAGCAGCAATTTTTAATTGTAAATTCTGTTTTTTCGATGAATTTCAGCAAACTAGAATCCGTAACTATATGTTATTTAAGAAGTTACAAAAGTACACACGCGAAAAAACGTGCGATAAAGCACAAGTGAAAAATTTACAAAGGGAGTAAGCAGTAGGCAGAGTCATCCTCGCGCAACGAGAATCCATTGAACTTAGGCAAGTTGAAAAAGGTACAACGGCGTGTCATCCTCGCGCAGCGAGGATCCATACAGTACACCCAGCGAAATATGTATGGTTAGGGCTAAGTTCTAAACTCTAAATTTTAACCAGCAATAACCCAAAACTATCAACTCACAAAAAGCACAAAGCAACCGAAGGTTGCGACCCCAAACCTCATAGCCCCAAGCCCAAAACTTTACTATCTTTTATGCATATGAGTGAATATTTGCATAAATCCTTTGGTCCCGTTGTCCCAAAGGATTTTAATAAGGATTATGGAGAGAAAGGTTTTTTGTTGGAAAGCGGCAAAACGCTCCCTGCCCTCACCCTCCGTTACGAGACTTACGGCACATTGAATGCCTCCGGCGATAACGCCGTGTGGGTTTGTTCGCCGTTGACCGCTGATGCCCACGCTGCCGGCTGGTACACAGAAAATGACAAGAAACCCGGCTGGTGGGACGAACTCATCGGACCGGGCAAGGCAATCGATACAGACAGATTCTTTGTGGTTTGCAGCAACATTCTCGGCGGATGCAAAGGGTCCACGGGTCCTGCGACAATCAACCCGCGCACAGGCAAGCCTTACGGCAGTACGTTCCCGACCATCACGATCGGCGACATGGTGCACGCCCAGAAAGAACTGGCCGACAGTCTTGGTATCAAAGAATTCTACGGGGTCATCGGTGGATCCATGGGTGGCTTCCAGGCCATGAAGTGGGCCATCTACTATCCTGAACAAGTGAAGCGCATCATCGTCATCGCAAGTTCTCCCAGATTCTCGAGCCAGGCGCTCGGGTTTGAAGTCGTTGCCCGCGACATCATCACGCAGGACCCGAACTACAATGGTGGCGATTTCTATGACGGCCAGGCAAAACCGGATATCGGCCTTGCCAATGCCCGCAAGCTGGCGCACATCACCTACCTTTCTGCCATTGGCATGGAACAGAAGTTCAAGCGCGCACAGGCGCAGGAGAACAAGAGCCACGCCGTCACGTATTCTACGCCGTTCGACCTGCAGTTGCCTATCGAAAGCTACCTGCGCTACCAAGGCAAAAAATTCGTTGACCGCTTTGACGCCAACAGCTACTTGCACATTGCGCACGCCACCGATGCCTTTGACCTCGAAACCGAATACGGCAGCATCGAAAACGCATTCAAGGACATCAAGGCCGAAGTATTGAACGTGAACCTTTCGACGGACTGGCTGTTTCCGCCACACGAAAGCCGCCGCATCACTAGCGCGCTTTTGAACGATGGCAAGTCGGTCACGAGTCTCGAACTCGACACGCAGTTCGGACATGACGGATTCTTGATTGAAGTCGGAGAACTCGGAAAGGCTGTAGGACGATTCCTCGATTCCAAGATTATCCCGGAAAACGGGACTCAGGCCATCCCTGTATTCCACAACCAGAGCGACTTTGACCTTATGGGCAAGCTCGTAAAAGAAGGGAGCCATGTGCTTGACCTCGGTTGCGGCAGCGGTGACATGCTGGAATACCTTATCCAAAAGAAAAAAGTCACTGGCTTTGGCATCGAAAAGAACATTAAGGGAATTCTCGATTGTCTTGAAAAAGACGTACAAGTTATCCAGCGCGATTTAGACGAAAGTGGTCTCAAGGATATCAAGGACGAAAGCTTCGATTACGCCATCATCAACCGCACGATTCAGGAAATTCGCGACCCGGTGGCGCTGTTGAATGAACTTTTGCGCGTAGCAAAGAAAGTGATTGTCACATTCCCGAACTTTGGGCATTGGACAACTCGCGGAAGCCTTATGCTCCACGGACGTATGCCGAAATCGAAGGAACTCCCCTACGAATGGTACGATACGCCAAACATCCGAGTGCTCACGCTCAAGGACTTCTACACGTTGTGCCGCAAGGAAGGATTCAAGATTGAAAATCTGCACTTCCAGAGCTACCACAAGATAAGCAAGTTCCTGACCGCAATTGGGCTCCCGAACTTCGGTGCAGAACACGTCATTGCAACAATTAGCAAAAAGTAAATTCACAAAAAGCTTTCCTTAAAAAGGAAAGCTTTTTTACTTCTACAAACAAAAGTTTGATTAGAAGCTATAGTGCAAATATCTGCTATAAATGCGAGATGCCAAGGATTCGTTTATGTTATAAGAAGTTCTAAATATAATCGTATCCTGTCCACTAATGACGACATGCTTACCTACTACGCCAACCATATCATCATAAGTCCATGAGATATTGCCATCACAGTGTTCTGCATAACCGGTAGAAGACATGAGCGCTTCACCCTTACGATGTTCGCACGCAAAAGCAGAGCCCGTGCCACCACAAGAGGCAATTCTAAACGGAACACTAATCACTTTAGCATAGCTAGGCTTATACGGAACATAGCCAGTACCGCTTACATAAACGTAAACACTCAAAGCGGAGATACCCTTATACTGGTAGCCAGTATTCGGGCTCGGCTTACGGAACGGTGCTGCATACGATTCACCAAAAACTCTAACAGGGAACTTCGTATAAGTTCTTGTCTGAGGATAATCTGTAAACGTCGTTGTTTTCTTTAACGATATTTCATTTTCATCCTTTGAAATATCAACACATCCTTCCAACAACAAAGCATCATTCAAAAGGACTTTTCCATTTTCCGTCACGACTTCGCTATAATCCGTATTGATAGCAAGCAGTTCGTTTTGGCAGAAATAGTTTGCAGGATATTCAAAGCCTTCCATATTTTCGGCAAGAGAGCGATAGACAACTCTCAAAGAATCAAACGATTCTTCGTTGGCAACCACCAACTTAGAACGCTTCAGTTCTTTTTTCAGCAGCGTACCGCTTTCAGCATCTTGATTGAAACGAGATCCATCTTCGCCAAAGATAAAGAACGGCAAAGGTTCAAGCGATTCCGTTTTAGTAGCAGAAGCAGAGCCTCCAGACACCTGTTCAACGCCAGAATCCTGGGAACAGGCAATCATACCAATCGGGAAAAGCAAGGGGATGAATCTTTTTAACATTTAATGCGCTCCTTTATTAATTTGTAAGATTTATTTCTTACAGCGTAACAAATATACAATCAAACTAAAATAACAAATATAAATTATATGTAAAAAGTTAAATACTTTATAGTAAAAATGATTCATATTGTATCATGAAGATACAAAAACCACAAAAACAAACTTTATCAATTCGTTTTATGCAAAAAACAAAATCAAGTATACAAAGAACCTCACATCCAGGAACGAAATCATTCCACCTTCATTTTTTATTATAATTGTAGTATGTCTATTATTTCTATGACCGGATTCGGTAAAAGCGAATCCACTTTGAACGGAGTCAGTTGCGTTATCGAAGTGCGCAGCGTGAACAGCCGTTTCCTCGAAATTTCAAGCAAGATTCCAAAGAACTTAGCCTACCTCGAAAACGATTTCAAGGCCCAAATCAAGGACAAACTCGTCCGCGGTTCCGTGAACTTTTCAATCACGCTCGGGGCTGGCAACGCCGGGAACATCCCCGTTTGCTACAACGAAGCAGCCGTCTCCAAGTTCGTAGAAATCACGAAGGCCATGCAAAAAAAATACGGCATTGCCGGCGATATCAAGCTCGAACATGTGCTAGCGATTCCAGAAGTATTGCAGTTCACCGACGGAAACGAAGACAACGAAATTTGGGAAAAGCACTTGAAGACCGAACTCGACAAGGCTTTGGACGGCGTTATCGCCATGCGCGAAAAAGAAGGCGCCAACCTGGCCGTGGACCTCACCCGCCGCGTGATCCACCTGAACGAAGTCATCGACAAGGTCGAAGTGCTCGATCCGCAGCGCATTGAAACGTGGAAAACGAAGTTCCGCGAACGCATCAATACGCTCATGAAGGATTCCGAAATCGACGAAGTGCGCTTGTTGCAAGAAGCATGCATCATGGCGGACAAGCTCGACATCCACGAAGAAATCACGCGTTTCCGCAGCCACAACAAGCTGTTTCTCGATGCGCTCGCCAAGGGTGGCGCCCAGGGCAAGAACCTCGGGTTTATCCTCCAGGAAATGGGTCGCGAAGCGAACACGCTCGGCACCAAGTGCCAAAACGCCGAAATCGCCGCCCTCGCCATCGAACTCAAGAACGAAATCGAGTGCATCCGCGAGCAGAGCCTCAATATCGCCTAAGGCGATAGTCGCGCCCCAAAATTCTCAACACCATTTCTCAACATGGATTTTTTATCCATAAAAAGCCCTACGAAAGTAGGGCTTTTCGCTTTAAAGAAATCTAATATTAAAAACAGAAAGAATAAAACATCCACACTCCAACAACAAGCGCCCCGAGCAATCAAGCCCGAGGCGCTTTTGAATTTTTTAAATCCTTCGACTTTACCCTTCGGCAAGCTCAGGGACCTTGTAGGTTGGTGAGCTTAAGCCTGTGCTGAGTTTATCGAAGCAAACCATACTCAGGATGACACGTCTGAGCAGCACTCAAGCTAATTCTTACTTTTCTTTTTTGCAGGTTTCTTCTTGTCGCTCATTTTAACGCGGCGGGAACCCGCACGGATGCGTTCCCACGGAGCAAAGGACATCGTTCCGAAAGTAAATCCGAAAAACCACACATTGAATGCTGCCCAGATAATCGCAGCACAGCCAATTCTTCTCCAGTCCACGACAACGCTCATATCAACCACAAGAGCCGAAAGCGCAAGCAAAGAAGCAATCATGACCGGAGCAAGCATCCTTTTGCCGGCCTTCACAAGCGCACCCGCCTGCGGAGAACCTTCGCCGAGTTCCTTCCCGGCAACCAAGGCACAGGCAACAACGCCAGAAAAAGCAATTGCGCTAAGTACCGCCCACATGAGCCAAGCCTTGCCCACCATCAGCGGGAACCAAGCCAAAAACCCGGTCAGCAACACCCACGAAAGCGCAAACGGGAACAAGGCGCAAGCCACACTCCACTTAGCAAAAAGCACAAGCAAAAGAGCCAAGCCCGCAAACACAGCAAAGAACACAAAAAGCATGTCCTCGTCACCGCCAAGCGCAAAGAGTGCGCCCACAAAAGCAGCTAGCGCAAACAAACCGCCAAAGCCACCACGCATACCGCCAAACACGAAATAAAGGACAATCATGGAAAGGCCAGCAACAATAATGTACTGCGAAGAATGCCAAGCCGAAAGTACATTCGTGAACTTAGAAATCCACATTCCGAGCGCTTCAGAAGCTCCTAGCGGGAACGATGCCATCTGTTGCCAGCCTGTAGCCAAGAATGCTACAGAAAAGCCAATCATCAAAAGCACAAAAATTAAACGAAAGCGGAGTGAAAGTTCCAAAAGTTTCTGAACCTTACCCGGTTTTTCACGCAATTCCATTGATTACCTCGATATCAACAATTTTTGTTTTTTAGTCCAAGTTTCAGTTTTTGTCTTCGTTTTAGATTCCGTAGAATTGTAATCATCCGAAATCTTGGTTTTGCTCCGCACTACATAGTGGTACAAACCATTCGCCAACAAACGTCCGAAATTATCCCTTCCATCCCAATGCGTTTCACCAGATTTTGCTTTCTTAATCACTTTAACAAGTCTACCATGCTGGTTATAGATAAAAATATTCACGTCCGGTTCCGAATCGGAAGAAAGGTTCTTGAAGTAGAACGTGGTCCCCTTCTTGCCCATTGGGTTTGGAGCGTTGAATACATCGGCAAGTCCCGCCTGCATATTTTCCGTAATATCAACGTGCACCGTCTTTATCGAAACATTCCCAAGAACATCCAATGCACGAACCCTAAACGTATAGGATCCCGGCGGATAAGATTCCGTTGTAAGCGACTTACGCGCAACAGCACGTTTCGAAGTCTGTTCCAAGAACGGAGACGGATGATACGGATTTTCAAGTCCATACATTTCAAATGAAATGCCTTCGTCGGCCTGTTCACGATAATCCAAAGCAGTTTCGTCTTCGACAACGACCTGCAAGCAAGCCGGAGTCTGGAGGTTGACATGCTGATTATCCACAAAAGAGGTCTTTTCGCCAGAATTGCACAATTGAATCTTAATTGTTGGCGGAGTTTTGTCGTTCAACGAATCGGCATAATTCGAAACACCCGTAATATTAATATTCTTCTCGAAATAACGACCAATAGCAACTTTATTCGGAGCATAAGCCCACGCGCGGAATTCCGCAAGAGTGTCTCCAATATTCAGTTTTTTTGGAGTCACAAATTCAGTCTCAAAACGTCCACCGACAACAGGAACAATTTCCGAATAAATTAGCGGGCCATCATATTTGACATCGGCATAATTAGAAGTTGAAATCATATCGAGATGCTTTGTATAACGGCCTTCACGAAGCATCAATGCTATGTTACCCGAAGACATTCCAGAAACCTTTCCAGACAATTTTACTTTATCCAGAGCTTTAACGGAATCAATCGGCGAATCCAAGGTAATCTTTAAATCGGCTAAAGGCATGCGAATGACAGGCTCGCCCATATACACATAATGTTCGGCATTGAAGACAAAGCTTGAGTAAGTCGGAATCGATTTTTTATGCAAGAAAATGTTATCCTTAGCCTGCATGTAGGCGACACCGAGATAATTGCCATTTTTAAGTAGCGCACGGTTCACAAAATTTTTTGCAAAGACTTCATTGGGATTCGCATACGTTTCACGAGCGGCACCGATTGCAGCAATGGCGCCCGCCTGTGGTAAAAGCACAAAAGCTTCTGTCATCGATCTGGAATTGCCTTCATCAAAACGGCCAACCGTGCAAGAGAAAGAATTCAAGATTGTATATCGTTTCTTGTTTGTGAGTCTAGAGAGATACGGGAGCTTCATCAAGCCTTCCGAAGCCCAAGCCACCTTGGAGCCATGACCGTAGTACGCCGTCAACAGCGCACCTTGGTTCAAAATGTTTATAAAGTCATTGGCAGCTTCTAACTTTTGTCCGGCGGCATCAGCCTCGTAATCCAAAAGATAAATCTTCTTGATGTTCATTCGAAAGCCAAGAGAATCGGCAGTCGAATCAATCAAGGTAGCCAAATTTTCCTGATAAATGGTATGGTCCATCGGGTCCAGAGAAACTCCGTTATAAGCATCATCGGCAGCAAGCAACAGCGTCGACTTCCACTCGCCATGATCGAACCTCTGGATTTCATCATAATCTCTTGCCTTTTCGTTATAGTTTTCGAATTCCTCCACAGACGAAACGGGCAAGCGACCCACAGCCACATCGACATCGTAGGGTTTACCACCACGTACAACTTCACCGGAGTCCAAGACGCCAAAGAAGTCTTCCGTTACAGCGGATTCTTTTTCGAACGGAGGGATATAGTTTTTACCATGCTTGGTTCCACGATAGTCATAATGTCCAGACCCGGCAAGCAAGACAAAGCGCAAATCGGGGCACACACTTCGTGCATAGGCGATATAGTTTCTGATGGCAATCGGCGACAACGCACCACCGGTGTAATATCTATAGATGTTTTCGACCGGAACAACCGCAGTCACAAATTTCGATGCCGACTTATCCCCAGAGCGGAACTCAGCCAAAGCCTCGGCCTGCGCAAGGAAATCCTCCGGCGAAATGATAAGGTATTCCGTCTTTGAAGAAATCTTGGCCAGTTTCTGCACTGCATTTTTAGACGGAACAGGAATCCCCTTTACGCTGAAAGCATGGCGACGATCCTTTTCGCGGTAAAGCAAATAACGAACATCTTCGTCACTTCCGATGCTATCAACTGCAGCGCCATCCGTAATTTTCAAAAGTCCGACTGGCACAAAGTCCTTAAACTTCATCAAACGCAAATCTGAATTTTTGCCCACCGGAATGCGGATAATGCCCGTAGCAAATCCCGGCAACATCCATTCCGCAGAATCAATAGAAACCGTAGACGGGTCCCACTGGTAGGCAACAGAATAACCATCAAAGCGATCACTCTGATTTGAATTTTCAAAAACGTTCAGTTCGTACTTGTTATCCTTAGCCTTCAGCGCATTTGTTGGTACACCGAAATTGCCACCGGGCAACATATCGCCCTCGCCCCAGTAAAGTTCTTCCCCACGTACTTTAGAATACGAAGAACCATTCACCTTCAGCATAAAGCAAATAGGACTCACGCGTTTTGCATAGCTACTATCCGAAATCGAACTGGAGTTCAGCGAACGCAACGGGAAAAATGAAACAGCGACAAAGCCTTTGCCTCCGGAAACAAAGCCCGGCAGATTTGTCGTCGTAGCCTTGAATTCCAAATCTTCCGCAGCCAGTTTAAGCGTATCCCCTTGCTCACGCCATTTCCAGAAATATTCTTTACCCGTCGTCTTTTCCCAATCCTGACCGCGGCCAAAGTAGGCATCGCGCAAAAGTTCATCTCTTTCGGCACGAACATAGCGGAACCAATCGATATTCTTTGCAGAGGACTTGGGCGTAGCAAGCGTTTCTAGGCGAAGCCCCTTCCCTGTTTGCTTATAACCAAAAACAAAATGCTGGTAATAGGAATACGGCGAATACGAATGGAAATAACCCATATTCGATTTGGACACGTTTGAAATCTGTGTCGGTTCCGAATCCACGCGTTTCCAAAAAGCGTTTCCATAGCCCACAAAATAAAGCGAGTCGCCTTCGTCAAAGTTTCCGTTGGAGTTGCGGTCATCAACTTTAATAGGCAGTTCAAAAATTTGGTTCGGAGAACGCAAAGCAGCACCTGGCGCAGCATCGGGAAGCGTATCCGGTGCGGCACCAAACAAGCAAACCTTCTCGATCGGGATGGCATCGAGTTCATCTTGACGCCCGACCTTCAGAAGCGCATTGCGGATAGCGTTGTAACCGACAGCAAACCAACCATCTTCACTGAACGTAGCCATGTTCTCGTCGCCCACGACAACTTCGGCAAGTTGAACGACATTATCAAAATCCGATGAAGCTTCACGGCGCAACGCGGTATTCGCAGAGGCGGTTCCAAACTGGGCCGCTGCACGAGTGTTTTCGACTAGCATGAGCGCACGGGCACCTGGATTTCGACCGCTCACCTTAGCCTCTCCAAAATCGACACTCAAGCGGAAGTTCTTGCGAAGCGCAACCGAACCACCTTCCTTGACATAAAGCGGCACCAACACATCGACCATCCACAAGTTATCCTTGAGGAACGGGCTCGAAACATCAACAGACGGAATCTTTGCAGGCGTAGACTTGCAAGGCGAAGCCCCAAGCGATACAACCTTGTTGGTTGTCACCGAGACTGAAGGTCTTGAATTCGACGGGAGCGCCACGCGGTAATGACGAACGGGCACGTTACTGGAATCCACATAAAAGGCGTTTTCGGGAACAAAGCGTTTTCCCGAGCCGTCTTCGCAGGATTTCGTCGACGAATCCAAGACTTCATCGTCCAAAACAAAACGATTCTTGGAATCTTCTACGACAGAAGAAGCCAAGCTAGACACAGTTGCGCAAGCAACCAAGAGAATCTGAAATTTTTTGATGATAGAATTCACGAATTTTAAAATAGAAAACTATCACCATTTAAAAATGGCATTAAGGTCTTGTAACAACCATTTCGAGGAATCCATTCCCCGTTGTGCGCATTTCCACAACTTCACCACCCGCAGCCTTAGCCTTAAAAACGGTAATATAGTCGGGACGAACACCTTTGGAGAGAACCATCTCGATCTCCTTGGGGGTAATCATGAACTTTTTGTTCCACTTTTCCATGTACCAGTGCCATGGTTGCCAGTTGAAAATACCGCGAGTCGACTGGACAAAAGCACGAAGCATCAAGGAATATTCATATTTCAAGAAATCGAGGTAATCATTCACTTCCGCATGTTTTTCGACAATTGTTTTCGTCGCAAAATCAGTATCATAGCGGAGCGGAGTTTTGTCGGGATTATCGTAGCTAAAACGAATTAACTTGTCCGATGCCGTTATCTTCAAACTCGGGCGGTCTAGGTGTTCAAACTGATTTTCGGAAATTTGTTTATAATCCCTAAACACAACATCGGGCGTAAGAACCTTGTTTAGTTTCAACGGCACCGGTTTGGCATCAAGTGCACTCAGTTCGTAAAAGACAAGTATTTCGCCTTTTCCCTTCGGCAAAAGCACCGAGAGCAAAGGTTTGTCGCGCTCGGTAATGAGCCAAATCATCTTGGGCTTGTTCGGGGAATTCAAAATCGGGTCGAGCACCTTCATCAAAGAGGGGTCGCGAACGCCATTCACATCCCATTCCATCCACGTTCCCGTTCCGCCAACGGAATCAAGGACATCAAAGAGGCGCCCGCCTACAAATCCATCCTTCGCTTCGACTGCGCCATAAATTTTATTATCAGCTACTTTATTCGAAAGTGCAGTCAACTTAGACGGAGCCGCCGTAGCCAAGACCACAGAGACAAGAACAAGTGCGCAAGCCGCAAGAAATTTACGCATAAACTCTATACCTTAAAATTTCTGTTAAAAACCAATCGGTTCAAAGAGCGATTCGTCGAGGCGAGAATACTGCAAATGGTATTTTTTGTCGAGCCAGTAAAGAGCAAGCTTTGCGCCTGTCCAGTTTTTCTTGGCGGCAGTGGCTTCGATACCCTTCGTGATAAGCGGCAACGTTTCGATAAGGTCGAGTTTCCACTGGGTATCATCCCATGTGAATAGCATTATCGGTACCTTCGGGCTCTTGGCTAGCCCAACGCTTCCACGGTCGTTCTTGACTTCGAACGGGCCCATATTCACGCGGTCCACCAAATCCAGAAAACCGCTATTGTAAAGGAGCAAATAGAGCATGCGGTAATCGGTAACATCCCAAAGATGTTCGCGTTCGAAAAGCCTATAAAGCACAATGGCATAAGCTTCGTAGAACTGGCATGTGTCCATCGCGGCAGCATCATAAATCTTAGCGTGGTTTTCGAGCGTATCGAGCCAATACTCTGAAGAGTCCGTCAAAAATCCGAGCAACACATCGGACGGAGCGCGATTTTTGACCGATTCCTTGAACACCGAGAACATGCTTTCGAGCATAGCAAGTTTATCCGCTTCTTGAGCCTTCACCTTGGCGTTTCGGACAGCCGCCGTTTCGGGGGATTCCTGGGACGAGCCGCCAGAAGAACCGGCGCACCCCGCCATAAAAGCAAATACGCTTACCAAAAGAGCAAGAACTATTTTATTTTTCAGCACATGCATCGCGATACCTACCTGAAAATGAATCTGGATGAACTTTTACGAGCCTGCTCCTTGAAAGGTTATCAAGGCAGTGGCCCCGGCGGCCAGCACAGGAACAAGACCAATACCGGCGTTCATCTTTCGTTACAACAATATAATTTAGAAATCAAGTCTTCCGAGAGCAGAAGTGCAAAAGAGAACAAGATTCACGCCCTGCACCGCATGCAAATGGCCCTCGCATTAAATGTCCGTGAAGAACCTCCGGCAGTGGAGATGAAATTTCCGGGTAGCAACGGGCATATCCAGCCGAGCAATCCGCAGTTTCCGCTGTTTGTCGCCCACGTCTTTGACATTATGGCAACAAAGAATGGCGATACAAAAGCCGCAGCCGCGGCGTTCGGGCTTAGCCCGAGTGCACTCGTGAAAATTCTCCGGCAAGACAAGGCTTGCGCCGCGAAACTCCAAGGCAACCGCGTGGCGAACGGGAAAAGCAAATTGCATTTGTGATTTTTTAGTTGGCGGCGCGCAGTTGGCAGTGCATAGAACGCAGTTCGCAGATTGCGGCAAGCTGTTCACGGAACACAAAATGCGATTGCAGACAAGTAACTAAAATTTTACACAAATTCATCAAGACAAACGCCCCAAAAAAGCGTGTTAAAGGAGTAGGACCCACCCAAATACTAGGAGGTTATATGAGTCCTACATTCAAAAAACACGTCTGCCGTTATGCGGCTACAACTCTCACCGCTCTTGCCCTGTGGAATTGCTCCGGCGATTCTTCGCACGACGATTCTGTTCAAGTCTTCCAACTCGGCTCGCAAGCCAACATAGCCCTCAACCTGGACTACACCGAAACGCCGTTGCTTGACAGCCTGGTGCTAGACTGCTACGGTCCGGATACGCTCCACCTTGTCCATTCCGTCGAGAAAAAAACATTCAGCCTCGACCTTTTCCCCAGCGAAGAATGGATCTTCAACGCCAAGCTCTATGCAAATGGAGCGTTGATGCAAGAAGGCGAAGTCACGACCGCACTGGAAGCAGGCTCCGTCGTGAACCTAAAAATTCCAATGCATGCCCTTGTCGGATTTGTCTATGTAAAAATCCCCATCGGTTTTGGGAACCCCGCCGGCATCAAAAAAGGCGAAATGAAACTCACGAGCAAAGACGAATCGTTCACCTACCCCATGGTGTTTGATTCCGACAATGTATCGTTTACAAGTGGCGACCTCAAATTGAATCGCGAGTACCATATCACCCTCACGATGCAAGACGGAAGCGGAAAGAGCATTTTCAGTTTGGAAGACGATTTTTCGCTCGACGAAAACACACCTATTCCGAACTTCCAAATAGCATCGCTCCGTAGCAAGATAGCGCTTGCCATTGAACTTGCAAAAGACGTGAACGTGCAAGTGACGCTCAAGCTCCCAGCAATGAAACGCTCGCCTGTCGTCAACGACCTCGTCATGAGCGAATTTTTCGTTGTTGCAAACGACAAGGATTCTTCGCAATACAACTTTGTGGAGCTCTACAACGGCAGCACGGATACGCTTGTGCTCGACAAATGTATGCTGGGTAAAACGTCAAGCGAGACTGGAGCCACAGAAATCGGAACAACATCGCTTCCGCCAAACGAAGTGCTCGTCGTAGGCAACCGTGGAACAGCCAATATCGCAGGCATCTACAAGTATGCCGAAAACATGCCTCAATTCGGCAAGACCTCGGGCTCTATCGTACTGCAATGTGACGGAAACGTGCTCGACTCGCTTTATTACGGCAAGTCCGATTCACTCCATGTTGCTCCGCTCTCCGTAGGTTCATCATCAGGTGACAACCGCAAGAGCACGCAGCTGAACATCGGGCACTGGAACAAGCGCAACGAACCGGATTCTTGGTGCACAGGCGCCCCGACTCCGGGAAGCATTTCTGCCTGCGGGAATTAACGTTCAATACAAATCGTCACTGGATCCCGTAGGGGCGAGGATGACGGCTCCAGGATGAAAAAATCGGTCGTCCCATTTTGGGGCGGCCGTTTTTTTACCATATGGCAAAGCCCGCTCAGTGGCGGGCATGACAGGATTGTTGACGGCGGGAACTTCCGACTTCCTACCGTCTACAGCCTACTATTTAAGCGTGGATCTGCGAGCTCGCGCGTTCGATGTCGAACAGGCGGCGCAAGTTTTCAGCCTTTGCCGGTTCACGTTCTTCCGGGAGCGTCAAGGGGCCCATGTTGATAGCCACCAAAATAGAACCCGGATAGTTGTTCACGCGCTTGATGAAGTCGCTTACAGAAACACCTTCTGTGTAGAAGTCCACGACGAATGTATCCCAATCGTCTTCTTCGAGCTGCAGCAAAGCTTCTTCTTCGGTCTTGACCGTCTTGATATAAGCGCCAACGAGCAAATCCGAAAGGACTTCGAGGCATGCTTCACGGCGAACATCGTCTTCTTCCCAAATGAGGATGCGGCGATCGCTATAGTCACGGACTTGCGGAACAAAGTTTTCTTCGGCGTTCAATGCATCAAGCATCGCACCGTTGGCTTCGTCCATTTCTTCATCATCAAAATTGTCGATTTCTTTAGCCATGCTGTAAATATAGTAATTAGACGAAAGACGAAAGACGAAAGACGAAAGATTTTTCGCAGAATCCGTGCGAAGCACCATTATTCCACACTCGTCTATCGTCTATAGCTCGCCACTGCGAGCGTTCTTTCGTCTATTCAGGGCTAGCCCTGCTCGTCGAACCAGCGCTGGAGTATAATCGCGGCGGCGGTGCGGTCGATTATCGCCTTGTTCTTCTGCTTTTTCTTTTTGCTCATGTACGAGGTAAATTCCTGCGCCTGCACGCTGGAATACGATTCGTCCTGCGTGTGGATTTTCATCCCTGGGAAGCGGAGCGCCAAGTCCTTGATGAAAGCCTCCACCACCACGTTCTTTCCATCCTTGCGGCCATCCGGGTGGTACGGCATCCCGACCACGAATTCGTCAATCTTGTTGATTTTCACCAATTGATCCAGGCGTTCGAATAGATTCGTCGTCTTCTGGTCAATCGTCTCGCGCGAAAACGCCATCTTGAGCTCGGAATCGCCAAATGCGACCCCGACACGATGCTCTCCGTAATCCAAAGCCAAGTAATTCACGCCCTAAATATAGAATACGAACGCTAAATATTGCATTTTTCCGCTCATTTTTCTATCTTTGCGCCGAAAATTAAAGCCAAACGGTAAAATATGGATCAATCAAAAATCAGAAACGTTGCCATCATCGCCCACGTTGACCACGGTAAAACAACCCTGGTGAACCAGCTCCTCAAACAGTGCGGAACCTTCCATGAAGGTGAAGAAATTGTAGATCGCGTGATGGACTCCGACAACCTCGAACGCGAACGCGGCATTACCATCCTCAGCAAGAACACGAGCGTGATGTACAAGGGATACCGCGTGAACATCGTCGATACCCCGGGGCACGCCGACTTCGGTGGCCAGGTGGAACGCGTTTTGGGTACAGTCGATGGCGTTCTTCTGGTCGTTGACGCATTCGAAGGCCCCATGGCCCAGACCCGCTTCGTGACGAAGAAGGCTTTGGAACTCGGACTTACCCCGATTATCGTCGTGAACAAGATCGACCGCGACGGCTGCAACCCGCTCCTCGCTCTCGACAAGGTCTTTGACTTGTTCTGCGAACTCGATGCTACCGAAGAACAGCTCGATTTCGACAGAGTTTTTGGCAGTGGCCGTAAGGGCATTTGCCGCGCCGAACTTGAAGACGAAGACGGCGATTTCAGCATCTTGATGGACAAGATTATCGAACGTATTCCGGCTCCGAAGGGCGATCCGAATGCAGAACCGCTCCTCCAGATTGCCTCCCTCGAATACTCCAGCTTCTTGGGTCGTTTGGCTGTGGGTCGCGTGCAGCAGGGCGTGTTCAAGCCGAACCAGACCTACGCTCAGGCATTCCCTGACGGAACCGTCAAGAACGTCCGTCCGCAAAAGCTCCTCCGCTACGAAGGCCTCACCCCGAAGCCGGTTGAAGAAGCTGGTCCGGGCGAAATCATCCTCATCGCAGGTCTTGACTACTTCGATATCGGTGATACGCTTTCTTCTACGAACAATCCAGTTCACTTGCCGCGTATTCACATTGACCCGCCGACAATTTCTATGCTCTTCACCGTGAACACTTCGCCGCTCGCAGGCAAGTACGGTGGAAAGTTCATGACGGGTAACCAGCTCCAGGAACGTTTGGAACGCGCCCACATGGCTGACCCCGCCCTCCTCGTCGAAAAGGCCGAAGGTGCATCTACATTCAAGGTTTCTGGCCGTGGCATTTTGCACCTCACGATTCTCGTCGAAAACATGCGCCGTGAACTTTATGAATTCACCATCGGTTCTCCGCAGGTCATTTTCCAGAAAGACGAAAGCGGCAAGCTTTTGGAACCGGTCGAAGACTTCAAGGTCGAAGTTCCGAACGAATTCAGCGGTGCTTGCATCCAGGAAATCCAGCAGCGCAAGGGCGAAATGGTCAACATGACCACCGACGAAAACGACCGCGTTTCTCTCGAATTTATCGTTCCCTCCCGTGGCCTCATCGGTATCCGTCCGAAGCTCCTCTCCCTTTCCAAGGGTTACGCCGTGACACAGTCCTTCTTCAAGGAATACCAGCCGTACAAGGGAGAAATTCCGTCTCGTATCAACGGTGTTCTCATCGCCAAGGAACCGGGCGAAGCAGCAAGCTATGCTCTCTCTAACTTGGAAGATCGTGGCTACCTCATCATTGGTCCGGGTGCCGAAGTTTATCCGGGCATGATCGTGGGCGAACACAACCGCGACGTCGATATCACCGTGAACGTCACGAAGGGCAAGCACCTCACCAACATGCGTTCGAAGTCCGCTGACGACATGATCCAGCTCACGCCGTACCGCCGCATGACTTTGGAAGAATGCGTCACCTTCATCAACGAAGACGAATGCATAGAAGTCACTCCGGAAGTGCTCCGCATCCGCAAGACCGAGCTCGACCCGATCAAGCGTAAGCAGATGTCCAAGCGTCCGGCTGAAGAAGAGTAGAAGTGGTCAGTGGTTGGTGATTAGTGGCTAGGATCGCCAGCCAACCTTACAAATATTTTAAATAAAAGAAGCCTCGCGTTTGCGAGGCTTTTTTTGCACATTCAAAAGCATGTGGTCGTAACTTCGTCGCTTTGAGCTTTGTCATCCTGAAGCATTTGAAACCTAGCGAAGCCATTCAGGCCTTTTGCCCCAGCCTCCGAGCCGGAGGATAGGCTCCAGTGAATTGCAAAAGCTCCCTTCGGGGTGCTTTCTTTTATTTTATACAAAGGGGAATGCCTAGTCCATAACGCAACGAACAGAGAACTCATAGTACTTGTAGTAGTTGTGATCCAAAAAAGCCTCATCGTATTCATCGCCTAAAAACACTCGGTACGCAGCGTACTTATCATACTCAGAGGAACTCCAGAAGAATGCTCCATTGCCATTGTTCTTGAAACTTCCAAATGGAGACCTGAAACCAGCAGGCAATGCCGTAAACTGGTAATCATCCGAGCCAGAACCGCCATTGTTCCAACCATTTTTCGATTTAAGCATTTTGCCAGCCAAATCAGAGCCACCAACTTCAGTGAACAAAGTTGCCCATTCCGTCCCTGTTGGCAAATGCCACCCCTCGGGGCAAACACCACGCACAACCCCTGTCGGCGAACACAACAAGTTATAGCTACACCCCGAACCATTCGCACTCCATTTGCCCGCGCTATCCATCGCAACAGCCCATGTGTAAAGGCGACCATATTTATCGCAATTACTTACTTCACTTTCATAGCAACTACTGAACATCGCACCAAAGTTCAAGTTTTCCGCCATCCACGTCTGGGAACCAATAGTCACAGTCTTATAAGTTTGACCATCACGACTATCCGTCATAGAGCCCAAAGTAAAATCAACCACAGGATTTACAACTTCTGTAGGAGAATCTTCGGAACAAGCCGAGAAAAACACACATGAAGCAGCCATTACAAAAAAAATAAACTTCATAATAATTATTAAGCCTCTCTTTTTTTTACTATATAAAAGTATAGAAGTATTTGGCGGATTTTCGTTGCTAACGCGACTTAGATTTGCAGTTTAACTTGCTCGTAAACATACTCTAAAGGAGTTGCGAAGTCAAGCCATTTTCTCGGCCTGCCCAGGAGTGATAGGGATTGGCAAAGCAATCTGCATTCATCGCTTTCGCTATGTCCGCATGTCACCCCGCCCCCGGCCTAAGGTCCCTGAGCGACGTCGAAGATCCGGGGCCAGCTTACACGGCACCAGTCGCAGTCACTTTACCTATCGCATGCCTCTATTTTCATTATTTGCCACATGGATAGCATTAATTACTAAAAAGAAAAAACGTTAGTTTTTTCACAATCCGTGTGGCATCATTACGCGGTTCTAATTGCATACACGGCACCCATCGCTTACACAGAACCATTCGTCTTTGGCTCCAGGATGACTATGCTAAATTAAAAATCTTTCGCAAGTCGCCCTTCCCCACTTTTCAAAAGTTCAGTGAGGTAATCCTTTGCAATTTGGCAAGATTCAGGGAGCGTATGCCCAAGCGCAAGGTTCGCCAAAATTGCAGACGACAAATGGCAACCCGTGCCATGCTTTCCGCCCCCCGGCAGACGCGGACTCGTAAACTTGTACTGTTTTCCATCCCGGTCCCAAAGTAAATCAACGGCTTCCGGCCCCTTGGAATGCCCGCCTTTCAAAAGCAACGCAAAGTCCTTCCCAAATTCGAACGTTCCCTTTGCGGCAGCTTGTTCAAAGCCCAAGAATCCGAATTCATCTTGATTTGGCGTCACCAAATCAATCTGCTTCATCACAGGCATAAACTTATTCTGTTCAGCGGCGCGTAAAAAATGGAAACCCGCCGAGGCACTTGCAATCGGATCCCAAACGATATACGCATCCGGAGATTTTTCACGAATAAATTCTACAATTCGTTTGAGGACTTTTGCTTTTTCAACAAGCCCAATCTTTACATACTTGAAAGTGCGTTTTTTGAACAATGTTTCCAG
Source organism: Fibrobacter succinogenes (assembly GCA_902776765.1). Lineage (GTDB taxonomy): Bacteria > Fibrobacterota > Fibrobacteria > Fibrobacterales > Fibrobacteraceae > Fibrobacter > Fibrobacter succinogenes_N. Next base: position 28,089 of record CACYRP010000017.1, read on the forward strand.
TTGAGCTTCGATACGGTCCCATATAACCCAACCGGGAGCCACAAATTCATCTTCGTTCTGTTGCGTAAGCGCCGTGCAGACAGATTCGCAATAAACGCCAAAATGAGCCATCGCCTTGACATCGGCCAAAATTCCAGCACCAGCAGAGCCGTCGAACCCCGCAATCGTCAATGCAAAATTCATCGTTTCAGACATCGTTTTATTTAAACCTCATTTTTCACATCATCTTCCGTCAGGAGGGCTCATACACATTTCCTTTGCGTCAAACTCTTACCTCAAAGGCGCATCGCGCCTAAACGATACTTGGTAACTTGTTGCCCTAGTAGAGTTATGCCCTTTGGGTAGACCTCACACCCCTACACCACCGAGTAAACCCCAATCATAGCAACAGTCACACTGCAAATGAGCGCAACGGCGGGAATAATCGGGCGTCGCATCGCTTTCGCCCCCAGAAAATAAACGATTCCGCCCTTAGTTATTGTATTTGCAAGGCTTGCAAACAACAACGCCAAAATCAAGCTTTGATTTTCAAGAGTCGCTTTTCGGCACATATCAATAAGCGAGAACGCCACGGCATCCATTTCAGCAGCACCGCCCAAAAAGCTACACGCGATAAGCGCGCCCGAGCCTAAATACACGCGAGCCGCATTCGCAAGAAACATCACAACCGTAAACACCAAACCGAACTTGACTGCAGGCAAGAGCTTAAACGGGTTGTTAAAATCTGTCGTTTTTTGAAGATGATTTTTAGACTCACGAATTTTCAGATACAAGGCATACCCAAGCCCAGGCACAACGGGAACAAGCAAAGGTGCCAAAAGAGGAAGCGCAAGCGAAGGCACCAAGAACACGCAAATCAAATACAGTCGCACATACATGACGGACCAGCTAAGCACAATGCCGATCGTAAAATCGGCTGCATACTGTTCGTTATCGCGACTGCGCCCCACAAGGTTCAGCGTCAGTGCGGTGCTGCTAGCAAGCCCGCCTAAAAGGCCCGTAAGCCAAATGCCCTTGCCCGGCCCAACAACCTTAATAAGCACATAGCCCACAAAGCCTATGCCCGAAATAAAAACCACAAAAAGCCAAATCGTATGCGGGTTCAGCACTTCTAGCCCAGGGGGGCCAAAAGCGTGATTCGGCAAGAACGGCAAGATCAACAACGAAATCACCGCAAACTTGACCGTCGCCATGATATCTTCGGATGAAAGCTTTTTTGCAAATTCGTGGAGTTGCCGTTTCACCGCCAACAGCCACAGCAGAATAATCATGAGGATGCACGCTTCCAAAAGGCGATTGAACCAGCAAAGCGCGCCAAGGAAATAAATCATGATGAGTGCAGCACTCGTCGTGACGCCTGCGGGCCCGCCATTTCCACGATTCGAAAGACCGTACGCCACATGGCTTGCCACAAGCAAAAGCCCAACCACAACAAGCCCAGTCACAAAGGGGACAATCGATTCCATCAACTCGCCCAAGTAGCACGACAAGGCGCCGCAAAGGCTCACAATCGAAAAAGAACAAAGCCCTGCCGGGTGCCGAGAATTATTGCGGGAATAAGAATTTTCGCGCTGCATGCCGATAATAAAACCGATACCCAGCGCCGCAGCAAGTTTATAGAAAATATTGAATTCTATCATCATTCAAAATCTAATCAAAAAAATGTGCGAAAGAAAAGTTTTATAGAACTTAGTTGGCCCTTCGGCAAGCTCAGGGACCTTAAAGGTTGGTGAGCCTGTCGAACCAAAGATCTAAGTTCTAAGAGCGAAGCGGTCTAAGTTCTAATTACGCCATTCGCTGTTGCTTAGAAGCAAGTTTCATGGCGTACATGTTCGCATCGGCCATGCGGTAAACATCCATAGCTGTGACCGCATCACCACGACGGCGCACAGAGAAACCATAAGCCACGTTCAGCGCAACCGGAATCGGGAGCTTGGCATCTTTCTCCAAAACAACCATCTTCTTCAGCGCGTTATTGAGATCCGAAAGATGTTCAGTGCGGATGATGGCCACAAATTCGTCACCACCCATACGGATAGTCGTACCAACACCTTCAAACGCTTCCTTGAACACTTCGGCAAAAGAGCACAAGAGCTTATCGCCTGCAGAATGTCCAAAAGTGTCATTTACATACTTTAGCCCGTTCACATCAATGCTCACGATGGCATAATCGTTATCTTCATGATTCAAGATTTCGAAAATGCGTTCGCACTTAGCACGGTTGTAAATGCCTGTCAAAGCATCCCTATACGCAATCTGGCGGAGAACTTCCTTTTCGGTCTTGTCCATCAATTCTCCGTACATGTAAACGAGGTAGCCCACCATCAATAGCACAATGAACAGGAGCGTTCCCACAGGCAAGCACGTTGCATTCAGGAACGACTTTTCCAAGCCAAACAAGTTCTGCACATTATAACGGAACAGATCCGCAATACCAAACAAGACGAAAACAACAGTTCCAGATGTAAGAATTTTTTCTTGCAACCCCGCTCCACGCTCATAGAATACACGGAAAAATACCATGAACAAGAAGGAGAGCAAAATATAGAGATGATAAGCAAACAGGAACGTCGGATAATGCGCAATATCGGTTACGTGCAAAATCGTCGTTACGACAAAGAACAACACTCCAAGAGCAACGAGACCTTTCAAAACATTCAACTTCCACTTAGCGATTTTTCCTGCGCGCATGTTAATAACAAGAAGCCCAAATGGGATTGCCGCAAGATAAAGCGAGATATACTCAAGCGTCGTATCCATTGCATAATTGACCGAGAAAACTTGGATGCACTTTGCGTAGTTGAGCGTCCAAAGCCCCATCAAGCTCGCAAAAAGCCCTATCAAAATAAGACGATAATAAGCCCTTTCAAAACCAACGGCACAGCAGCCTGTAATAAAGGCAATCATCCCAAAGAAAATCAGGAAAATACCAATGGTAAGGGAATCGAAATTCTTGGCAAAATAATCCGTCATGCTATTAGAGCGTAAAAGTTCAATAGACGTGACCGACTTTGCGGCTGCACTTTCGGTAACAACAGTCACCACACGGATTTTATGATTATCGATGAACTCCGGCATGTTCACAAGATGGATGCCGCTACCGACAAGCTTTCCCTCTTTAAAACGCTCGAAGCCATAACGATAATAGCAAACACTATCGACATAAACGGCCACAGCAACGTGATAAGCATGAAAACGAAGCGTCGTCGGCAAGGGAATGGAATCATTCTTCATGTCGCGCTCATAGATAATGGAATCCCCCGGCTTTATATTCGACGGGACTCGAAAATCCGATACATGTTCTAACGCCGAGAGATGAACATCAGAAAAAGATATGGACCAACCATCGTTAAGCTTGATGACATTGTCAGACAAGCTATGACGGCAGGCGCCATTAAAACTAACAACAAATAAAGCTACGATTACAGTGGCAAACACTGCAATCAACAGTTTTAAAAGTCTCTTACCTTTCCTCAATAACATCATTCTTAATAATAAGTAATTCTAAAGACGATAGAATCTTATTTTTTTCGTATCCATACTTCGAAAATTGTTGCAAAATCATTCTTTTCATCGGCCGGAAACGCTTCTTCGCTCATTTTATGGAATGATTCTCCCCACTCCGGGAAATAAACATCGCCTTCGACATGCGAGAGCACTCTCGTCAAATAAAGTTTTTCGACACGCGGCATCGCCTCGCGGTAAACCGCCGCCCCGCCGATGATAAAGCATTCCGTTTCGCCTGCAGCACGAGCGGCTTCGATAGCCTCTTCGAGCGACGAACAGACGATGCAGCCCGGAGCCTGAAAATCCTTGTTACGAGTCAGCACGTAGTTCGTGCGGTTCGGGAGCGGGCGGCCGATGTCTTCGTAATTTTTACGACCGAGAACAATCGCATGCCCCGTGGTAATCGCCTTGAAGCGCTTAAGGTCCTGAGAAAGGTGCCATGGCAAGTGACCATCGCGCCCGATGACATTATTTTCTGAAACAGCTACAATTGCGGAAATAAGCATAGTCAGGTTTTAGGGGTTAGGTTTTAGGGTTTAGGAGTAGTAAGTAAACAGTAGAAAACAGATGCTAAGGAGTTGTTAGAGAGGTTTGGACAAATATCACATTTTTCGCTTCTATTATAAGGCGGCTCCACCGCGATTATTCTCCTAATACCTGTCACCTGTTACCTAACTCCTACCTATGGTGATACGGGTGGTTCTGCATGACCATCTGGACGCGGTAGAGTTGTTCTGCCGTAATCATCCTTGCATGGTCGTGAGTGAATGTTAATGGAGAAAGGCTCAATAGCAAGTCGGCGGTCTTTTTCAAGTTCTCGTCGATGCCGTACGCCGAGCCAATCAAGAACACAATATTTCCAGGGAAACGGGCCGAAAGTGTATCGGCAAGCTTGACCGTGTCCATGAGTTTGCCTTCTTCGGAAAGAATCACGCGCTTAAATTCGTTGCGCGGGAATTTTTTTTCGAACAGGGCGGCTTCCTGAGCAAGTGCCTGGGCATGGTCGTCGAGCTTGGATTCCTTGAGTTCCACCACTTCGAGCGGCTTTGCAGAACTACGCAAACGCTTCACGTACTTTTCAACCTCTTCCGCTATTAACGGAGAGCCAGCACGACCGAAAACTGCGAGAATCCATTTCATAATAAGTGATTAGTGGTTGGTGGTTAGTGGTTAGGATTGCAAATAGAACGTTCTTTTTACATTCCTGTTTACTAGCCACTGTTTACTAACCACTTAATATATTTCCTGTTTACTAACCACTGCATACTAACCACAACCCTATCTTCCTACACTTAACCGGTCAATCAAAAACGAGGGCATCCCCTGTTTTTTCATGCGGTTCTGCGTTTCACGAATGTCGTAATCCACGCGGATGAGTCGCACGCACTTGGTCTCGGTATCGAGCAGGCACCAGCAGGCACGCGGGTCGCGGTCTCGGGGCTGCCCAACGCTACCGACATTCACCAACAAACGCTCCGTATTCGCAATCACGTACTCGTACTCGTCGAGAATCTTCGGGATTGCCATAGGACGGCTCGCAATGATGACCGGGCTATGCGTATGGCCCACAAAGCAGTAGCGCTCCGAAAAATGGTCAAAGGCGTTCAGCGCATCTTCCAAATCGGTCACGTAAACCCAATCTGCCGGAGACAACGGTGACGCATGCACAAAACAAATATCATTCTCTTCGTGAATGTACGGAAGCGAACGGATATACGCAACAGACTCCTTGGACAGATGCTTTTGCGTCCATTCAATCGCCTGTTTTGCATAAGGATTGAATCCCTCGCTCGATTCGTTCTTGACCGCCACGCTATCGTGGTTCCCGATCAAGCAAAAATCCATACTTTCACGAACTAAGTCGACACACTCATCTGTATCGACACCATAACCCACAATATCCCCAAGGCACACCTTCCGTTCCACGCCGTTATCCCGCATAGACTCCAAAACAGCCTTAAAAGCGGTGGCATTGGAATGGATATCAGAACAAATACCGTAAAGCATACTTGCAATTTAGAAAAACAAAAATATATAAGTGGCGAAATTGGTAAAAGTTACTAAATTTGGGCACGTATGGTAGTCATTCAAGACAAGATGAAGGTGAGTATCGCCTACACCCTCAGAGAAGGCAAAAGGATTCTTGAAGAAGTCCCCGCCTCACAGCCGTTCGTGTACATCCACGGATACAACAACATCATTCCCGGGCTCGAAGACGCATTGAACGGACGCCGCTTGGGAGAAAAGTTCACCGTAAACATACCCGCTAATTTGGGTTATGGTGAATACCGCAAGGATCTCATCCTCACAGTGCCCAAGGAAGAACTGCGCGAAGTCGGCGAGCTTTGGCTCGGCATGGAACTCGAAATGTTCCAGGACAACGACATGCGCGAATTCCAGTTGCCGGACACCGCCGAAGAATTTGTAAACGACCTGAACCTCGACGATGACGATGAACAGAGCGATGGCATCTACATCATCAAGGAAATTCTCGAAGACACCGTGATTGTGGACGGGAATCACCCGTTCGCAGGCAAAGACCTGACATTTAACGTCGAAGTGGTAGACATCGTAGATGCAAGTTTTACCGAACAAGAATCTGGATTCCCCGACGAAGACGATTACGATGGTTACGATAACTACGACAGTTACGACAATCGCATGGGCGATGACAATTTTGATTCAAACGAAAGGAGATGGCGCTAATGGCATCGATGGATGAACTCAAGAAGGCTGCAGGCGTTCGTGCTGCGGACATGATTAAGGACGGAATGACAGTCGGTCTCGGCACCGGCAGCACGGCAGCCCACATGGTGAACCGCCTTGCCGAACGCATCAAGACCGAAGGAATCCACGTGACTGGCGTATCCACCAGCTGGAGCACCACACTCCAATGCCGCAGCCTCGGAATTCCACTCAAGGAAATGGGCGAAGTCAGCCACCTTGACATGGTGATTGACGGTGCCGACGAAATCGACCCGAACCGTAACCTTATCAAGGGCCGCGGAGCAGCACACCTCCTCGAAAAAATTGTCGCCTCCATGACGGACAACTACGTGATTATCGCTGATTCTGGCAAGGCCGTGCAGCAGCTCGGCACCAAGTTCGCCGTCCCGCTCGAAATCATCCCGGGTGCAATCGCCGTCGTGACCGAACGCGTGAAGAAGCTCGGTGGCGAAGTCAAGGTTCGCATGGGCGCACCTGGCAAAGACGGTCCAGTAATTAGCGATTCCGGCAACCTCATCGCCGATGCAAAGTTCCCGCCCATCGCCGATGCAGACAAGCTCGCCCGCGACTTGGAACACATTGTCGGTATTGTCGGCCACGGACTTTTCGTCGGCATGGCAACAAAGGTCATCCTCGCCGACGAAGCCAAGGGACTGATTGAATTCTAAAAATGCAGCATACCGCTGGTTGAAAAGCCGCGATAGGAACTGCACCGCAACTCGAAACCGCGCAATGCAAAGCCCCACCTCTGGTGGGGTTTGTTTTTTTGATATTGGTAATGAACTACTTCACATACAGAATTGTCGGATTGTCCTTGTGAATGTCGAATCGCGGCAAGTCAATTTTATTTTCAGAACAGAACGATTGCCAAAGTTCATCCATTCTTGCCGTGTTGAACGGTTTCACAATCAAGTGGAATCCATTTTTCGTCTGGATTTCAACGATATCATTTGAAGACTGGAATGGTTCGCACTTCTCGACCATTTCACGAATTGACTGTTTGTACGGAACAAATTCTGCATCCACATCGACAATCCAGGTTTTCGATTTGCCAGCGCCATTTGCTCGGCCTGCAGCTCTTGCCACCAAATGAAGCGGCGGCGCAAACGTTTCGCCAGAGCAAATTTCTTCGGTGATATGCTTGAAGATGACCATCGAAATATCCTTGAACGTTCGCTTGTTCAAACGGATGTAAGCACGCACATTGAACACCTCGCAAATCGTCTTGATTTCTTTTTCGACTTCGTCAAAATGCGCTAGCGACGAAATAAAGTAATCCTTGATAGAGCGACTGTGCATATTGCCGTGATACGCCGAATCGGGAACGCCTCCAATTTTCGGGTCATCGCTTTGCCTGCGGAGCAATTGAACGTAATAGCAGTCGCCAGGACTTTCGAACTTGAGCATCGAACGAATAATCTTAAAGTTATCAACCATTGTTACCTCCTATAGAGTTGATGGCGGCACGAATTAAACTTTCTTTGGAAAGGACACCCCCATTGATTTGCATTTTATGGCAAAAAACGAGCGCCTTTTCCAAGCGAACATCGTCCCACTTTTGCAAAGCAAAATCATCCGCTTTGACCACGGCGGTAGGCATTTCTTTTTCAATGCACTCCGCAACAATAGGGCGTTTCAAAAAAACATCAAAGTCATCACGAGGCCTGCCATCTATGTTCAAAGTCGATTTACAATCGGCACGAGCCAAGCGTTGCAACCGCCCGAACCATGGATGCTTAACCAACAACCAAATATCATACTTGGAACGCATGACCTTTAAATCCAAAGCTTTCATGTGATTGCGAATAATCCAAAGAACCGGCTCTCGGGCTTCTCGGTCAAAGCCCATTTTCACAAGCCAGTCAAAAGCAATGCGGGCCCCTTCAATTTCATGCCCCTGCATATTCTTGCCATCGTTGCGTTCTAGAGCATCTTTCTTCCCCACATCGTGAAGCAACGCCGCCAACACATCAATCCAATCGTGTTCTTCTGCAACGACATTCTGAATCACAAGTTTCGTATGTTCCCAGACATCGCCTTCGCAATGGAAATTCTTATGTTCGCAACCCACCATGTAACGATCAATAAAGTCAAAAAATTCGTCCTTATGCAATTCGATTTCGGCATTTGGATTGGACGAGGAGAGAATCTGCTTGAGTTGAAATTGTGAAAATGTTTTCTGCATAAAGAGCACCTCGTTTAGGACTTTTTCAAATATAGATTTACAGACTGACATATTATGACATTCTATTTTTCCATTTTCACAAATGACATAATATGACATTACATTTTATTCTTTTTAGAAAGATGAAAGAAACTTTTGTATTCAAAAACGTTTTAACCATAAATCAAGGAAATCACAAATGGATAAGAAATAGAAGACCCCCAACGCAAAAGAAAAATGATAACAACCTCAAAAAACACAAAGTACCGCGCACTTTCTGCAAAACAACGCAATTTGCATTATATCGCAGAGTATTAAATTCAATCTATTGCACTTTGCACTATATTTTTATAAATTGATTCCTATAAAAAGGAGCGTTTTTATGGCACAGGCAACAGTTTCCGCACGAATCGACAGCAAAGACAAAGAACGTTTTGACAAATTCTGCAATAATGTAGGGCTATCCGCCTCAGCAGCCATCTATATGTTCATCAAGAACGTCATCAACGAGCACCGCATCCCCTTTGAAATCCGCGAGCCCACAGCTCGTTACAACGCCAAAGCAAATGACATCGAAGCTCTGAAAAAAGGCATCGAGCAGCTAAACGCCGGGAAAGGCATAGTGAAGACGATGAAAGAACTGGAGGCGATGGAAAATGGCTAAAATCGCATTTTCCGAACAAGCGTGGCAAGAATATCTCTACTGGCAACTTCAAGACAAAAAAACGCTCAAAAGAGTGAACCAACTTGTAAAAGATATCGAGCGCAACCATTTCGAAGGTATTGGCAGGCCTGAAGCTTTGAAAGGAAACCTCAGTGGATTCTGGAGCCGGCGAATTGACGATGCAAACCGACTAATCTACAGAATCAATGGCGAATTTATCGACATTCTTTCTTGCAAAGGCCATTACGAAAACGTCTAAAAAAAATTCCCAATCCGAACGGACTGGGAATTTTTTTTTGCAAAAGCAATATTCGTGAGAATTAAGCTTCTTCGGAGAGTTCCGGAGCCTTCTTGATCACGTTGCGGCGGCCATAGCGGACCTTGGACGGATCAAAAACGGTTTCGGCAGCAGCTTCAGCCGGGGCTTCAGCAACCGGAGCGACCGGGGCAGCCTCGACAGCCGGAGCAGCCGGAGTTTCAACCGGAATACGCGGAGCGAGCGGGCGACGAGCTTCGGCAACCGGGGCTTCAGCAACCGGGGCGACCGGAGCGGCAGCCTGTTCGGCAGCAGCAGGAGCTTCAACGTTAGCTTCACGATGCGGGCGTTCCGGACGGCGTTCGCGGCGCGGACCACGTTCCGGACGCTGATGTTGTTCGTTGCGTTCGCGATTTGCAGGAGCCTGAGCAGCAGCCTGCTGGTTGCGATTATCCTTATTATTGTTGTTAGCCGGACGTTCCTTGTTCTGACGATTTTCCTTATTATTACGTTCACCGCGCTGAGCCATTTCCTGTGCGCTGATCGGGCGACGAGCGGACGGCTTCAAGTTCATGTCCGGGGTGAGCTTCTTGAAAATCGGGGTACGAAGCATGGTAAGGAGTTTGTTCACCTTAGTCAGGATAACAATGCACAAAATCACTGCAACAAGTGAAAGTGCGAGAGCGATGTATTCCATTCGGGCACCTCATAAAGTAAGGGTTGAACCACACAAGCAAGCTGGAAAAAAAACCTGCAGGCGGGGTGACTGGAATGTGGGTTAATTAAAGACCATCTTACTAGCGCCTCCTTGGAGACTTGACGGTCGCGGGGCTTCTCATTTGGAAGCAAGATTGGTTTTCGCCTTGGCGACAAACCGGGGGCCAGTCACGCGGACAAATTTAGAAAAAATTTCGTGTTTTTTGAGCCCAAATTTGACATAAATGTGTCAAAATTGAAAGATTTTTGCACTTATTTCATGTCAAGCGACTTGAGGGAATGATCCACAGCCTTATTATGGGCGTTCAAAGAATCCAAAGTAGCCTTGAGAACTTGGACTTGACGTGCCAGACGGGAGTTTTCTTCCGTAAGTGTTGCAATTTTATACTCAGCATCCTGGTTAGAGCAACCAGCCATACCCAACATGAAAATGCAAACAATAAACGACAAAATTATAGTTTTCTTGAACATGGAACATAATTTAGATTATTTTTTATTAACATATCACAGAGCGTCATTATGCTTGAACAAATATGGTCAAAATTTAAGGATTCAGGTTTTAGCGGTTCGGTTTCCGTAAGAGACGAATCTGGAATAGGTAGCAAATCCGATCCAGACTACAAAGACAAGTTTATTCACGATGCCGTTTTTTTAATGGACCCTGAATATAAATATGTAAAGGTAATCCATGAGGGTTTTAAAGGCTCTCTCGAAAACATGATTTCTGTTACATTCGGTGATGATACAGACGACAACCGGGAAGCGCTCGACTTGGCTGTTTTCGACGGACTAGCCCACTTGCGCATTTTCCGTGAAATGCAAACCGGCGCCATTGTGCAATTCGGCTACGACCTCAACGAAGCGTAAATTCTATTTTTTAGCTCATGAACGAGCCTGAACTTCTTTTGCCTGTCGGTACGCGCGACATGCTGGAATCCGCCATCAACAACGGGGCGGACGCGGTTTATTACGGAGTCCCCCATTGGAACGCCCGTGGCAGAACCGAAGATTTTTCATTCGAAGATGTTGAAGAAATGATTCGTTACGCGAGGCTGCGCGGCGTCAAGACGTACCTCGCGATGAACATCCTCATCTTCGAGCGCGAGATTCAGGAATTGCCAGCATTTTTGGAACGCTTGATTGCGTTAAAACCGGATGCATTCATCATCCAGGACATCGGGCTTGCTAGGCTCATCAAGGCCATTAGCCCGGAACAGGAAATCCACGCGAGCACGCAAATGACACTAGCCAGTTCCGAAGCGGTGAACTTGGTCAAGGACATCGGATTTTCAAGAGCAGTCTTGGCTCGCGAACTTTTATCAAAGCAGATTGCACAAATCAAGAGCCTCACCGACCTAGAACTAGAAGTTTTCATCCACGGGGCGCTTTGCGTTTCGTATTCGGGCCAGTGCCTCACCAGCGAAAACTTCGGCGGGCGCAGCGCAAACCGCGGACAGTGCGCCCAAAGCTGCCGCCTCCCCTACCGCATTTTCGTCGATGGCAAGGAATGGAAAGACCCGAAGGCCCGTTATTTATTTAGCACCCGAGACCTGTGTGCACTCCCAAAATTGGAAGAACTTTGCGAAATTGGCGTGGAATCGCTCAAAGTCGAAGGGCGATTGAAAAGCCCAGAATACGTCGCTGCCGTTTCGCACGCTTATAGGAAAGCACTCGATAAGTTGAATGCTAGCAGTGCGAATGCTGACGGGGACTGCGCGAACGCTAACAGGAACTGCGCGGCGGATTTAGGGTTGAAAGCGCAAGACCTGGAACCGCTCGAAGTGCTTTTCTCGCGCGGTCTCAACACCGGCTGGCTCGATGGCGTAAACCACCAAGAACTCGTCGATGGATCGTTCTCGAACCACCATGGCGAACTCATCGGAACCGTCGTTCAGGTGGAACGCGGCGGCGTGATTGTGGAACTTGAAGACAAGCCTGTTCCATGCACATTGTTGCCTGGCGACGGAATCTTATTCGAAGAATATAGGGCAGAGCCCGAACCACGCCAAACGGGAAGCCGACTGTACAAAGCTACATTCGCCCGAAATTCGCACAGCGAGAATGCCGCGATGCAAAATTCGAGACGTTCCGCAAAATCGGAAATGTTTTCGCAGGATTCGAGAAGCGCCAGAAATGCAAGGGAAAATACGCGCGGTGGCAAGATGCACTCCGAGACATCCGCGAAATCGCAAGTTCGTCTGGAATTCAGTCGAGAATTCAACTTGCGCAAAGTCTCTTACGGCATGAAGGCGTACCGCAACGACTCCCCCGCTCTCGAAAAAGAACTCCATAAGACGTTCACCGACAAGAGTTTCGCCAAGCACATTCCCGTGTGCATGACACTCGAAGGTACAATCGGCGAACCGCTCAAGCTCACGATTTCGGAAACACGCGGCACAAACGCCAACGCAAATGCACGCGAAAAACGCGCAATCGCAAACGAGACGCGCACAGCAAATAACGAGACGCGCGCGGTCACCGTCAACGGCGCCATCCTCGAAGCTTTCCGCAACGAGGTCGCATCCGACGCACTCCAGGCCATCGCCAAGAAAGAACTTTCGGCACTCTCCGCAACCGCCTACGTTCTCGACAAGCTTGAAATCAAGTTGCCAGCAAACGCATTCCTCCCCGGCAAAGTCTTGCGTTCGCTCCGTCAAGAAGCCATTCAAGCATTTGACGAGAAACGCTTGCAGTGGAAGGAACTTGCACCCTCTGCGGAAAACGGTCGCGCATTTCTACACAGCATCGTTAAAGTCGCGAGCAAATCCAACAGCGACAACGCCGCAATCGCAACAGAAAACTGCGCGACACCCCGCCGCATGAACATCACTGTTCTCGTTCGCCGTCCCGAGCAAATCGACGCATTGCAAGGCCTCGACATCGACAAAGTCGTCATGGATTTTGACTGGGGCGTGAAATACGACGAACCGCTCGAGCGCATCCACAAGCTCGGCTTTGAAACAGGCATCGCGACCCTCCGCATCCACAAGCCCGGCGAGAACCATTACATCAAGCAAATTCTCACGCTCATGCCGGAATTTGCACTGGTACGTAACTTGGGTTCGCTCGCGCTCCTCCAAGATTCCGGAATCCCGATGATCGGCGACTACAGCCTGAACGCCACCAACAGTGCCACATACGATTGGCTTTTGGCTCAAGGCCTCGAAAAATTGCATCCGTCGTGGGACCTCAACAGCACCCAGCTTTTTGACTTACTCAAGAACATCGACGGAAACAAGCTCGAACTTGCGCTGCACCAGTACATGCCCGCATTCCACTCGGAATACTGCGCCTTCGCACGCGCCCTCACGACCGGTCGCCGCTTCCCCGAATGCAAAAAGATTTGCACACAGCATAAAGTCGAAATTCTCGACCACAAGGGAGAGCGCCATTTCTTGCAATCCGATGCCGAATGCCGCAACACGCTCTTTGTCGGCAAACCGCAATCCGCCCTCAAGCTATTGCCAAGGCTCATCGCCCAAAACGTGAGCAACTTCCGCCTAGAACTCTTAGACGAAGAACCCGAATCTGTCCGCCGCAAGATTGACATATACACGCAAGCTATTCGCGGAAAAATCGACATCAACACCGCGATTTCAAAGGCCGGTGTCGAAGAAAAATACGGACTTTCCGAAGGCCAGCTGTTCAACGAAAGCACCTGGCAAGACAGAAAGAAAGGGTAATCGTAAATCACATCGAGATCAAAAAACTCAACGCCACCACTAGCGTAAAGAAAACTACGGCTACCATATTAAGCACGTTAACAATGACTGCGTTAACATGCTTCTGCTGCAAATCGTCCTTCGGCTTCATAATATTTTGTTTATTCCAAAACATCCTGATAAATTTAATTACGAAAACAGCCAACAGCAACCATAACATAGGAACTGCAAGAGGCAAGTAAAGCCACAACGCAGCTTCTGCATACCCAAATTTAAAGGCTACACCAACAGCTGTCGCTACAACCGCAAACAGCACATACGCAATAATAAATACGAGAACTCGAAGAGAAAACGGGAAGTTTTTCTTCATTTACTTCTTTTCGCGGATGCGGGCGTAGAGGGCTTCGGCCTTTTCGGTGTCGCCAGCATTCGAGAAGACGTGACCGACGTTTTCGGCACCAATGCGGCCCTGAGAATTACCCGCACGCCAAGCCTTCATGTAACATTCAAACGCTTCGTCGTAGCGCTTTTGCATGAAATAAATTTGTCCTAAATCAAGATTCAAGTCCGCAATTCCTTTCTTGTGACGGAGGCCTTCTTCAAGCGTGAAAATCGCCATCCACGGAGATTCATTCTTGACGTACATCTGTGCAAGATAGCGGCGAGCGGAAACATTTTCGGGATCCATCATGATGCCGTTTTCCATTTCATTGAGTGCGAGCCGCGTAGAATCCATGCTGCGGTAGTAATACGAAAGCGTGTAATGCACGTCGGCGCCAGCAGTCGCTGTCATCTGGAGCGCATTCTTGAGTGTTTTCACCGCATATTCGTAATCGCCAAGCTTTTCATAGACTTCGGCAAGGCCGTACCAGGCATCCATGCGGTCCGGGTTCAGCGCCAGCGCACGTTCAAAATGCTTTTGGGCAAGCGTCCAGTCACTCCCTTTCATATAACATTCCGCAAGGGCAAAATGGATGTGGTCCGTTTCAGTCCCGAGTTCAATGGCTCGATTGTAGGCGACAATCGCATCGCTCGGAGATTCGGCGAGGTAGTACAAATCGCCGAGGAGCATCCATGCTTTCACAAAATCCGGGAGCAGTTCGACAGTGCGCTTGTAGGCAACCATCGCGACTTCTTTTTTGCCAAGCTGCACAAGCGCGTTACCCAAGTTGAACCACGCAAACGGCTCGTAACGGCCATCGTCAATCGCCGCACGGTAATACTTCACCGATTCCTTGTAACGCCCTTGGTCGTAAAGCTCGTTCGCCTTGAAGAAGAAATCATCGGCAGCGAAGCTGTTTAACGGTAACAGCAATAAGAAGCAGACCGCAAGAAGTATGCGTTTAAAGCAGGCAACTATTTTTTTTGATTCTAAAGCGTCGGCCAAGGTATTTTCTTCGCAGTAGCGTGCAAAACGAGTGTTGCGACGGGCTGCTTGCAGACCGGCATAACCGAGTGAAGCCGCTGACGCCAGAGGCGTCAACTCCGAGCTGGGGCCCCGCCCGCATGCGGTACGGATAGCGTTACTCAAAGAATTCCCAAATTTGTAATTAAAATTATTTGACAAAACGGAACTCCTTTGTAGCTTTTTGCGCTACTGGGAAGCCACGTAACTGCGCCGGAGAGAATTTCCACTGGCGAATAGCCTTGAGCGCTTCGACATCAAAGCCGTATCCTACTGGGTCTTGTGTGAGCACCTGAGCCTGCGACACATCGCCGTTCACATCAATCACAATAAACACTTTCACGTAACCCGACACGCCCATTTTCTTGGCGCGATCCGGGAACTTCGGCTGAATTTCACGAAGCACTTGAGCTTGTTCATCCACTTCGCCAGCCTCGTAAATGACGTTTTCCATAGTTCCGGCATCCACAGCAACACCATCGCCAGCGGCACCACGAGCGAGCGACAAATCCATCTGGAAATTCTGGCTACGGGAAACGCCCATGTGCGCCGAGACCTTGAACGGATTCGGGTTTGTAACGGTACGGATAACCTTCTGCTTGACTTCTTGCTTCTTTTCGCTCACCAACACTTCGACTTCGGTTACCGTTTCCAAAGGCTTTTCGGTCTTGACGCCCTTGTCAAAGAACAGCACGTTGATTACCGGAATAGCAAGGAAAAACACCGCGCCAACGACAAACGAGAGCACGAACGCCACCGGGAATCGGAAATATTTAGCACAGAAATCAAGCATGGTTTAGACGAAAGACGATAGACGATAGACGATAGATGAGCGGGGCGTTGCGGGGATGGCGACAGAGTCCCCGCTAGAAAGGGTAGCGAACAACGAAGTGCGAGCGAGGGGAAAGCTTTCCCCTTTAGCGAATATTCTTTCGTCTTTCGTCTGTAGGAGCGAAGCTCCGTTCTTTCGTCTATTCATCACTCCTCCTTATTCGCGGAGATGGAGACTTTACGGACTTTGGCGAGGTTGCATTCGTCGAGGATGTCAACGACTACGCCGTTGGGAGCATCGCGATCGCTTACGATAATCACCGGGCGGTCAGGCGCTTCGGCCATCATCTGGCGGAGCACGGTCTGGAGCGTCGAGAGGTTCACCTGGGTTTCATTGATGTGGATGGTCCCCTGACGGGTCACGCCAATCAAGATGCTTTCCTTCGCAAGCTCCTTTGCAGAGCTCGCCTTCGGCTTTGTCACATCTACACCCGTTTCGCGGGTAAACGTAGAGGTCACGATAAAGAAGATCAAAAGGATGAACACCATGTCGAGCATCGGCGACACATCAATGCCACCACCGCTTCTCGAACGTTTACGTATAAAACTCATTCAACCTCCTTGGCAAAGCAGCGTTCTTCGAACTTGAGCGCTTCGCCCCAGGCAAAATCACCAATAGAATCTACTCGACTTTCGAGATAGTTATAAACAAGCATCAGCGGGAACGCCACCAGAAGCCCCGCCTGCGTCGTGAGGAGAGCTTCGGAAATGCCATCCGCAAGCAAAACCGGGTTACCAAAACCGAATTTCTGGATTGTTTCGAACGTATGCACCATGCCCGATACGGTTCCCAAGAGGCCAAGCAAGGGAGCTATTGAAGCACAAGTTGCAATAGTCTTGAGCGATTTCGAAAGGCTTACATCCAAATTATGACGCGTTGCAAGCATAGCATTACGCACCGCCACTGGCCCGTCTTTGCGATACTCACGAATATTTTCCACCAACGCTAGGAAATACCCAAAGCGACGCTTTTTCAATCGCGCAAACGCAGCTTCTTCGCCAAACGCATCTAGATCCTTGAAGAACGTCGAAGTCGAACGCCCCTTGAGCATCAAGTAATAGCCGTAACGTTCAAACATCAAAAACCAACCAAGCCACCCGATGAGGAACAACGGGAGCAACACCCAGCCGCCGCGCAGCAGGATGCTCATGGTCGCTTCGATGACGGAATATTCGTCCATTACTTTTCCTTAATCCAGATTGCGTTGAGCACAGCAAGGCCCGTCTTTTCCATGCGGGTACGAACCATATCCGAAATGTTCACGAGGAGCGTATGCAAAAGTTGCAGCGGAATGGCAACAATAAGGCCCGCTTCCGTCGTCACGAGGGCAATGGAAATACCGCCAGCCAAAAGCTTCGGGTCGCTCGTGCCGTGCATGGTAATCACGTTAAAGAGTTCGATCATACCCATAACGGTACCCAAGAGACCAAGGAGCGGAGCGGTTGCCGCGAACACGGAAATCCAGCTGAGGCCCATTTCGAGCTTCGGCACTTCGCCAGCGAACAAGACTTCGAGGGACTTTTCGGCGCTTGCACGGTCCTTGAAATTCTTGCCCAAAACGGAGCGGAGTACCTTCCCCACTTCGCCGCGGGCCTTCACGGATTCTGCAGTCGCAAGCTTCACGTCGCCAGCAGCGAGCGCCTTTGTTGCAGCACGAGCGCTACGACCACCAAAACCAAGCACAATAAGCCACACAAAGCGAACAAGGAAAATGATAATACCGAGAATAAAGAGCGTTGCAATCGGGTACATCAGAATGCCGCCGTTGTGGAAGAATTCAGCAAAGTCTTCTTTCCATGTGGTTTCCTGATGGTTTGCCAGTTCGCTAGAAAGTTCCGTACTGAGGAGCACATCGACCGGAACCATCACGAATGCAGAGTCGTTAGCGCTAGCAAAAGCCTTGGCCACTTCCTTGCGCATTTCGGGCGTGAGATTTTCTTGCCAGCTATAAACGCGCTTCTTTTCGCCTGCGACCGGAAGCATCAATGCCGACGGGTGGAAACCGTTCACGTCGGTGACTTTCGCCATCTGCATAGCAAAGAGGCCGCCCAAGCGCATGCGGTCGCCTTCAGCAACGGAACTACCGAACATGAGATCCGCTTTTTCGGTGCGTACTTCACGCGTAAACTTCATTTCTTTTTTCGCGACATCGAGCATCGCACGGGCAATACGGAGCGGATTATCCCTGTAAAGGCCCATTTCCTTCTTGACCTTGTTCTGCGCTTCGACGCGTTCTGCCACCTTGAACGGCACGCCCTGTTCCTGGAACTTGGCAAGCATTTCCAAGCGTTCCGGGCCTGCGGCGAGCGAGAGGTATTCGGCACGGGCCTTTTCTGCCTGGAGTTTGACTTGTGCCAAGTCTTCGCGAGCAACACGTACATCTTCGAGCAAGCGGGTGCGTTCGGACATCAATGCATCGACGCGCTCCTTGCCGAGCTGATACTTTTCATTGAAGAGTTCACGTTCCTTGTTGAACGTTTCGCGGTCTTTCCAGCGGGCGGCGACAGCCATGTCGCGCTTGCGGCGGGCTTCTTCGAGGTCAGCCTTGGCACTGTTGAGTTCGGCGCGTTTCTTGACTGCATCGACAGTCGTATTCTGCTGAGCGTAAGAAGCCGGCGCGAACATAGCGAATGCAGCTACTACAAGAGGTAAAAGGAAACGTGCACTGGACCTCGTCACAAGTGTATTACGAGAAATAATGGATTCCCTCCCTTCGGTCGAGAATGACGGGCTACTAAATGACATTCTTTCGTCTTTCGTCTTTCGTCTAAAAAGCATTAGTTAGCCTCCTTCGGGAAAGAGACTGGGATAGTTACAAGTCTTGGAGCGGTCTTGCCTTCGGCGACCTTCATCACATCCTTGAGGATGGTGCGCATCGTGAGGTCTTCGGAGACATTCTTCCAAGCGTAGCCGGAGCCGTTTCTTGTAAGGAACAAGACGTCATTACCGTCGTTGCTCACGAAAATCGAGGCGACAGCGCCGTAACGCAAATACGTTCCTGCCACGTTGCGGGTATCCACCTGCAAAAAGCCCTTCCAAACTTCGGAGGTGTAACCCAAGCGAATGCGGTCGTAGAAAACTTCCATCGTGCGGTTCAGGGCGTCGTCCGTTTCGATAACGCCTTTATGCAGCATGCTTGCAATTTCTTGGATGTTCTTGACGGCTTCGTCCGTGCGGTACGGGAAATCCGATTCGAAGAACGGCACGAGCGAATCGATAACGGTTGCGAGCGAGTCGGCGTACTTCGTCTTGCGGCCTTCAAAATAGCGGATAGAGCCGTTTGTTTTGGCTCGCGCATTTGAAATTTTCTTGAGTTCGACCTTGAGCGAATCGATTTCGGCCTTCAGGGTCTTATTCTGCGCCGAGAGGTTCTGCACTTTTTTGCGACCGACTTCGACGAATTCGGCATGGCGCTTTTTTTCGGCGTCGTGCATTGATTTTTCGCGGGCCGTTTCGGCTTCAACAGCCTTGATTTGGCGGCGGACGCTTTCGACCGTTTCTTGAGCCACGGCAAAAACGCCCGATAGCCCTAGACACAACAATACTTTAGGAAGGAATGAAAAATTCATGTGCAATAAGATACAAAAATCACACACAAAAAGTTCTTTTGCACACCCTCCAGTGCGCTTTTAATGTTAATTCAAGCGTTTTTACTCAACAATTTCGCCATGTCTGCGGGGAAAGCGTGGCTTTCGAAAACGCGCGGTTCTTTCCAGTAAGGCAACTGGAGTTCAACCTTGTATGCAAAAAGCATCTGGTTTCGTGCACCAAGCACCTTCAAGTCTTCATCAGTGAGTTCGCCACCTTGCGCTAGTTTCTGGTAAAACACACCATCCCGATAGTACAAGCGGTCGCCTACGATCGGATACCCCATCTCAGCAAGGTGGGCGCGAATCTGGTGCTTGCGGCCCGTAATAAGTTCTGCTTCCACAAGTGAAAGTTCAGGTGCAATTTTCGGGCAATCCAAGTGGCGCACGAGCTTAAAGCGCGTAAAGCACTCCTTACCATCGGCACGGTGGTGCATGCGCAAGCGGATCGGGTCTTCAGGGTCTTCGCGCAAAGGCATTTTGCATTCGATTTCACCTTCGGGGAATTTTCCGCGCACTACAGCAAGGTAAAACTTGCGGAGCAAAATGCGGTCTAGATTTTTCTGGAAACGTGCTGCCGTTTCGCCATACCTTGCAAACAAGATAAGTCCACCAGTATCGCGGTCTAGGCGGTGCATCGGCGTTGCTGTTTCGGAATCAAATTCACGACGGATAATTGCAGCAAACGTGTTGTAGAAAATGCGGCCTGTATGGTGCACAGGAACGCCCGCAGGTTTTGCAACTAGAATAAACTCATCATCTTCAAAAACAGTTTCGAAATCCGTCGGGACTTCGGGCTCGCTGTAATTTTCAACGTGATACACGACCTTGTCTCCACGATGGGCAATCGTTTCGACATTGGCAACAGCACCATTAATCGTCACGAGCCCACGCGACAAGCGGTCAATCCAGTCCTCACGACTGTGATACGTGAAGCGGTCGCTGAGGGAATCAAGCAAAAGGCGCCCTTCGTATTCCGGACGCACCTCGCTTTCAAAGAACATATCCGACGGAGCTTTCGCCATGTAAAAATCCACCTATCTAAAAACAGTATTAATTATTATATCTGTATAAGCGAGAAATTTCACCAAATTATACGAATAAAGTTAATTCGTCAAGAGAATAGAAGCGTCGGCCAAGGCTATTTCTTCGCAGTAGCGTGCAAAACGAGTGTTGCGACGGGCTGCTTGCAGACCGGCATAACCGAGTGAAGCCGCTGACGCCGTAGGCGTCAAAAGCATCATGATGCTGAAAGCATCCACTCTGAGCTGAGGCCCCGTCCGCAAAACGTACATTCCTGCATTTCAAAAAAAAAATAAAAACTCATTTTATTCCCTGTACAAATCGTGCTTGATGATATAATCGTAGACCGAGGGTTCCAGTCCTTGCGGACAAACGCTACGATTCAGCAAAAGTTCCCTGCGAATAGCCGTGCTCGAATAAACGCCGTTAAAGCCCTGTTCGGGCCCAAGCCAATAAAGCGGAGCATACCCTTTACGATTATGTTGTTCTACATCCGGTTGCGGGTATCCGTTACGGGCAAACACTATCAATTCAATATCGCGGAGCAACAAATGACCATTGTAGTTCGTGCCGTAAAAATTAAGCGGGTCGCGCCAATGCGGAATGCCTTCGTAAGTGTCGGCTCCGGTCAGCAAGCGGAAATTGATATCCGGGAACTTTTCCTTAAGGCTCATCAAGAAAACATACGAACCACGATAATCGCCTTGCTGAATTTCCAAGTCCGAAAGCACCAAGCGCTTGTCGCCCGAAAAAGCAAGTTCGAGCATGGCAAAGCGGTCTTCGGGGCTTGCGTTCAGCGTCTTATCCCAACGATCTGGGCTAGGCATAAACCAAACTTCATCACAAAATCCACGGTCCAAACATGTTCTTGCCACACGCATATGGTCTCTATGAACCGGATCAAAAGCACCACCTAAAACAGCAACATTCTTCATCACAAACTCGTTGAAATTTTAAACAAACTAATACACAAAAACAGCAAAACCAAGATTCATTTGGAGCCTACCACCCTTAACATTTTTATCAATAAATGGGTCATAATGTTCACGAACCCAATGGTAGCCAATATCAAGCGTCAAGAACGTTCTCGAAAAAACAATCCAAAAAGTGCCAAAGCCGACACTCCATTCATTCCAAGCAATATCGCCTTTTTCACTGAGTGCACTCACTCTGGAATAAGAACCCATCACATAAAATTCGCTAAAAAGATGGGCACCCAGATCAACGCTAAAATTCGACGATTCAACTTCGTTCTTTTGATTTTCGCTATCCGATTCTTCGTAACTCGAAAAACCATACCCCAAGCGCACAAAAGCAAGTCCAGGAATCCACGCGCCAATCATTGGCTTGATTTCGCAAAGCCCTATATCGTGCCCATCGCCCACGCCCGCACCGGAACCAAGTCCAAAAGAACCGCCCAAAATCACGGGAAAACGCATATTCATTACGCCCCCGCCAGACGATTGCCCAAACGGACTAAACGCCCCCGTAGAAGAGTTGGTCGAACTTCTGGGAAGACCTTGTGCAAACGACGATGTTGCAGCCACAAGAGCAAACGCAATGAAGACCATTACGCGCATAAACATTTTCGAGGCAATAGCGTTCATTTTTTCACCTTAGAGTACCAATATTACAGCAAAAACAAAACCCATAACGGCATTAAAAAGCGCATCTAATTTCGAGACGAGATAACTCTTTTTTGAAAGAGTTCCATCGCGCAAAACCTGAATCAAAAGTTTATCAGAAAGAAGTAGAGTAATAACCAACTTAAGCACAACCAAAGCGACAACCCAAACCACAATATCCGAGAAATAAACAAGAGTCACATAGCCTAGAGACAACAGGCACGAAGTAACTAAATTAGTCAAACGCAAATCCTTATCCGAAGCCGAATTTTCGCGAGCCAAGCTCAAAAACTCCCCCACCTTTTCACGGACGGCTTTAAAGCTAGTGGCAAACTCAGAAATATTATAGCCCATCAAAATAATCGAAGCGATGAGCGTTATTTTTACTACACTATCTGACATAAAATTATTTTCCTGAATTTAAGATTCGCACGTAACTTGCATAACGCGCTTCGGAAATTTTGCCCGATTCCACGGCAGCACGCACCGCACAACCCGGTTCCTTGAGATGTTTGCAGTTGCTAAACTTGCATGTAAAGTGATCGTTATCGAAAAATCCTGGGAAAATTTTCGCAAGCGTTTCCGGTTCCAAATCCATGAGACCAATGCTTCGGATGCCCGGCGTGTCAATGACGTAACCGCCACCGGGAAAATCAAACAAGCTCGAAGACGTCGTTGTATGGCGGCCTTTGCCATCGCGTTCACGGACATCCCCCGTACGCAGTTCGGCATCGGGAACAAGTTCGTTAATGAGCGTCGATTTGCCTACGCCACTCATTCCGCTAAACACGGAAGACTTCCCGACCAGTTCATTGCGCAAGACTTCAAGACCATCGCCGCTTTTCACGCTCACGGGAATTACCTTATCGACGATTTTCATAAAGTCGCGAATATCACTTGAAAGGTCAGCTTCGCCGTTCGGGAGCAAATCCATCTTGGTAAGCACAAGCACAAACGGCAAGTCATTCAAGTTTGCGGCTAGCAAAAAGCGGTCCATGAAGCCGTAGTTAAAATCCGGCTGCGTCACGCTCGCGACAATCACAACTTGGTCAATGTTTGCGGCAAGCGTCTGCTGCTTGTAAAAGCTATCACGCGGGCCCGGGCGCTTGAGTTCGCTCTTACGCGGGAGCACGCGCACAACGCAATACTTTTGCGAGCCAACGCCATCGCCTTCGTCATCGCCGTCGTTCACAAGCCCTAGCAAAACACGGTCGCCCACCGCCGGGAATTCCCCAAGCGTCTTGGACGTCGTCGCACGGTACATGGCGGTAACTACAGGCGAGAGTGGAGAGACGAGAGACGAGAGAGAGTTTTCATTCTGGTTATTATCTTTCGTCTCTAGTCTGTAGCCTGCGGCAGCAGGCGTTCTCTCGTCTAAAAGTCGCACTTCGCAGGTGCGGCGGTGCACTTCGAGCACGAGGCCTTCCACGCAATTTTCTTCGCCGATGTTTTCGACAGGATTCTTAATGCGCTTGATTTTGGCTTTTTTGAATTCGCGGCTAAAACGCTCCTTAATCGGGCGTTCATCCACCACTCCCGATTCCAATTCCCGCATCACGTCAATACGGCGGCTTCTGTGTTCACGCCGCGACGTTCGAACACTCTTTAGCGGAGCTTCTTC
Organism: Fibrobacter succinogenes; assembly: GCA_902776765.1. Lineage (GTDB taxonomy): Bacteria > Fibrobacterota > Fibrobacteria > Fibrobacterales > Fibrobacteraceae > Fibrobacter > Fibrobacter succinogenes_N. Next base: position 51,879 of record CACYRP010000017.1, read on the forward strand.
GTTTTCGAAAGAATCAAAATCGTTATTTCGCATTTCTAGTCAATTTAGAAAGTTTTTCGTCTTCGAGCTCTCTAGATTCTTCCAGTTCCTCTTCAGTTACCGGACGACCACGGCGAATAGATTCCATTAAAAAATGGATAGCCTTGAGTCTTCCATTGCATTTTTCGATGCAATTATCATAAAAGCCTTTCGTTTTCCAGTCGCTTTCGGGAATGTGTTCTGCCGCATACAGAAAATGTTCGACGCATATAGAAAGCTGGTCAGCTTCCTTTCTCAAATCTTCCAAATTACTCTTAGTGAAAAAAGCCATACCCCAAAGATAGCTATTAGACCGCGGTTATTTTTTTTGTAGATGTATTTAGAATAATTATATGCTTAAAAATTTTTACTTTCTAACACTATTTATATATATTAGTTCTATGCGATCTACATTTCATACACTATTTAAGATGGTTCGTCCCATCAACATCGTGATTGCAATCACAACGCTCATCATGGGTTACATTTTGCTTCGCGATATCCCCTCCATTCCCATTCTTATTATACAAGCATTGGGATTTGCAGCCGCAATCGGCTTCGCCAATATAGAGAACGATGTTCTCGATTTACCAAGCGATAAAATCAACCGCCCAGAGCGACCGCTTGTAACTGGCGAAATCAAAATTAGAGACGCCAGAAGGGCATGGAAAGCCCTTGCGGTATTGACGCTTCTTTGCGGACTTGTCAATACCATCATTGAATGCGTTAAATTTATGGGGATTGTCAAAGATTGGGACCACGCCTTGGGATTCGGCTGGATGGGCGCCATCATCTTAACATTCCCACTGTGGTTCTTTGCGGGGCTCTGCGCACTGCTCATCATATACAACCGCAAGCTCAAACGCACTCCGCTCGTCAAGAACATGACCATCGGTTTTCTGTGCACAACCCCGCTACTATTTGCAGTGCAGTACTACTTCAACTTCTCCGGAAACGCTTATCCAGATGAACACATGTGGGCCATCGTTCCTGCCATTCCGTTTGCGTTCCTGCTCACCACGGCTCGCGAAATCTATAAGGATCTCGAAGACAAGACTGGCGACCGCAAGGCAGGCATCATGACGTTCCCGCTTATCGCCGGCGGCAAGAAATCTCGCCGACTTGCAGGAATCCTTTTAATCCTCTCTTGGCTAGCACTCCCGATTCCCGTTTATTACATGGACCAGATTTACCAATTCAATTACCCGCCTTTATTCCTCATCATCACGGGTATCACGCTCACGCCATGTTTTGCCATCGCGATTTTTAGCGCCCACCATAAGAATTACCACCGCGCACAATCTATCATAAAACTGGCAATGGTCTTGGGTATAATAGCCTTAATCGTCTGCCACTAAAAGATTTTACAGATAAGCAAAAAGCGCCGCTCTCGAAAGCGACGCTTTTTTTTATAAGCCATATTTTTCGTTGATTCAATTAGGCATTTTCGAATGTCCAACGGATGTGTTCATCCAAAAATTCATGCGCATCAAACACAAGTCCAAAGCTATCCTTGATTTTCTGAACATCGTAAAGCATCGGCTCATCACCCCAGCCCATATCGGTTTCCACAATTTTGGATGTACAGCCCGGCTTGAGCGCAATCATCTTCTGAGCAATTTCTTTCCAGCTGATCCATTCTGAACCGAGACCAAGGAATATTTCTTCATTGTAATCGGACTCCAGCAATTTCATATAAATTTGAGCCTGCTGCGATGCATGGATAAACTGAGTTCCATCATTCTTGATGATATGGATGTCGCGATTTTCCTTGACGGCATAAGCCATATCGAAGAAGCGGCGGTCCGGCTGCGAGCAACCATCAGGGAACGCTGGATTGCCAAAGGTATAACCCGGACGAATGATATTACGCTTCATCTTGACATCAGGGAACTGGCTACCGTAACCATGACTAAAGCCAAGCACATAAGCTTCGCCTGCAGCCTTGGTAGCACCATACAAATCTATAGGCATGTTGCTTGTCGATTCACGCATTTCAGAACGAACGCGACCCATCGCAGAAGTACTACTTGTCATGATAAACTTCTCGCAACCAGCACGAGCAGACATTTCCAAAAGAGCAACAGTCGCACGAGTATCGTTCATGAGCATGGCACTCGGGGTATCGCCCCAACCTAAAGCTACATGAATGCAAGCATCACAGCCAATCAGGCCCTCGCCCATTTTTTCGAAATCCGTCAAAGCCGCTTCGACAAACGAAACATTCGCATTCGCCCTCAATGTCGGCACCTTGTTCGGATGGCGTGTGGCAACAACAACCTCATGCCCCTTTTCCAAAAGAGCTTTCACTACGTAATGTCCAATAAATCCCGTACCACCCGTAACAAAGACTCTCATAAGTCCTCCTTTTAACACGTATTTTTTCCAATATAGATTTTGCTAGTTCATTTCGGCAAGGAAAATAATCTTTTATTTATCATTTTTTAGTTCCATTTTGTGATTACCCGATAGAGAAATCTTTCATGGAAAAAACACAATAACCTATAACCAACAACTATTTTACTAGATTAAAACGCATAGATTTTAAAGAGGTTTTTATGTCCCGTTTACGCGTTTTGGTTTTGATGGGCGGTCCATCTACAGAACATGATGTTTCAGTCGTTAGCGGCACCGGAGTTGTCCGCGCCATGGATCCGGAAAAGTACAACATCCACCCAGTTCTTATCGACAAGGACGGCACCTGGCACTGGTCTTCCCGCGAACTTTCTCCGTACCAGAAAGCAAATTTTTCGGCAAACTATTTCCATAGCCTTGAAGGCTCTGCAGCAAACAAGAAAAAATCTCCAGCACTTTCGGAACTTCCGTCTGCCGATATCGCGTTCCTCGCGCTCCACGGCAAATGGGGCGAAGACGGTCACATCCAGGCCATGCTCGAAAACTGGAACATCCCGTACACGGGTTGCGGCCTGCTCGCTTCGGCCTTGGCTATGGACAAAATCAAGTCAAAAGAAATCTACCGCGCTAACGGAATCCCCACTCCGCCTTACCGCGTCATCTGGAAGCACGACTTTACTGGCGATACGCTCGTGAATGTTGCAGACGAACTTGGATTCCCTCTTGTCATCAAGGACCCGCTAGGAGGTTCTTCTATCGGCATCGGCATCGCGAAGAACATTGACGAAGCAGGCAAAATCGCTCAAGATTTGTTCAAGGATTCTAACCGCTTGCTCTGCGAAAAATTCATTGCAGGTGGCGAAGCTAGCTGTGGCTACATCGAAGGCGAAAAGCCATTGCCGCCGACTGAAATGCGCATGACCACTCGCGAATACTTCGACTTCGAAGCGAAGTACAATGGCGAATGCCAAGAAGTGACGCCGGCAGAATTTGCGCCGGAACTCACCGCCCGCATTCAGGAACTTGTGAAGAACGCCCACTACGCTTTAGGTGGTGCTGGTTACAGCCGCACGGACGTCCGCATCACGAAAGACGGAGAACTCTTTGCCATTGAAACGAACACGCTCCCCGGCATGACACCGACATCGCTTTTGCCCCAACAGGCCGCTTGCGTTGGCATCACCTACAGCCAGCTCATTGATTTGATTATCGACAAGAGCCTGGAAATCAAGAGGTAAGAGGTATTAGGCGTTAGGGATTAGGGGGTAGGAGTTAAGAATCGCGGCAAAGCCGCCCATTACAAATGCACGAAGTGCATGATTCTATTCCTAATACCTAAAACCTATAACCTAAAAGCAGTTTATGAATTACGATCTAATAGTAGATACATCCCGCAAGGGAATTTCGATGGCGCTTTGTGCGGGCTCGGTTTACGAAGAAATCGTGGACCCGTCTGGCAAAGGCGAAGTCTTGAGCGCAAGCTTGGATGCACTGCTCGCTAAAGTCGGTGCAACACTGGACGACGTGAAGCGCGTGATGGTAACTGTCGGGCCAGGTTCGTTCAGCGGACTGCGCACAGGTGTTGCGTTTTGCCAAGGGCTTTGCTTTAGCGGAAAGCGCAATTTGTACGGAGTAACGACTTTGCAAGCCCTCGCCTGCTTTGCCGGTTCTGCCGAGGATTCAGTTGCGGTGGTCATTCGCGCACGCAATGGATTCTGGTATTTGCGCCTGAACAACGAAGAAAGCTTTATCGAAACCGAGGAAGTCGTCGCACGAATCAAGGGGAGCACAGTAAAGACCGCCGTTGTTGATGCAGCCGCCCTTGCCGACGAAGTTCTTTCTGCAACATTTGCAGAGAAAAACATCGCGACAACGCTCGATACCGATAAGCCGCTCAGCATGTGGTCTCCGCTATTCGAAACCATGAAGCCATCGCTTATCCAAGAAGCAAACTACATCCAGCCATCGTACTTCGAGAAGTTGAAGGTGTAGTTGACAGTAGGAAGTGGTTAGTGATTGGTGGTTAGTAAACAGGGAAAAACTATGCGAATTCGCGAGATGACAGAAGATGATTTGCCACAAGTTCTCGAATTGCAAGGAGAACTTGCATTTCAGGATTGGGATGAAAAGCAGTTCCTTTCTGAAATTCGAGCAAATTATGCCTACTGCGTTGTCTGCGAAGATGGAGACGGCGAATGCGGCAAAGTCGATTCCCATGGCGAGCTCCTAGGTTACGCGATTTTCCACTTGCTTGGTTCTGATTCCGAACTGTTAAGCATTGCCACGAAAGAATCCGAACAGCGCAAGGGCATTGGCACTCAGCTTTTACAGGCGGGTTTGGACAAGCTAACAGAGGACGGCGATCAATGTTTCTTAGAAGTCCGTGTTGGGAACACCAAAGCTCGCGCCTTTTACGAGAAGCACGGTTTTGTGTTATACAATTCCCGCAAAAAATATTATTCTGATGGCGAAGATGCCGCTTTATACAAGTATTCGGTTAAATTAAAGAGGTAAGTTACGAGTTCGAAGTTACTAGTTACTGAGACGAATCAAGAATTCAAAGTTACTAGCCACCTCAAATAAATTAAATTTTCAGCAACGATTAATTACTAATCAGCAACGAAAAGCAGGTAAAATTTGTCAAATATTCTAAAATCCGATAAGAACGATCGAAAGAAAAAGAATTTCAGCGTAGGAATTGCGCTGCTAGTTTTACTTGCAATCGCCATCATCACATACATCATCTTTGAAAAAAGCGGCCATTGGCTTGTTGAAGACGACTCTTTCGAACATGTCAAATGGGTCGCCGTACTCGACGGACAAACCGCAGACCTCGAACGCAGCGATTTTGCAGCTAACCTTTTAAAAGAAGGCAAAGCCGATTCCGTTTTGCTCCTTGGCCGCCGCGTTTACCGCGACAGAAGCAATTCTGAATTCTACGCCGAAGATTTTATGAAGCAGGGTTCGTTTAGCGAAAAAGCCGTATTCCTCGTACCGCATAACGATCCTTCTACAATTAGCGAAGCTTACTCGCTTGTCCCATGGCTCAAAAAGCACAAAGCCGATACAGTACTTCTTTTGACCGATGCAGCCTCCACATACCGCGTCAAGAGAATTTTCCAAAAACTTTCCGGGAACAGCCCCGTTTATTTGACCAAAGATATCAAGCATGTCACTTATAACGCCTCTTGTTGGTATAGCAGCAGAGAATCGCGCAAGGATTGGCTCCGCAGTTGGGCAGCGTTATTCATGTCTTATATCGACTTGTTCAACACCGACACGCTCGAAGCCGTCGATTCTTCTTATTACAAGCCCATTAAATCTTACGCAGAATACAAGCGCGAAATGCGCTCTAGCGTCAATTTCCAAAAGTTGCTTCCGAAAATTGAAGACAAGATAAAAACAGAATCCGAAAAAGAAGCTGTAAAAGATTCCATCAAGGCTCTAGAAAAGTCTCAAGGAAAAGACGCTAAGGCAAAGAAGAAATAGACAACAACAAGGCTGCCGTCAAAGGTGCACTCCAGTTAATTGCCACTTCGTTACTGGCAAAAGAGCACTGTTCATCCGCGTAAGACAAGCCTGGAGCATTCCCGAAATAATGCGGGTTGCGGTGTGTATCTTGACGATCTACATTGATGCCGCCTACAACAAGCCCCGGCACAGGTTCAACAACGCCATCGGAATGGCTAATGCGGTGGTGAGGGAACTTCGGAGAATTCCACGAAGAACCAGTCACAAAGCTTACGTCCACAGGATTTCTACCATAAACAAATTCAATTTGTTCCATGGCAGCAACGCGATACTTAGCACCACCAAACCATTCATACGCTAAATACAAAGTCAACGCATGGTTTGCAATATCGCCATTGCTACCCCAGATAAACTTGCGAATTGAAAGGCTATACGGATCTTCTTTTTGCAACTTGAGGATTTCTTCAGCCGTGTACTTAAACGCCATCCGCGCTTTTTCCGTCCATTTGCCATCCATCGTTGCAAGCGCAAACCAAGCCAAATTCTGCGTCGAGCGCCATTGCAGCCCGTACGTGGGCAAAAGTGACTCCATATCCGCGGGGAGTTGCGCTTCAATCCGCTTAAGCAATTCAGCGGCATTTTCTTTCACTGCATTATCACCTGCAAACGCATTACCATCAGCAATGGCATTTTCTGCAGCGTCACCAGTCTCGACAAGTGCGCGGTACAGCATCGCACGCGCCCAGAAAAAGTCATCGCCTAAATCGGGGTCGCCATATCCGCCGCTACCTTCTGTGTTGTGCGGCCAATCCACTTCGGGATTTTGTTCAGCCCACATATACGCACGAATACTCGCCTTCAAGCACTTTGTTGCAAATTCTGCATCAACATCCGCATACACGCGATGCGCCTGCGCAAGCGCTCCTGCAAAATTCAAAGTCGATGAAGTCGATTTTCCAAGAATATAGCGCTTTTGCGATGCATCCGATTCCGCTGGAGTCACAAAGCCATCCCAACGATACGGCGTTACTTTGAAGAAAACTCCGCCATCATCATCTTGCATACGCAAGAAAAATTCGAGTTCAAAACGGATTTCGTCAAGCAAACTCACAGGCTGTTCAAACGATTCCTTGAACGCACCCCCGCCCACAAATTCCGAATTCTTTCGCAGTTCACAGGCAAGCATCAACGTAGCAACGCTCACGCCGCCATTCACAATGTACTTGCCATAATCGCCAGCATCGTACCAGCCACCATGAGCATTCCAAATTCCAGAACGATTCATTGTCGGGTGGAATTCCAACTTATCGTCCAGATGCGCCGCCGGGCGTGCCCAAGCCCCTGCAAATTTTGCAGGTAATTCCACGCCACTCCGCTGATAATAGAACGACTTGATATTAGCCTTCGCCTCACGCGCAAGCCATTCATTCGAAATATCAAAAACATGCGAAGTAACATTAAAATCTTCGAGAACTATCCGATATTGTCCCGGAGCCGTCACCGCAGAAAAATCACCCCTGAACAAAAATTCGCCTGTGTAATCGCAACGACAATTTTTTTTAGCGGCACCCTCAAAAACACACTTTGACAAAGCATCCAAAATTTTGAATTTCACCTCTGCAAAAGAGGTAGCCTCGTCAAAAGCAATCAAGAAAGTCTTGGAGGATGAAAGGGCGTAACCCGTCAGGCAATAATGTAATTTCGCGTCCATATCCTAAGAATAACTTTTTTAGTCTAGGACAATCTTAAAAAAAGCAACCGTATTGTTTATTACGGTAAACAACATACAATATCTTGCAACAAGATGCCAAAAATTACGATTTTGCTATTTTATTTTATGTTGAAATATTAACCATGGCTTTGGACGCCAAGGGGATTACAACCATGAAATTGAAAAAGCCCGTCAAAATCACCCTCATCGTTTTGGGGTCACTCGTCGTCCTCTACTTTGCAGCACTCCTCATTGGGCCAAAAATCGCCCGCAGCTACATCGAAGAACATTCCAAAGAAATGATTGGTCGAAGCATCACCATCAAGGATATCAGCCTGAACCCGTTCACCTATGTTCTCGATGTCGATACACTCGCAGTCATGGAAGCCGACGACAAGACAAAATTTGTCGCATTCGACAAGTTCAGCATAAACATCAATCCGCTGAAACTTATCACGGGAACACTAGATATTAGCGACATCTACATGAAAGCGCTCTACGTGCGCACCACGCAGCACGGCGCACGCTTCAATTTCAGCGACATTCTGGATTTTCTTGCCCAGAAAGACAGCATCTACTACGCCGAGCACCCCGAAGAAAAGAAAACACAGGATAGCGAAGGCAAAAGCGCCGCAGAAATCGCAGCCGGCCTCCCGGTCAAACTCAGCCTCCGCAATATCATCTTTGAAAAAGGCAACATCATTTACCAAGACACCAAGATTGGTTCCAAGTTCCACCTCAAAGATTTCTCGATCAACATCCCGGCAGTCTACCTCGAAGATAACGCCACCGGCGTTGATGTAAGCCTCAAGTTCGCAGACGGTGGAGACCTGAGCGTAAAAGTCGATGCCAACATGGCCACGTACAATTTCAACATTTACTTGAACCTCCATCGTTTTGCACTCGCTTGCATCAAGCCTTACCTGAACGATTCTATCACATACAAAGACTTTTCGGGTTACCTTTCGGCAAATATCACTATCGCCGGAAACATCAACAGCATTTTTTCCTCGAACGTCAAGGGTAAAGTTACACTCGACAAAATTGACCTCACCGAAAAGAGCGGAAGCAAACTCGGCGCCGAAAACGTTATCGTTGGCATCAACAAGGCCAACCTAGCCGAAAACGCTTACCTCATCGATTCAGTCATTGTAGATGGCGCATTCGCCCACATCGACTTGTACAAAGATGGCAAGACAAATTTTGACATACTCCTTACCCCGATGAGCAAGGGCAAGACTAGCGCCGACTCCGCCGCATCGGATTCCACCATCACTCAAGATGAAGCTCCGGCAGACAAGACCGCCAATATTGCGGCAACGCCAACTGAAGAGCCCAAGCCAGAACCGAATGAAGGCCCCAAGGCCGAACCCGCTACAGAAGCCGCAAGCGACACAACAAACGTAGCCAAAGCCGCAAAAGAAAAGCCCGCCAAGGCCAAGAAACTCAAGGCAAAAATCAACAAGCTTTTGGTCAAGAACACATACATTACGGTTACCGACCACACCATCATCCGTCCGTTCAACTATAAGGTAAGCGCCATAACCGTAACCGGCCAGAACATCAATTACGATACGCCTTGCAACGTGAATGTCGCAGCCTCGTTCCCCGAAGGCGGAAGCCTCGCGCTCAAGTATCATGGTGCCCTCAGCAACCTCAACACCATGGACATTTATATCAGCGTCAAGAACCTTGTGCTCAAACATTTCTCGAACTACTCGCTACACTACACGGCCTACCCCATCAAGGCCGGAACTCTCGCCTTCGCTAGCGACAACAAGATTGTCGAACGCAACCTCAATAGCAAAAACACCATCGACATTTACAACATTACCGTTGGCAACAAGGTCGATGACATCGATCCGGAATACACTGTTCCGATGAAGATAGGCCTTTACATTTTAAAGGACAAGGACGACAAGATTCAATTCGACGTGCCTGTTAAAGGCAACCTCGATGACCCGGAATTTTCTTACGGCAAGATTATTTGGAAGACCGTCGTGAACCTGCTCGTGAAAGTCGCCGTATCGCCTTTTAGACTCGTCGGGAACCTCGCCATGGCAGGAGCAAGCGCCCTTGGATTTGACCTCGGCAAGAACGACGAAGTGCTAATTGACGCGAACACAGAATCGTTCACCAGCGAACAGTACGCAAAAGCCATCAAGATGACAGAAATGATCCAGAAAGATCAGAACCTCATGTTGATTTTCACGCAGTATTACAACCCGAGAAAGACCGCTAAGGAATACAAAGTCAAGCAGCTCAAGATTGACTTCTACAAGCAAAAAAACAACAAGACGGAACTGAACGAACTCGACTACAGAGCCATCGAAGAAATCAAGGACAAGGATTCGGAATTCAAGGCTTACGTCAAGGAACATTCCGCCGAAATCGACAAGAACTACATGATGAAGGTTCTCCCCAAGATGGCCTCCCAGCGCAACGCCGATTTGCTCAAGGTTTTGCGTGCACAGCCTGGCATCACCAAGAAGAACCTTAAAGTCATCACGGCCCCGAGAGATGCGCTCCGCAGCTACAAGGACAAGCCGATGTACAAGGTCACTGTAGACGTGCAGTAGCGGCAATGCCTAGTAACTAGTTAATAGTTTAGAGTTACTAGTTAATAGTTAGGAGTTAATAGAAAGGGCGCCGGAATAACCGACGTCCTCTTTTAATTTTGCCTGAGAATAGCGAGCAACGACGCCCCCGATTTAAATTACTTTATTCATGAATCACTGTATCGGCGATCTTCTGACTCGCCACTTTCACACCACCCCAAAGGATTGCGTTACTGATTTCTGAATTTTCAATCACGCAGTTATCCCCAACCGACACATTAGGACCGACCTTGGAATTCTTGATAACTACGTTTTTACCGATATGGCAAGGTTCAATAATTTCGGAACATTCAAACTGCGGAACCACTTCTGCATTACGTTTAAGAATATGCGCATTCGTCGAAAGCAGCGTTTCAACAAGACCGCAGTCTAACCACTTTTGAACCGGAGCCGTACGGAACTTGCAACCACCCTGAATCATGCGTTCAAGCGCATCCGTCAACTGGAACTCGCCCTTTGTACGAATATCATTCTGCATGAGGTAATTCAAAGCGTCCTTAAGAGCCTTGACATCCTTGATGTAATAAATTCCAACTATAGCTTCGTCCGAAACAAATTCCTGCGGTTTTTCCACAAGACGTTCGATACGGCCGTTTGCATCCGTCACAGCAACGCCAAAACGCTTAGGATCATCGACCTTGAACGTATAGAGAATATTTTCAGAAGCCTTACTAAGAATTGACAAGTCAGCTTCGAACAGCGTATCGCCAAGAATGATTAAAAGCGGTTCGTCATCGTTAACATACGGAAGAGCAAGGCTAATGGCCTCACCTAAACCTTGCGGATTGGACTGAACAACAGTACGAACAGCACCCCATTCAGGTTTCTGCTTCAAGAATTCATCAACAACTGGAGCTTTATAACCCGTTATAAAAATAGTCTCGGAAGGTTTCAAAAAAAGAGCATCATCGACAATCCAATCTATGATTGTCTTTCCAGCAACAGGAAGCAAACATTTTGGAAGATTTTCCGTGTACGGACGAAGGCGAACGCCATTTCCAGCAACAGGAAGAACAATTTTCATTCAAAAACCCTTTTACATTTTAGTGTCTATCAAACACCCTTACGTAAGGTGAAAGATAAAAAATTCATACACAAAAAAACACATTTATAATCATTTAAAATCAGAAAACAACTCCAATTAGGCCCCTTTTACACCTCAATTTTTTTCCTCACGGGGAAAATGATAAAGTTTCATTTTTAAACACATCAAAAAAAGTGTCGCATGTTCCAGTTTCAAAACAAAACGTTTTTAATTGTCGTGCACCATTCTTCACACATATTTGCACCATTCTTCACACATACTCTATAGAATTGGAACTTTGGCACGGAAATTGCTTTAAAAGGGTCGAAAACAAAAACGGTCCAAATTGGAACATAACCAAATTCAATAGGACCAAGCAATTTAACAAAGGGCAAAGCCCAAAAGAGGATAAAAATAATGATCAAGCCTTTAGCAGATCGAATCGTTGTCAAGCCGGCAGAAGCCGAACAGAAGACCTCTTCCGGTCTCTTCATTCCGGATAATGCAAAGGAAAAGCCGATGCAAGGTAAGGTCGTGGCCGTAGGTCCGGGCCGCAAGAACGACAAGGGTGAACTCGTTGCCATGGAAGTCAAGGTTGGCGACGTGGTGCTTTACGGCAAGTACAGTGGTACCGAAGTCACTGTCGATGGCGAGAACTACCTCATCGTCAAGGAATCCGACGTTATCGCTACACTTTAGACGAAAGAACGCCGCTTCGCGGCTATAGAAGAAAGACGAAAGAATGATTTATGAAGACGCTTTTTGAAAAATCTTTCGTCTTTCGTCTATCGTCTAAAACACAACTTTTAAAATTAAACAAGGATTATTAAAAATGGCAAAGCAATTAAAATTTGATGTGGCAGCACGCGAATCCCTCATGAAGGGCGTTGACAAGCTCGCCAATGCAGTTAAGGTTACTCTCGGTCCTAAGGGCCGTAACGTCATGATCGCTCGCTCCTTCGGTGCTCCGAACGTCACTAAGGACGGCGTTTCTGTCGCTAAGGAAGTCGAACTCGAAGACGCTTACGAAAATCTCGGCGCTCAGATGGCTAAGGAAGTCGCCAACAAGACTTCTGACGCTGCTGGTGACGGTACCACGACTGCAACCGTTCTCGCTCAGGCTATCACTCGCGAAGGCTTGAAGAACGTCGCTGCCGGTGCAAACCCGATGGACATCAAGCGCGGTATGGACGCTGCTGTCGAAGCCGTGATCAAGGAAGTCGGCAAGATGGCCGTGAAGATCAACGGCAAGGAACACATCGCCCAGGTCGCAACGATTTCTGCTAACAACGACCCGGAAATTGGCGAACTCCTCGCCAACGCTATGGAAAAGGTCGGCAACGATGGCGTCATCACCATCGAAGAATCCAAGACTGCTGAAACTGTCCTCGACGTTGTCGAAGGTATGCAGTTCGACCGTGGCTACCTCTCTCCGTACTTCGTCACGAACACGGACAGCATGGAAGTCGCTCTCGAAAATCCGTACATTCTCTTGTACGACAAGAAGATTTCTACCATGAAGGATTTGCTCCCGATGCTCGAACACGTTGCAAAGCAGGGCAAGTCTCTCCTCATCATCGCCGAAGACGTCGATGGCGAAGCTCTCGCAACGCTCGTTGTGAACAAGATGCGCGGCACCTTGAAGGTTGCTGCAGTCAAGGCTCCGGGCTTCGGTGACCGTCGCAAGGCAATGCTCGAAGATATCGCAATCCTCACAGGCGGTATGCTCGTTTCCGAAGACACGGGTGCTAAGCTCGAAGACGCTCCGGTTACAGTGCTTGGTAAGGCAAAGTCCATCACCATCACGAAGGACAACACCACAATCGTCGAAGGTGCTGGCGACGCCGCTTCCATCAAGGCCCGTATCGGCCAGATCAAGAAGCAGATCGAAGCTACTACGAGCGACTACGACCGCGAAAAGCTCCAGGAACGCTTGGCAAAGCTCGCCGGTGGCGTCGCTGTGATCAAGGTCGGTGCTGCTACCGAAGTTGAAATGAAGGAAAAGAAGGACCGCGTCGACGACGCTATGCACGCAACGCGCGCTGCTGTCGAAGAAGGTATCGTTCCGGGTGGTGGCGTTGCCCTCATCCGCGCAGAAAAGGCTATCGACGCTCTCACGTTCGACAATGCCGACCAGAAGACGGGTGCAGCAATTATCCGCCGCGCTATCGAAGAACCGCTCCGCCAGATCGTCCAGAACGCTGGCCTCGAAGGCTCTGTGGTCGTGAACAAGGTCAAGGAAGGCAAGGACGGCTTTGGCTACAACGCTAAGACCGATACTTACGAAGACCTCATCAAGGCTGGCGTTATCGACCCGGCTAAGGTGACCCGCACGGCTCTCAAGAACGCAGCTTCCATCGCTTCGATGATCCTCACCACTGACTGCGTGATCACCGAAAAGAAGGAACCGAAGGCACCGGCTGCTCCGGCTATGGATCCGTCCATGGGCATGGGCGGCATGATGTAATCTTCGACCGCTAGGTGCGAATGTTAAATGCGCGAACATAGCGCATTTAATAACTAGAATTTCATATTCTAACTCCACAGAAATCCCGACTCACAACAATGAGTCGGGATTTTTTTGTACGAAAAAATTTTGCATGAAAAACAAATGTTTCCGCCATTATTTTTAAAAGTATATTAAGGTCAATAAAATTTCATCTATATGAACTAAGTTTTTTAGGAGGAACTATGATGCTCAAGTACTTTATACCTGTTATTGCTTTAGCTACTGCGGCAAACGCGTTTCCGTTCAAGGTGGCCCCGTACGGCGATTTCGGGTGGCTTTGGGCTGATAGCAAAACAAACATGCCTTTTTACGACCATGAGGATGAGAATTCCGATTTTGGGCTTAGAGGACAACTCGGTGCCATCGCCAGAAAAACAATTGTTGCAGATTTATTTGTGCAAACAGGAATAGTTGCGGGAGGAGCTTTTGTTCGGTTTCCCAAAGGCTATTACAACCATAGTCAAATAATTCGCGGAAATTTCGGCATCCCATTGGCAGTCGGCTATACGTTCATCAATAGAATTAATGTTCAGGCCGGAACGCAATTTAACATGGAACACAGCGACCACCATTATGTGAATGATATGCATCGAGACTTTCATGCTGAGTTCGACTTTACCGCCGGGGTATCGTACAATATAACCGAGAACAATGAACTCGGGATAAAACTCACCATCCGCCCCAACGAAACAGCCCTCGGCGTAAGCTACAACTACTGGATTTTCTAATTCAAGCAGTCACCCCGGCCTCCGTGCCGGGGTCACCTTATACTGTACCCTCCCTACGTCATCCTGAACAACGTGAAGGATCCAGTTATTGCACCCACAAGACTTAACTAGAAGGTGCTACGCCCCTCCCCCTTCGACTCGGTCATATCCATGCAAGCATGGCTGCGACTCTCGCCTTTCAGGGGATTCCTCTGGGCTTCGCCCATCGGAATGACACGTTCCACACGCGTAAAAAAAGGCGATGCCGGAACGGTGTCCGGCAGACAACGTGTAAAAAAAGCGGCCCACAGGGCCGCGTTTTTTAGAACATCTTTCTGGTATTGCGTTTGGGCTGCGGCTCAGGATCCTTCTTGCCCTTCTTTTTCTTGGGCTGCGGAGCTTCGTAGCGGTTGTTTTCCACGACGCCCTTGTTGCTGAACAAAGTAGCGTTATCTGCAGACTTTGTCTGAGAACTGAAGTGGTTTCCATCGCAACGTTCCGTCGGACCGTACCCCGCCGTGTAAAGGCAGTAAGTCTTTTCGGAGCAGAACTCACCTGCAACAAGACCGGTGTGGTTGCAAATACCACGGCTAATCACGCCAGGCGGAACCGGGAACGGAAGCTTCGGCAAATCCTTATGCAACTTCGTCATCGTCGCCATCCAAATCGGCAGAGCATCTTCGGTACCCGTATGACCGGCACCCATGGTCCCCGGCGTATCGGAACCGACCCAAACACCCATCGTGTACTGTTTGGTGAAGCCAATGTACCAAGTATCCGTGTAGTCGTTTGTCGTACCGGTCTTACCTCCGCTGGGATGGCGGAAACCCGAGTTCCAGACGCGAGCGGCCGTACCGCGAATGTTCACGTCCTTGAGCATATCGACCATCAAGTAAGCCGATGCCGGGCGCAAAACTTCATGTTCAACCTTTGAGTTCTTTTCGAGAATTTCACCATTGCGGTCCACAATCGATTCAATCATGTACGGTTCGATGCGGTTACCGCCGTTCGGGAACACCGTGTAAGCAGAAGTCATTTCCATCAAAGTGGCACCCACGGAACCAAGAGCCAAACTAGGCACTGCCTGGAGCGGGGCACGTTTGATACCAAACTTGCGAGCGTAGTTTACCACGTTGCTAAGGCCATACTTCATACCCGTCAAAATGGCAGGCAAGTTCTTGGACTTGTAGAGAGCACGGCGAAGCGTCATCATGCCTTCGAAATCGTGTTCGAAGTTCCCCGGGCGCCAAACCTTGTTCGGGTTCCTGTCATCCGGATCCGGGATAGTCACCGGCTGGTCGTTCACAGAGTCGCAAGGGCTTGCACCATTGTCCATTGCGGTCGAATAAACAATCGGCTTGAACGAAGAACCCGGCTGGCGCAAAGACTGCACGGCACGGTTCCACTTGGACTTGTTAAAGTCACTGCCGCCCACCATGGCACGGATTGCCCCCGTCTCGTTTTCAATGATAATAGCAGCGACTTCGGCATGGTGATAACGGATACTGTCCGGGAAACGAGCAAACTGACCGCGCCTATTTTTCACCGTATCCGCAGAAAGATATTCCTTCTTGAAAAGCGTATAGACGCTATCGAAATGAGCAACGATGCTATCTTCGGGCATGTCGTACTTTTTCGTGAGCTGGAGTCTGCGCGTTGCGCGGTACTTGATACGGCGACGCACCCTTTCGACCTGAGCATAGGCTACACTATCAAGGAAGGCCTGGATATCCGGATCAATCGTACTATAGACAGACACGCCATCGGCATAGAGGGAATTTTCACCATACTTCTTTTCCATATACTTGCGGATTTCTTCGAAGAAGTAAAGACCCGTTCCGGTAACTTCTTCCTTCTTGGCAAGTTCAATCGGAGTGCTAACATACTTGTGGTATTCGTCGCGGGTGATATAGCCAGCATCGTACATGGCAAAAAGAACCGTGTTACGGCGACGGAGAGAATTCTTTGGATGACGGTCAGGACGGTACGTTTCCGGACGCTGCAACATACCAGCAAGCACTGCAAATTCCGGGATAGAAAGGCTATCAAGCGGCTTGCCAAAATAGTACTTGCCAGCAGCTTGGAAACCGTAGTTACCGCCAGCGAGGTAAACCTCGTTCATGTAAAATTCAAGAATTTCTTCCTTCGTGTATGTCTGCTCGATGCGGATAGCCGTCATCATTTCCTTGATCTTACGAGAAAGAGAGCGTTCCGGCGTGAGGAACAAGAGCTTGGTGAGCTGCTGCGTGAGCGTTGATGCACCACGAAGCTTGTTGCCAGACATGGCACTCTCGATGATAGCAGACGGGATCGCCCAAACGTTCATACCCCAGTGCTTATAGAAAGCGCGGTCTTCGGTCGCCATCACCGCATGGATAGCATCCAGAGGAATCGAGTCAATCGAAGTCCATTCGCGGCGTTCCACGAAATATTCATGGGCAATTTGACCATCCTTGTCAAAAATATTGGTCACCAGCCTCGGATTGATCTGTTCGAGCTGCGAGAGCGACGGCAATTGCGGCGAGTAATGGACATAGACGACAAAAGCCGCAATAAACGCCACGATAATCGGGCACATAAAAATAAAGAACCAACGGAAGACCTTATTCGCGAACGCAATCTTTATTACGCTCCAAATTTTCAGCCAAACGATAGCTCCATACTTCTTGACGAGCGACCCAAAAGTTTTCATGAATGCTTTGAACTTATTCATTTTCATCAACACTAAAAAAGTTTGGGGACAAAAATAGCTAAAGAACAATTTCAATTCAATTATATGGAGTTAAATTGGACCAAAAACAGGGTCTAAATCACGCTCTAAAAACTTTTTTTAATTTTTTTCACTTTTTTGGCCTTTTACCCTTGACATTATTTTCGATTATTCTATATTTGGACCCGTCAACGAGAGAAGACAACAAAACAAAACGCGGATGTAGCCCAACTGGATAGAGCGTTTGGCTACGAACCAAAAGGCTCCAGGTTCGAGTCCTGGCACCCGCAGAAGAAAAGGTTAGTCGAAAGACTAGCCTTTTCTGTTTTTATTATTTTCACGAGAAACTGGAGCCGCCGTGAGCCATAAGCGGCCGGTATCAACCGGTCGTGTTGGCGAGAGGACGAGCCTTCACGTTACCATCGCGCTTAAGGCGAGTCCGGTCTTCATACTGCTTCAAGTTTGAATCCTAGCACTCGCAGAAAAAGAGACTTGGCGAAAGCTGAGTCTCTTTTTTTTTGTATCATCATCGTCGTCCTGAGAAACGCAGTGACAAAGGACCCAGTCATTTCTCGCGTCACAACACAAGACTTTACTGAATCCTTCGGGCTGTCAGCCCTCTGGATGACGCGATAAGCAACAGCGCTCAGCCAAATGCGTTACAAGCTTTTCGGATGGAAGCTTTTGCGATGTGCGGGGGTGAAGCCTTGACGGCGGATGGCGTCAAGGTGCGCTTTGGTGCCGTAACCGGCATGTTTGTCAAAACCGTATCCCGGATAAAGTTCTTCTAATTTATCCATATAACGATCACGGAAGACTTTCGCAAGAATCGAGGCGGCCGAGATACTCGCAATGCGGCCATCGCCTTTGACAATAGGCATCTGCTTTTCGGCGGGGACACCGCGAATTTTGAGATTGCCGTCGACGGCGATTAAAGTGGTTAGTGATTGGTAGGCCGTAAGGCCGTTAGTGGTTAGGTCAGCAAAGGAACCTTTGACTTCTATGTGAATTTCGGGAGCGGTTTCGTTGAGGCCCGGAAAACCAAGGGCTTGCAAAGCACGGCGCATGGCCAAGAAGTCCGCTTCGAGAATGTTCATCTCGTCGATTTCTTCGACACTCGCGCTCGCAATCGCATAACAGGCACAAGCATCCTTCACTTGTTCAAACATCGCTTCGCGCTTAGGGCGAGAAAGCTTTTTGGAATCGTTGAGCGTCAGGAGCGCATCGGGCGACTTGAGCACAGCCGCACAAGCGACAACGGGCCCGGCAAGCGGCCCACGCCCCACTTCATCAATGCCCACAACAATAGCGGAATCTTCCGCCGCATTTCCAGAATGCGCGTCATTCGCACCCGCAGAAAACAAATCCGGCGAGCCATCACCACTATACGCAAGCGGATTTGCCGCATACTTGCGCAGTGCCACCTCCCCTTCTACCGGGGATTCGATGTTTTCAAGGAATGCGGGCAGTTTGAATTTCATAATGCGATGTTGCTTTGATGCGATTCAAGAAATGACTGGACCCTTCCGCCTTCGGCGTCAGGGTGCCGCTGTAGGGACGGTCTTCACGATGACGCAAAGGGGAGCGCTCTGGACGACGACTTAATACGAGACTTCACTGGATTCTTCACGCTTCGCGTTCAGAATGACGCAGAACGGGTCCGGCATGACATTAATGCAAACCAAGCGATTCGGCGTATTCCTTAATCGTCTTCCAGTACAGAGCGTGTTCTTGCACCAGCACACGGGCGGCAAGCGTGTCGGCTGTATCGTCCGGCATCACAGGGACTTTGGTTTGCGCCAAAATGCGACCGCGGTCAATTTCTTCGCTTACGAGATGCACCGTCGGGCCAGATTCCGTTTCGTGCGCGGCAAGAACGGCTTCGTGAACATGGTGTCCGAAGAAACCCTTACCACCAAATTTTGGCAACAAAGACGGATGGATATTCAAGATGCGGTCCGGCATGCGCTGGAGCATGCAAAGCGGAAGCGCCTTCATGTAGCCCGCCAAAATCAAAAGGTCCACATCGTACTTATCGAGAACTTCGAGCATTGCAGCTTCGTAAGCAGCCTGATCCGGATGGGTCTTGCCCGAAATGTGATGCACAGGAATGCCATATTCCTTAGCATGGTTCACCGCGCCGCAGCCAGCGTTGTTCGTAATCAAAAACTTGCACTGGGCTTCGAGGTCACCCGCGCCAATACGATCTATAATTGCTTTAAAATTGCTTCCACCACCGGAAGCCATGACACCGATCTTAAACATGGGCGCAAATATAGTTTAATTAAGTGGTTAGTGGTTAGTGATTGGTGATTAGTGGTTTGGATTGCAATTAAAATGTTCTTTTTACATTCCTGTTTACTAACCACTACTTATGATCAATTCCTGGCGGGGTGCGTAAATAATAGATAACGCAAGGCACCACGATACAAATAATCCATACAAAGAAATTGACGTAGACAAACCACGATTCAAATGTCACGTGGGCAGGGATAACGAAGGCTTTCAAAAGGGAAAACACGACGATAAGGAAAACGCCGGGAAGCATGTGTGCGATGAGTTTTGTCATACCCTAAAAATACATCAATCAGACGCAATCGATGTAAATAGTTTGAAAAAAGAGTGTGCGATACAAGACTTCACTGGATCCTTCGCGCTGACGCGCTCAGGATGACACATCACAGCCACCAGTCTACCGCCTACTGTCTACTACACCCTCCCTCTCTTTCGTCTATAGCGGCGTAGCCGCGTTCTTTGTACATTCGCTTTCGCTCATGTACCAAATGCTTAGCTCGGTCATATCCATGCAAACATGGCTGCGACTCTCGCCGGACGCATTTGTCGTCTATCATCATAGCCTAACCACTGCCTACTGTCTACTACACTCTCCCTTCTTTCGTCTTTCGTCTATAGCGGCGTAGCCGCGTTCTTTCGTCTAATTACTATCTTTCCACCCGTATAAACCTTAAAAAATCGGATCTCATTATGAGCATTAAAGATTATCTCGCCGGTGCAAAACAAGCCGGAACCGTTCAAAAATTGATGACCCCGGGCCTCGCTGTTGAATTCATTCAGCCGTGGTACACCCCGCTTTCTACAACTCCTTCCACCACGGGTATTGCCGTGGGTGGTATTGGTTCTACGTTTACCGCAACGCCTGCAGGCACGACTCCCGTGATGAACGTGATGCCGGGCGTCCAGGTTCGCACCGAAAAGCCGTCTGACCTCCGCTTCAACAACTTCTTCTTCAAGGAAGCCGTGCTCAGCGCAAAGGCAGCCCTCGTGATTGGCAACTTCGCTGCATTCGGCATTTACAACAACAACTTCCCTCTCCTCGACGAGAGCGGTGCACGCGTTTTCGGCGACGCCGACATGAAGGACCAGAAGAAGGCCGAAGCAAAGCTCAACAAGGTGCTCGCCGACAAGACTTTCTTCGAAACCAACAAGGCCGCATTTGAACGCTGGCACATCCAGTTCAGCGATCGCACCCAGGCTTTGATCGCCGCAGGCAAGGACGTTGCAGCCCTCAACCGCGCCGTGCTCATCGATTTCTTCGACGGCATGGTTGGCGAAAAGGCAGCCCGCGAAGGCGCCCTCACCGCTGCATGGGCTAACGACTCAGAATTCCTCGGCCAGCCGGGTTATGACGCCGCCAAGATGAAGTACACCGCCCTCTATCCGGTGAGCGAAACGGTCTATGAAGGCAAGGGTGTCGCCATCACCAAGACGCAATCCAGCTACGTGACTCCGGGCGACGAACGCCTCTCCAGCCTCCCGGTAAACGCCACCGTCTTTACGCTCGAAAACAACACCAAGGAAACCCGCGAAGTGACGATTGTCCAAATTCAGGACAGCATCACGGGCTACATGGCAAAGAAGGACCGTCAGGGCGTTCAGGACTCGAGCTTTGTGCTCGTTCCGGCAGCACGTTTCCCGAAGGGTGTGCAATTCGACAAGGAACTTGAAGATGGCCGCTCCGTCCGCGGTATCGAATTCTACAACGAAAAGGCTCTTGCCGAAAGCGACTTTAACGGTTGCATGGGCGTGAGCGTGGCTTGGAACAAGAAGGACAACCTCAACGTTTCCGTGAAGCCGATGTTCTATCAGGACGACGCGAAGAGCGTTTTGAAGGCTGCCCTCCAGAGCGGTCGCGTTGCCGGTTCCTGGGTCAAGAACGTTTACAGTGGCCGTGAAACGATTGCGGGCGCTATCGCCGTGACCGCAGTCCTCAAGCCGAAGCAGAAGGTCAGCTTCCAGTTCAACATGGTGCTCGACTTCCCGGAAATCAAGCTGAACAAGCTCACCTCCGCCAAGAAGTACACCGCATTCTACCCGGAAGCCTACGGCCGCGTCGTTGCCCTCCTCACAGAAGCTCTCGCCGCCGACAAAAACCTCGACGAACGCCTCAAGACTTTCGAAGCCCTCGTGCCGAAGAAGGAAGTCGCAAAGCTCTACAAGACCGCCGCCAAGCAGACGGAATTCAAGAGCCTCGCCCTCAACACGCTCAGCTTCCTCGCCGAAGCTACCGTGTGGGACAAGGAAGACCGCTTCTTGGTTCGTGAATGCGCCGACTATCCGTTCTTCAACTCTCTCGACGTTTACTTCTACGGCAGCTTTAGCTTGCTCGCCCTCATGCCGCGCCTCGATGGCGTTGTGATGAAGCGCTTTGGCGACGCCATCCTCGCCGTGAACGACAACCGTCGCCGCCACCACGAATTTGTAAACCTCCCCTACGCCGACCTCCCGGACCCGAAGCTCGAAGGCCCGCGTGCTGTGCGTGGTGCCGTGATTCACGACCTCGGTAGCCCCTTCGACGCCGAACCGGATGCCTACGACTGGCACAACGTAAAGGAATGGAAGGACCTCGCTCCGAAATATGTGCTCATGGTCTACCGTCACTACCACAAGACGAAGGACATGCAGTGCCTCGCCGATTGCAAGGAAGCCGTTTACGCCGCCATGGAATACCTCGAAAAGATGGTGAACCCGGGCGAAAACTTCCCGCTCACCCACGGTACCGACGACACCTTCGACAACCTCTGCAGCTACGGCATCTCCGTTTACTGCGGTTCCCTCTGGATTGCAGGCCTCCGCGCTGCAGCAAAGATTGCTGAGCTCCTCGGCGATAACGATCAGGCCGCCAAGTGGAACGCCAAGTCCGAAGCCGCCAACAAGGAATTCACGGAATCTCTGTGGGACGAAAACGAAGGCTACTTCCGCTTCTTCGTGACCCCGATGGAAATGAAGGACTTGAACGTCGAAAAGTACGCCGAACTCCGCGAAGCCGTGAAGGTTTCTTTGGAACTCCCGGAAGATCC
The DNA here is from genome assembly GCA_902776765.1 of Fibrobacter succinogenes. Classification (GTDB taxonomy): domain Bacteria; phylum Fibrobacterota; class Fibrobacteria; order Fibrobacterales; family Fibrobacteraceae; genus Fibrobacter; species Fibrobacter succinogenes_N. The sequence goes on from CACYRP010000017.1 coordinate 74,320, forward strand.
GAACGCAGGCGTGAAGGCCATCAACGAATGGCTCTGCGCAGGCGAAATCCCGGACGGCGAAGACCTTTCCAAGAACGAACTCCGCGGCCTCAAGAAGGCTTGGATTACGGCTCAGTGCAAGGAAGCCTTCACCAAGAGCTGGGAAGCAAAGATTGCCAACGACTGCGACGATGTGTTCGCCGATACGATGCTTGCAGACACCTACCTCCGCTTGCTCGACCTCGAACCGATTACCGACAGCGCAAAGGCAAAGTCTAACTTGCTCAGAATTTTCAATACGAACTATAAGGCCAACAGCCCGCTCATCGGTGCCGCAAACCTTGTTCATAAAGACGGTTCTCCGCTCGACGAATTCAACTTCCAGGCACACGACGTTTGGATCGGTATTCAGTACAGCATCATGACCGCCATGATGTTCCACGGTTTGGAAAAGGAAGCCTCCGTGCTCGCCGATTCCATGATCGGAAACCTCTATGACGAAGCCCGCGTTCCGTTTGCCGCACCGGAAGGATTCAACGGTTCTTGCCGCCTCCACCCGGAAGCACTCGTCGCGAAGTTCGGCCTCAGCGCAACTGCCGCCGACAAGATGCACAAGGAACTCCTGAAGAAGGGCGCTCTCCTTGCCGATAGCCGCATCAGCCCGAAGCTCCCGCGCAATCTCGCCGCCTTCACGAAGGCATTCGGCGCCATTGCCAAGGCAAACAAGGTCGATGTGAACGAGCTTTTCACGCTCCTCCACAGCACGGCTTTGAAGTACACCGCAGGTAAGTACTTCCGCCCGGGCATGGTGTTCGCACTGCTTTATAAGTAAGGAAAGGCAAGGCTTCAGAGAATAAGCTCGCACGCTCACAGGTCCTCCCTTCGGTGCGGAATTGTTCGATTTGCGACTTATTCTCTTTCGCCATAAAAGCCCAACCACTTATAAGCTCCGTTTTGGCGAGTTCGTTTTACTTTATAAGTAAAACGAAAGTCTAAGCAAAAGAGATATGCTCGCACGCTCACAGGTCCTCGCCTAACGGCTGCGGAATTGTTCGCTTAGCGACACATCTCTTTCGCCTAAGTACATTCAATTACTTATAAGCGCCGTTTTTGCGGGATTCGCTTTGTTGTATTAGTATTCTAGGGTTTCAGAGAAAAAACTACACGCTCACAGGTCCTCCCTTCGGTGCGGAATTGTTCGATTTGCGACTTATTCTCTTTCGCCATAAAAGCCCAACTACTTATAAGCTCCGTTTTGGCGAGTTCGCTTTATTTTATAAGTAATTGCTAACGCAGAGTTTGAGCAGCAAGCTCACAAAAAAATTGAATGTGCAAGTATTTTTACTTGCACATTTTTTGTTTAGAAGAACAATTTCCGGTACAGGCGTGAAATACGCTGCATAAATAACTTTATTCGTATAATCAGCATAACCACACCCAATGTAAGTTCAGGACTTTTCGAAATATAATACATCATCCCGAAAAAACAGTATCACAAAAATCACACTATTCTATTTTCAAAAAATCGTTTGCCGATTCTCACACATAACGATTAAAAACTTTTGCGAAATTTCACAAAAAAATTTCATTTTGGTGAAAAATAATTCAACCCAAACATTAAAAAAGAAACGCAATTTTCGTAAAAAAATACGATTTAGCTTGACAGAGCCTTCGAAAGAGTGTATATTTGAGCAGTAGCACAAAAGAGCAATTTGGAGAAATCATGATAGAGCGGATCCGTGGCATTCTGGTACAAAAATCCCCCACGTTTGTCGTTGTGGAATGTGCGGGTGTCGGTTACGGAATCAACATTTCAGCCTACACTGCCGGCAAGCTACCCGAAGAAGGCACGGAAGTCGTTTTGCACACGAACCTTGTAGTGCGCGAAGATTCCATGACGCTTTTCGGTTTTGCGGACAAGACCGAAAAAGATACGTTTATCATGTTGCTCGAAGTCAATGGCGTGGGCCCCAAATTAGCACAACGAATTTTGAGCGGCAGCACTCCAGCAGACCTTTTGAACATGATTGCTAGCGACAACAAGGCAGCACTGGGTAAAATCAAGGGGCTCGGCAAAAAGACTTGCGAACAGATGACGCTCACGCTCAAAGAAAAAGCAGGAACCATGTTACAGGCTCTCGGAAACGTCGAAGGGTCAGGCATCACCAGCATGGGTGCTCTCACAGGCGCAAAGATGGAAGCTGTTTTGGCACTGCATACGCTTGGCGTGAAGGACCCGATGGCGGAAAAGGCGGTTGTCAAGGCAGTAGAGGTTCTTGGAGATGCGGCAGATGCCGCAGCACTTATCCCAGAAGCACTCAAGTATTTGTAATTAACAACTAGACGAATCATTAACCACTACTCACTAACTACTCCCACATGGATGATCAACGTATAATTTCTCCGCAAAAATGTTCTTTTGACGAAGGCGATTCCGACCGCAACTTACGACCGCCTAGCTTGAGCGAATTTACAGGCCAGGACGACATCAAGGAAAGTCTTTCGATAGCAATAGAAGCCGCAAGGCAACGCGGCGACGCACTTGATCATTGCTTATTCGCAGGCCCTCCGGGACTCGGGAAAACAACGCTTTCGGGCATTATTGCAAAAGAGATGGGCGTAAACATCCACATCACAAGCGGCCCCGTGCTCGAAAAGGCGAGCGACCTTGCGGGGCTCCTTACAAGTTTACAAGAAAACGATATTTTGTTCATCGATGAGATTCATCGTTTGAATCGCGTTGTCGAAGAATACCTCTACCCTGCTATGGAAGATTTTAGGCTTGATATCATGCTCGATTCAGGCCCGGCAGCACGAAGCGTAAACCTTCCGCTCAAGCATTTCACACTCGTTGGAGCCACAACACGCAGCGGGCTTTTAACCGGACCGCTCCGCGATCGCTTTGGCTTGCAATACCGCTTAGAACTTTATAACGAAAAAGATATCGTCAAGATTCTCATGCGAAGCGCACGCATTCTAGGGGTTGAGCTTTCAGAAGATGCAGCCAAGATTCTCGGTGGGCGCTGCCGCGGAACGCCTCGTGTAGCAAACCGTGTACTCAGACGTTGCAGAGACGTGGCACAAGTACGCGGCACAGGCATCATCGACGAACGCGCCGCCATCAAGACGCTCGAAATGCTCGGCATCGATAGCGAAGGCCTCGATCCCACCGACCGCAAGATTTTAGCCATGATGATTGACAAGTTTGGCGGTGGCCCTGTGGGGCTCGGCACCATCAGTGCAGCCATGGGCGAAGAACCGGATACGCTCGAAGAAGTCTATGAACCGTACCTCATCCAAAAAGGTTTGATTTCTCGCACCCCACGTGGCCGCGTAGCAACGCATAACGCCTACAGGATGCTTCACAAGCCTATCCCCAAAGCGCTACTGAACGAACAGACGGAACTAGAGTTGTAAATAACAATACTTAAGGATTCCCTCCGCAATGGATGAATCGCGAAATTATGGATTCTTGCCTCTATCGCTACGCTCCAGGGTCGAGAATGACACTGCTATTATTTCCGATTTATCTAAGCTCTAAGTTCTACCAACTAATTTGCAATTTATGCATTCTCAAATCTTATACTTTCGTCTTTCGTCTCTTGTCTTTCGTCTAAAAAAGCTATCTTTGTAGCGTTCAAATTTAAACAAGGATTAACAATGAGCAAGAATTACAAGATTGCAGTGCTCCCGGGCGACGGTATCGGTCCGGAAGTGATGAAAGAAGCTGTCCGCGTGTTGGACGTTGTTTCCAAGAAGTTCGGCTTCGACGTGAACGCCGAATGGGCAAACGTCGGTGGCGCCGCCTATGACGAAAGCGGTTCTCCGCTTCCGGAAAGCACCCTCAAGCTCGGTGAAGCTTCTGACTGTATTCTTTTCGGTTCCGTGGGTGGCCCGAAGTGGGAACACCTCCCCCCGAACCTCCAGCCGGAACGCGGCGCTCTCCTCCCGCTCCGTAAGCACTTCAAGCTTTTCTGCAACCTCCGCCCGGCCCGCGTTTATAAGGAACTCGCCGGTGCTTGCCCGCTCCGCGCCGATATCGTGGGCGACGGCTTCAACATCCTCACCGTCCGCGAACTGACGGGTGACGTTTACTTTGGCCAGCCGAAGGGCCGCGAAGGCGTTCCGGGCTCCAAGGAAGAAATCGGTTT
>CACYRP010000018.1 GCA_902776765.1 Fibrobacter succinogenes
CATAGAAAACATGATGAAACTTTGCGACCAGGCGCTAGTGCAGATGGTGGATGTTATCGAGGACAAGCCGCATACGAAGGCTTCGAATACGATGACGCTGGAATTTGAAATCAACGACTACCGCAAGATGCTCAAGGACTTGAATATCGAAGATATCAATGCGCAGCGCTACAGCTACCAGATAGGTGTGCATTACATGGATGTGGTGAACGACTGCGAAAAGCTGGGGGACTATGTGGTGAACGTCGTCGAAGCGCACGTGAACCACAGATTGCTCGGAAAGTAATCGGAATGGAGCCGCAGGAAATGTGGCTCTTTCAATATTTTTATATTTGCTATTTAGTAGGTGACCTTGGTCCTATTTAGGGGCGAAAAAAGGAGGGCTATATGAAAAAAATCATGGCGTTGGTTTTGGCCTTGTTCTTTGCGGTAGCAAATGCCGCTGAAACGCATGAGGCTTCGGAAAAAATCACGCAACAGGTTCTGTCAGGGGAACTTTCCCAGACCGTGTATGCTGGCGATGAAATTAAGCCGGTTAAGATTCTATATGAGAATACTGACCTTGGCGAAGATGCTGTACCAGAATATTCATCGACGAACTTTTTGGAAAATTTTGGCTTGTCGAAAAGGTGGACTAAGGGGCCCGCTTGTGAAATTGCGGGAGAGATGAGAGATGATATTCCTGCTGGTACGTACAATGCTTTTATCGTCGTCCAGGACAATGAAGGCAAGTTCGCTAAGACTGAGTTCAAGTTCACTGTGCTGGAAAAAGAAGAAACGTTGTCTTTAAAATGGAATAAAAGTAGCGGTGACGTGAATCAGGAAGTCACTGCGGGTAAGTCTATTACATTCCCGTCTGGACTTGTAAAGAATATTGATGAAAAAAAACATAAAATCATGATTGTCGGCTCTGTAAATAGCGATGTAATGTCTGGTGATTATGAATACAAAGTCACTGTTAAGAACGACCAAGGCGATGAAAAGAGCATGTCGGGAACGATTGTTGTGAAAAGTGGCAATGCTCGCACATCAATAAAACTTGTTAGTGAAAAAGCAAGACAGGAAGTCCTGGCGGGCAATGAGATTGAGCCTGTCGTGTTCGAGTTTGCAAATGTTCATGTCGATGAAAGTTTATCTTCATTTAAGTTCGAAGGATCGTTAAAAGGATCGTTTGCGTATAGTGTAGAAGGAAATAAGCTCACGTGCAGTGGAACTGTCGATGAGAATTTGAAGGGTGGATTATACACGATAAGAATTATTGCAATTGGTGAAAATAACAATGATACCGCTTTTGCAAACGTTGATGTGATTCATAAGTCTGTAGAGACGAAGGTATATGTCATTGAAAATGAAACGCAGTCGCTGACTGCCGGCGATTCTATCAAGCCGATTGTTTTCAAGGTAGAACATGGCTCTAATTGTGAGCTTGCGAATTTCCCGGGTGGTTACGGGCTTAAAAAAGATGGTAATACGGTGACTATTACGGGGCTGGTTGAAGAAAATGCTAAGGGCCCGTATGAAGTTGTGCTTACAGTCACTGGTGCCGACAACAATGCGAGTGCAAAGGCGACGATTAATGTAGCAGCTGGGGTTATGTCGTTCGATGTTATTGAAGGTAGTGATAATCAAACGGTTGTTGCTGGCCAAGAGATTGTTCCGATAGTTTATCAGTACAACCATGTGAAACTTATTAATGGTAAAAAAATCCTTGCTGATTTGGAAGTGGAACAAGATAAAGAAAAAAAGCAAGTTAAGATTTATGGAACTGTGGATCCTGAAATGGCGGCCCATGAATACGTTTATTGGTTCGAACTGACGGATTATTATGGAGAAACAAAGACTGTAACGGGCAAGATTAATGTCGTTGCTTCTATTGACGATATTTCGTCTTCGTCGAATTCTGCGAAGTCTTCGTCGAGTTCGGCAACGAGTAGTAGCTCTGTTGAACAGTCCTGCTCTAGCGTAGAATCCAGTAGCAGTGCAGTGCTCGCGTCGTCTTCTAGCTCTGCAATGAACGCCTCGTCTAGTAGCAGTAGCGATGGCGGATCGTCGTCCGCCATGACGAACAGCAGTAGCAGTTCTGCGAAGTCCAGCAGTTCTGCAAAACAGTCCAGCTCTAGCGAAAAGGCCGAATCCTCTTCGAGCGAAAATACTACTAAGATTGTGACTGTGGCGATGAACGGCGTGAAGTTTGGCTATGCAAACAATGCGCTGACGATTGCGGTGCCCACATCTTCGATGGTGCGTGTGCAAGTGTTCGACTTGACCGGCCACCTGGTCGAAATGTTTGCAGAATCTGTGAATGGCACAAAGAGCATTAGCCTCGCTCATTTGAACCGAGGCAATTATCTGGTGCGCGTAGAAAGTGTCGGCATGGTGCGTACTGCAAAAATCGCTGTGAAGTAGCGCTTACTCTATCGGTTCCCCGGCATGGGTGCCGGGGCTAAAGACGATAACAGACTTCGTTGCTTAATATCGGCTCCCTCTAGGGCGACTTTGCGCCAAAAACTTGCAAAAAAAGACTCCGCGGTGGCGGAGTCTTTTGCGTATTATCTTAAAGAAAGTCTTCGTAGTCGAATGCGTTCGGGAGTTCGCTTAAGCGTCCATTTCCAATATCTTAATTCTTTTTTGAGCATGTAGGGCAAATCAATGGGGAATTTGCGGATTTCATGAATCCTGTCGTTGAACCAACGTCTTAGTACAGAACAATTTGCTTCTTTTTTATAGAAACCAAAATTGCCTTCTGCCATGGCGTAATCGTATAAAACTTTGCCTTGCGTTTTTTTAGGTTTGCAAAGCATTTTGTCTCTAGAGAGTCCAAAGATTAATTCTAATACTCCCATAATAGCGGGGCCGGCTCGATGCTGCCCAAATTTTTTTATGCAATCCCAAGCGAATTTTCGGTCTGCTTCTGTTGAATGTGAAAGCAGAATAAAGTAATCCATGTATTGCCTGATTCCAATTCCCGATTCAAGGCTATGTTTGTGTAAATGAGCAAATTGCATGATTAGCGCAAATCGGATGCTGGGTGTGTAGAACCCTTCTGGAGTGAGGGTCAAATCTTCGATTTCTTTCAATAGAATTTTTTGAAAAATATCGTTTTTATTCGAGCGTAGAACTGAGGATGGCTTGTGATGAACTTCTACTTCAATTCCATTTTCGTTTTGGAAGCCGATATCGTGGTAATCGGGGCGCAAATCTTTAAGGTTTTGAATTCCTAGACTTTGTAATAGCTCTAGGACTTTATAGTAGCCGCCAGCAACCCAAATGTCGATATCGCCGGGCTGCCTTGAAAACGGGTCAGGATACAAGCGAGCATTGGCTTGGCCTTTTAAGATCGCGCTTTTGAATCCGCGTTCGGCAAATTGTTGCGTGTAGCGGGCCGATTCCTGATTGAAAAGGCGGTTCTTTCCACGGATGGCTTCGGCGTCTCTTGCCCAAAGCATTTTTAATAGGCGTGGTGGCTGCGATTCCTTGGGTAAATTCGCAATCGCGTTGTAGGCGACACCCAGTACGGTTTGACTATGAGCCATTGTGTATAATGACTGCCATTCCTTGGGTGTGGGAATATACGGAAAAACCTGCGAGAGCCCGAGAGCGACCCGCAGGAGTTCACAAAACATTTCATCGATTGGATGATTCAAGGCTTATGCTTTGGGATCCGTAATATCGTCGAGAATAGCTGACAATGAGCCATTTCTATAGACTCTATCTGTACAGCATGATCCAGACAAAAGGCTTGTTTTATATCCGAAATCAATTGTGTCCATCTTAGGAGTTTCGTATTCTTTCTTCTTCATAATTTTAGCTCCTTTGAATTAGTGCTTAATGGTTTTCTTGTTGACGTACATGATCTTGTTCTGTGGCTTGCTGTTCAGCTTGCGACCTTTAAGATCATAGTAATTGTTCTGTGTCTTGAACTCGCCAGTCTTTGTGTTCATCTTGGCGATAGACAAAGTATTGCCTTTTTCATCCAAGAAACGAACATTGATAACATCGGGTAGAGATTCTTCTACACTGGAAGCAACTTTTGCAAGAATATTACCCGGATGGCATGTCAAATAGGCTCGAAGCGGATAAAGACTTACACCAGAGCCCACCTTTACAAATTGACCAGCGTAAGCGGCGCCAGTGCCATCACCAGCTGCAAATCCGTAGTCATTATAGGAATCTGTTGTCCATGTCTTTGTTGAATAAACCCCAGTGACAGAGAAGCAAGTTCCAGATAGATTAATGGAATGTTCGCTTTCACCAGTTGCAACAACACTTCCTTCCGCTTTAAACGTAAACGAAGTCACTCCGCTGACATCATCTTTAAGCTTTATGAAATACGGTTCATTCGCATTCATTGTTTCTACCGACACGGCATCAAGAGTGCAATCGTCGCCATTTCTATGAAATGCCGAAGGACGAAATACAGCTTCAATGTTATCATCAATTTCACTAGCTGCTGCCGGAAGAATGATGGTCGAATATGTTGGTGCTGCAACGCCTCCACGGTCAACTATAATTGTATTTATCGTACCGAAGCTGGTTACATCATCTGGTGAAATTGAGACATTATTATATGATGCGTTCGACTGCAACGTCAACGTATTGTCACTTGCTGAGGCTCCCGTTGCTCCCCAAGCGGCGGTTGAACCCATCAGAGCAATTGTTGCCACACTGGCAATACCTGTCAGATGTTTTTTATTCATTGATTTTCATCCTTCTTTTGAAATTCTAGAAAGAAAATAGTTTAAAATATTCTTACTTGCAATATATAATTTTCTTTTCTGTAGCTTTTTTGTAAGATTTTTGCTACGCATACTCATAAATAATGGAACAAAAAGTTCCAGTAAAGCGCGAATGAGGATTTTTTTCGCAGGAGGTGTGTTTCTATGCGAAAAAATGAAGGATTATCGCTTACGCGAGAATGATAGATATGCACAAAAGGCTCCGCAGTGGCGGAGTCTTTTTGCGCTAGATTTAACTGGATTCTTCGTGGCTGTTCGCCACTCAAAACGTCGCTAGACGACGCTTATAACGAGACTAGCCGCGGGCGGCGAGTTCTTCGGGCGTCCTCATGAGAATATCCCAGTCGCCACGCTTGATGATCTTGTAGGCGTAGCCCTGTTCCGTGAGGAACAGCTGGCGGTTCATGGCGAATTCCTGTTCCTTAGAATCTTGCGTCACGATGCTGTAGAAGTGGGCGGCGCCGCCGTCGCTCTTGGGGCGCAACACGCGGCCGAGGCGCTGGGCTTCTTCCTGGCGGCTTCCGAAGGTACCCGAAATCTGGATGAGCACGTTGGCGTCCGGCAAGTCGATAGCGAAGTTACCGACCTTCGAGACCATGAGGTTCTTCTGTGCGCCAGAACGGAAGGCGCCGTAAAGCTTTTCGCGTTCTTTGTTCGGCGTTTTGCCGGTAATCAGCGGAATCTGCAAGTCTTCGGAGAGCGCTTCGAGCTGGTCGATGTACTGGCCGATGATGAGCACGCGGTCGTCCGGCTTGCTGAAGTACTTGAGCAAACGTTCGACGATGTCCGTCTTTTCGGGGTTAGTGCTCGCAAGCGTAATTTTGTCGCGCACGGGGGCAAGCGCATACTTCATTTTTAGTTCCGGATCCATCGGGATGCGGATTTCGTTACAGTCGGCGGTTGCAATCCAGCCTTGCGCTTCGAGGATGCGCCATGGAATGTCGAACTTCTTGGGACCAATCAAGCTGAAAACTTCGGTTTCTTTATGGTCTTCACGGACGAGCGTTGCCGTAAGGCCGAGGCGGCGGGTGGCCTGCATTTCGGTACTCAGGCGGAACACCGGAGCCGGAAGCAAGTGCACTTCGTCATAAATCATGAGGCCCCACTTTTCCTGGCTGAAAAGCGGGAAGTTTGCAAGTTCCTTCTTGACCTCTTCTTCGGTCATTTCCGGTTCCTTGCCTTCCTTGTTTTCGTCACCCTTCTTGGCGCGCTTGCGCTGCGTCAAAATCTGGTAGGTGGCAACGGTCACTGGGCCGATTTCCTTCACTTCGCCAGAGTATTCCTTGACCTGGTCCAGCGTGAGGTTCGTCTTGTCGCAAATTTCGCGGATCCACTGGCGGGAAGACGAAATGTTCGGTGTCAAAATTAATGTCTTAGTTTGTACCAAAGCCATGGTGGCAAGGCCAATCACGGTTTTACCGGAACCACAAGGGAGCACGATCACGCCGGAACCGCCCTTTTCGCTACCGCTGGCGTAGAACACCTGTGCGGCATCTTTCTGGTAATCACGGAGGTTGAAGGGCTTTCCTGAAACGGTCGTTTCGCGGAGTCGAATTGGGAGCGGGTCGCCAACGGTGTAACCGGCCAAGTCTTCGACCGGGAAGCCTGCGTTTGTAAGCACCATCTTTAAGTGACCGCGACGTTCCGGATCAACAACAACATGCGTATCGTCGATGTATTCGATAATGAACGGTTCCACATCCCTCAACTTGCAAATTTCGAGGAACATGATTTTGTCGTCGGATTCCATCGTCAAGCGGCCGTCTTCTTTCTTTAAACGAAGGAGGCCGTAGCGTGCCATGTAATCTTCAATTTCGGTAACGACTGTCGGCGGTATGGGGTAACGGCTTTGGCTCTCGAGTCTTTCGAGAACTTCGGGAGCGCGGAGGCCTGTTGCGGCTGCGTTCCACAAGCTCAAATGAGAAATCTTATAAGTGTGCAAGTGCTCCGGGCTCTTGACGAGCTCTGTAAAGGGAGCGATTGCATCACGTGCGGTGGTATAGTTCGGATTATCGACCTCGACCATGATTTCGAGGTTACTTTGTACAATAATTGCGCCATTCGGATTCATAGAGCGACAAATTTAGTTATTTGTGGCGTATTTCGCAAGTCGTACGTTTTTGCTGAAAATCTTACTTTTAGGTAATAGGTTGTAGGTTTTAGGGGTTAGGTATTAGGGATTAGGTAAATAATCGTGGCTTCGCTGCTTTTAAAAGGACGAGCGTAGCTCGTGATACTTTTTCCTAAAACCTAAAAACCTGTAATGTAACCTGATACCTAAAGAAAAACTCCCCAGACTTGTGTCCGAGGAGTCTTTCGAGCCGCCCAGCAGATTTGAACTGCCGACCTGCTGATTACGAATCAGCTGCTCTACCAGCTGAGCTAGAGCGGCGAAGCGAGAACAAAGATAGTAAATCGATTAATTCTTGTCAAGATTTACTGACAACCTTTATTTTTTTTTCTATGATTGGTCTACGAGAAAATTTTTAACATGGAAGCTTAACTATGGCTAACGAATCTAACAATAATCAATCTGAACTTAAAGCATTCTTTATCCAGCACGGTACGAAGATTGCTGTAGCATTCGTCGTTCTCTTTGCTCTTATCGCAGGCATTGTGCAGTACAAGGAAGCTCGCAAGGTTGCTGCTGCAGAACAGAGCGAACTCATTGGCATGGGTCTTACTTACCTTTATGCTGGCGAAAAAGATAGCGCTCTCGTTGAATTCGAAAACAAGATTGCTTCTGGCAAACTCGAAGGCCTTGCTCTTGCTAAGGCAGCTCTCTTCGCTGGTAACATCAAGTACGAAAAGAAGGACTACGATGGTGCAGCCCTCCTCTTCCAGACGACGCTTGATAATGCTGGTTCCGTTGCTCTCGTGCGTTCGGCCGCCATGCACGGTCTTGCCGCTGTAAAAATGGAAAAGGGTGACTTCTCTGCTGCTGCAAACTTCCTCGAAAAGTACATTGCTGAATATGGCAAGCGCACTGGTGACAAGGAAGACCGCTACCAGAAGGACGAACCGGCTGACGAGGTCCCGATGGTTGCAGACGCTATGTGGAAGCTCACGCTCGTGTATCAGCAGCTCGGTGCAAGCGACAAGGCTAAGGTTACGGCTGAAAAGTTGCTCCATGTCTATGGCGACAACCGCGGTCTTGCTGATAAGGCCCGCAAGTTCCTCGCAGCTCTCTAAGGGAGTTACTAGTTAATAGTTACTAGATACTAGTTAGTAGTTACTAGAAATTGCGATAAGAACGTCTCTAGTAGCTCAGAACTATTAACTGTGCCGCAGGCACCCTAGTAACTCAGAACTCACTAAAATTTGTGCTCGCTCCTGTCGGGGCGAGTTTTTTTTATAAGTCATTCATACATCAACATTTCTGCATGATTTCTATCGAGGCCTGCGACCTTTCCAGAATGGCAAAATTCACCGCTTGTCATGGAGCCCCGCAACTGGTGCTGGATAAACTTCGGGGAAAGGATCCATCATTTCTTATTTTATAAAAATCAATTTACATACACGTAACTCTTTATAAGTTATATTCTTATTATCCACAACAAAAAATGGAGGGAAGCGCCATGAAAATATTTTTATGGGCATTAACAGTGGTCGCCGTATCATTGTCTTTTACAGCGTGTGGAGATTCGCCGGAGAAGTTTGTAAATGATGTGGTTGATAGCGGCATCAAGTGCGAAACGCATGAGTACGATAAGGCCAAGTGCGATGAACTTGCTGCCGAGTTCCGATTGCGTAAACACAATTTCAGCGAAGAAGAACAGAATGAAATCCACAAGCAGGTTGTGGAAAGGTTCTATACGGAACTTAAAAAATTGGACGAGAAAGATGTGAAAGTGGGTTCTGCGTTGTAGCAGACTTTGATTTTGCTGGGCGCTACATGGCGAGTGTCCAGCCGATGGCGAACAACGCGTAATAGGCGAGAACCCAGAAAATATCTGTGACTTCAGTAGGCGCTCCCCAACGGAGCGTTTTCTTTTTGGGGATGAATCCGCAGAGGAGGCCTGCAATAAAGCCGTACAGGTGGCCGAGAATGTCGGCGTTTTCGCCGAGGCCTAAGAAGACGGCGAGGGAGGCGGCGCCGCAGAGCGGCGCGAATCTGCGGAGCATGCCGTGCGTTTCGCGCGGCATGAGACGGAACTCGATGACGGCGAGGCAACCGATGGTTGCGAAAACGAATCCAGAAAAGCCGATGGAACGGAAGTTTGTCTGCACTGTAAGCGCTACAAAGAAGTTGGCGACAGCGCTTGCAACGGCGAGGAACGGCACGAGTTTCGCAAGAGGAATGCGGTAATGCAAAAGGCTTAAGGCGAGGAATCCAGAGACGAGATTTGATGCAAGGTGACGGCTGTCTCCGTGGAGCGTCATGGCGGTAATCGTGCGCCACCATTCTCCGCGCAGAATCTTGGAGGCATCGGCAATGCCTGCGTTGTGCATTTGAACGAATGCGTCCGAAAAGTCTAAAAGTGTGCAGGCCACGGGAACGGCAAGCACCCAAAGCGGCTGGAGTGTGAGTTTTAGCGGGAGGGGTGGATTTTCGTTGCGCGGTGGATTTTCGCGGTGGTAAAGACGAATTTGGAATTGGGCTGCACGGCGTTTTTCGGGCTCCACAAAAATCTGGAAAGGGCCATCTTCGGAAAGCTCGATGCGGTGCGAAATTCCCTGTGATAACAGTACGAGACTTTCATCGCGAATTTGTCTAAAACCGCCTTCGCTGATGCGGATGTCGGAAGGCTGTTCGGGCTCGTCGTTTTGTTCGATGGAGGATTGAGCGGACTCTTGATTTGTCGGCAAGATTGCGTTTGGGCCAACGGCGCGAGACTCTTCGTCAAGTTTATCTGTAACTGGCCTGCGGCGAATCATCGGCGACATAAAACGGGGCATGGCTACCTTCCTTTTGCATCGTTAGTAAAAACGGACATTCTATTCTCACTGTTTTTGTTTAAAAGCAAACCGCGTGCCAAAAAGGGAAATCTGCTCAAAAAAGTAAAAATTCACTAAAAACCAAAAACAATAGGTTCCTCACTTATTCAAAAGATAACATGCAAATGTTTCAAAAGCAAATGATTAAAGCATTTTTTTTGAAACTCTGTCAGAATATCTGTGCTGCCGAGGTGAGTGCAAATTTGCCTGTAGCCGTTTCGCATTCGGCGCGCACATAGGCAAAGCCGAATGTCGCGACGGGAATATCGGCGTGGTCTGGGGCTGCGATGAGGCTGCCGAGCATGATTTCTTCGGTGGACGCGAGTTTCCCGTTCGGGAGCTCACGGCGGCCGTAAATACGGATATAGCGGAAGCCGCCTCCCATTTCTTTGTTGCTGCGGGCGTGGAATGTGATTTCTTTGCTCAATTCCTTGTCGCTCCGTTCCCACCAGAGGGCGGGACCGTCCGTGATGTAGCAGTTGTCGGCGGTGAAGGCGGTGTTGATGGCGTCGAGGGAGAGCGAGACTTTACTGGATCCTTCGCTTTGCTCAGGATGACACATGGTTGTCGAACCGCTCTCGTCTCTCGTCTCTCGTCTCTCGTCTAATTTTACAACCGTGCGGACTTTCCCGAAGGTATGTGCTTGTGTATGCTTTAGCGATAGTAGCGGCATGCTTACGGCGGTCATGCTGTTCAAATCGCCATGAGCATCGTTCCCGCCGATGGGCAATAAATAATTGCCTTTGCCTAATTCATTTATCCAAAATTCTCGACCGAGCTTGAAACCTTCATCGCGAATGCCATTCCAGAACTGGAGTCCGCGAATGGCGTGCGTTTTTTTTGCGCCTTTGTCTGCGCGCTCGTTCGGAATGTTTAAGTCTTCAGGTTTCCAATAACCGCGGCGGAAAACGAACTTTTCCAAGAGTCCCATTTGCTGGAAGGGGTGGGCTGCGAAGCAATGCGCTTCCGTCATGTTGAGTATTTGCTTGATGCTGCGCGTCGGCCTGTTTTCGAGCCAATAGCGGCCGCAATCGCCGAGGCCCGGGAGGTAACCTTCGGGGCCGAGGACGGTCATGTGTACGTTTTCGCCTTTGCTGTTGCCTGCGGAAACTTCTTCGCCGGCAATCAGGAGCGGCAAGCGATCTCCGTTTTCGTCTGTTTTCGGGAGCGCCGCAATTTCTTCGCGCAATTTTTGGAATCTGGGTACAGGCGATTCGGCTTCTTTGGTGAAATCTTCTTGCGTGAAGGCAAAATCGTAAGCGTGATCGGTGCAGCTCACAAAGTCGAGCCCGACCGCTTTTGCCGCCTGTTGAAAGACTTCGGGCGTGGCGCCGTATTCCACATGGTCTGCGGAGTAATGCGTGTGGCAATGCATTTCGCCCGCGGCGTAGCCGGGTGCGATGGGCGGAGCTTCGTTTAAAACTTTAAAGCGGAGCGGTACCGGTTTTAAACGCGGCAAGTTCCAGCGCTCAAACGTTTGCGTTTTTCCGTTGCGTTCGACTGTCAATTTGCAGTGCGCTTCGTAAGTGCCCGCCGGAATTTTCCCAAGCGCAAGCGGGATGAATTTCATCTGCTCATGGACATCGAGATTCAAGTCTTTGCTGATGATTCCGTGTTGTATTGTTGCGGACAGATGGCGGATCGGGTCCGCTATGACGTTATCGTTAGGTTCCGGCGCAGTTTCAGTTGCATCAGGTTCCGGCTCGGGGGCCGGAATGACGTGAATTTCTGAGGCCGGAATTACGTTTAGTTCTGAGGTCGAGGAAACGTGCTTTAGGGTAATTTCCGCGGTCTTTAGCGTTGTCGGAAAATGGTCGGCATCGCGCACGACAATCCAGAGCATGGGTTCAACACCTGGCACGAACTGGAAGGGCGCATCGAAAATGATTTCAGGCCACGGTTTGTAAAGGAGCGACCAGGGTAGCTTGAACTTAAAATGCGTTTCGGCATAACGCAATTTTTCCCCTGGTAAAAAACTCATCAGTCCCCTTTCGTTTTGATTTCTTCGGCGGGCGCGTTCTTTTCCGCGCTTTTTTCATTCGGCGTGCTGTTTTCTGCCGGCGTATTTTTAACTGGCGCGAGATCCGGTTCTTTCTTCGGGGCAGGCGCAACTTTCGCCGAATCCGGTGCAATTACTTCTGCGGTATCCGAGACAAGCCCAATCGAATCGACTTTCGCGCTATCAGCCGTAACCTTCGCGCTGTCCATGGTTGCATTTTTTACAGAATCTTGAATAGCTTTCGTAGAGTCGGCGACTTTTACGTCTGCGGCAACACCTAACGAGTCCGCAACTTTAGCAGTGTCTGCGACATTTTCGACAGAGTCAACTTTCACAGAATCTTTTTTCGTATCGTCGATAATCCTGACTTTGGGTTTATTTTCATCGTCATCATCATCGTCGTCGTCTTTAGGCTTTGGTTTGTTCCACAGCCCGAATGAACCTCTAATTTGCAATTGTATCCCACCAAGGTTCCACTTAGCTTTTTCATCTGGACCATTTGGCACAATGTCCGAGAATTTCTTGTTCGACTTCACGGAGATGGAATTAAATCCGATGTCGCCATAAAGTTTAAAGCTCTTCCAGGTTGCAAAAAGGTAGCCCACGCTTACGCCAAAACCAGCACCCAAGAGCGGTGTTTCGGCATCGAGTTTACCCCAGGTGGTGTAAATTTCGGTGCCCGGCAGCACCCAGTACCAACGCACGGCCAAGCTGAAAAGTCCGCCCGTGCTGAGCGTGATGAAATTCTTAGGCAATGCAAATCGGTATTCCAAATAAAAAGGAATGCCTTGCAGCGTGTATTCGTAACTGTGGGTGTTGCTCTTGCGGTCGGTCAAAACCACTGATTCGTTATCGTAAATAAAACCGATGCCCGCGCTCAAAAAGTGGTCTTCGGTGAATTGCCACTGGATTCCAGCGGTAATCGGAAAGCAAAAATTGACTTTCTGGAAATCCTGTTTTGCAACGTTCAAGGATTCGGCGCTGTTCACGGCGTTTTCCTTGAATCCGTAATAGATGGTGTCGATGGCTTCTTGGAAGTATTTGCGTTCTTCAAAGCTGATGAAAGAAATTGACGGTTGCAAAAAGACCGACAGAATGGAATTGTCGTGGTCCAGCTTTTCTTCGCTCGCAGCAAAGCCTGTTGCAGTCATCAACAAAACGGCAACGAGCGAAAAAACAATATTTCTGGACTTCGATTTCATCCGTTCGCCTAGTTAGCCAAAGTCTTTTCTTCTTTCTGCAAGCGCTTCTTTTCAGCTTCTTTCTTGAGGCGCTTTTCGTAGGCTTCTTCGGCCTTGACGATCTTATCTTCGGCCTTCTTCACGCGCTTTTGAATTTCCTTGTCTTCGCTAGATTCGTTCTGGGCGATGGCGAGGAATTCTCTTGCGGTTTCGAACTGGTCGAGGTCCATGTAAGCATCCGAAATCAAGAAGAGCGCTTCTTGACGGCGCTTTGCCTTCGGGTATGTTTCCAAAAATTCCTTGAAGTAAATCACGGCAGCTTGCGGCTTTTCCATGCGCAAGTAAAGGCGACCTGTCTGGAATTCCTTTTCGGCAACGCGGTCCACGAGCAGGTTGTAGTAGTAATCGACCGAGTCGCGGAGCGGTGTGTTCGGGTGGTTTGCGAGATAGCGTTCAAAGTCCTTCATGGCGGTTGTCGTGTTCGATTCGTCACGGTCAATTTTGTAATCCATGTTGAACGAAGAGACTGCCTTGCGGAATTCGGCGGTTTCTGCAAACGGAGAGCCCGGGAAGTTCACGATAAAGCTGCCGTATTCGCCACGGGCTTCAATCCACTGCTCCAGGTTGAAATGGCTTTCGGCAAGCAAGAACTGCGCTTGTTCCATGTAGCCAGAACCTGCACAGGTAGAAAGAATTTCTTCGAGTTTCTCGACGGAGCGTCCGTACTTCTGGGCTTTGAAAAGTTGTTCGGCGTTTTCGTAACGCTTTTTGCACCAGTCGGTGTGGGTCATTTTTTCGTTCGACGAAGTAGAGGAACAACCCATCATGGTTGCCATATAAAGGAAAAGAGGAACGAACAGGGTACTCTTGAAAACTTTTTTCATTTTTTTTCTTTGGTTAATTCTAACTTTCATGCTGTAAAGTAGATAGGTCCTTTTTTGGCTTCGCTCTTTGGCATTACTTTTTTGTTTGTAGTTGACTTTTTAGTCAAAATCTTGGACAATGTGTTGTCCAAGGGCTTGCCTACATCTACGGTTCTTGAAATTTTTGCGCTCAACTTGGCATGGATGCTTTCGCTTTCGATCCCGATGGCGGTGCTTGTGGCAAGCCTCATGACGTTTGGGCGCATGTCCGGCGACCAAGAAATTACGGCGGTCAAGGCGGCGGGAATTTCGCCCTTGTCGTTGATGCGTCCGGTGCTGCTTGTAGCGCTTTTGCTTTCGGTCTTGATGGTCGTGTTCAACAACTGGGTGCTCCCGGAGGCAAACCACCGCTCGGTGGAACTCATGAACGCCGTTTCGCGCAAAAAGCCTCATGTGTTTGTCGATGCCGGACGACTCATTACGCAGTTTCCGGGGGTACAACTCTGGGTGAACCGCATCGATCCTGTTTCGGGAACGTTGTACGGGATCCAAATTTTTGAAATGGAAAAGAAGGGCGCACCGCGTATTGTGTATGCCGACAGCGCTACGATGGACTATGTGGATAACGGCGCTACGCTTATGCTCCGCCTCCGCAGTGGCGAGACGCATCTCGTCGATCCTGATGATGCGGACAACTATTTCCGTATCCGCTTCTTCTCGCAAGATTTGGCCATGCAAAACGTAGATGACCGCCTCGAACGCCGTAGCCGCAGTTACCGCAGCGACCGCGAAATGCCGGTCGAGATGATGTGGGACGTGGTGACGGATGCGCGTGCCAAGTACGATACGGCGGCAGTGCAGGCTAAGTCTCGACGTTTGCCGACGCTTGCCCGCATTCGTGAATATGCCGTGGGCGATAGCATTCTCCCGGCTGATGCAAGCGGTGTTCCGATGAGCGATTCCTTGCAGTTTGTGCAGGGGCTCCGCAAAGTCCGCGTGCAAGAGACCGCGTCGCTCCGTGCGACAGAACGCGCCTGGGGCCGCATGGAAGGCGAACTCAAACGCGCCGCGCAGTACATGGTCGAAATTCATAAAAAGTTCAGCACTGCGTTTGCTTGCTTTATATTCGTGCTGATTGGCGCTCCGCTTGGAATCATGGCGCGCAAGGGCGGCATTGGCACAGGCATTCTCTATAGCCTCGCGTTCTTTGTCATTTATTGGATTTGCCTTATCGGTGGCGAAAACTTGGCCGACCGCTTGATTGTCTCTCCGGAACTTGCCATGTGGATTTCGAACGTCATCATCGGCATAATCGGGATTCTCCTTACGCGAGCGATGATTCGCGACCGCTTCTCGGGCAATTCCAAGGTTTTACGCTTCTTTAAAATCGTTGGCAAGTATACAGGCGTTATCTATTGTATCAGGGCTGCTGGTTGGTTGTTTGGTAAACTCAAGAAGAGGTTCGGATGAAATTCTCTCGATACCTTATCTGGAATTTCTTGAAGATGTTCCTCATCGTGGTGTGCGGGGCTATTCTCATCTTTGTCGTGATTGACTTTGTCGGTAATATCAAGACATGGCTTGCCCGCGACATGAAGGCGGTAGCCGATTATTACTTGAGTTATCTCCCGTATATTTTGTACTTGATCACTCCGGTTGCCTTGTTTATTGCGGTTCTCGCTTCGGTGGGTAACATGGCGCGTCACCTTGAAATGAGTGCCATGCAGAGCTCCGGGCAAAGTCCGTTCAAAACGCTTTTGCCGATATTCTTCTTGGGTGTTCTCATGTCGATTGGTTCGTACGAAATGAGCGAGCACTGGCTCCCGGATGCAAACCACAAGCGTTTTGAAATCATGGAAACGAATGCGCAAAAACGCAAGAATCCGCGCATCAAGGAAAAGCAGGACTTTACGTTTATCGATAGTGAAAAGAACAGTTGGTTCTTTAAACATTACTCCGGTAAGAACAAAATAGGCCGAGATGTTGTTCTGCTTGTACGCGATCGTGGGCGCTTGGTTGAACGTTACGATGTTCGTGCAATCCGCTGGATCGAAAAAGATTCTGTTACCAAGGCGGGGTTCTGGCGTTTTGAAAACGGCTTCCATCGAGTGTTCAAAAAAGATGGTTCTGTCGAAGTTTCGCAAGTCCGCATGGAAAGCATGAAGGGCAAGGTGAATACGCACCCCAATGACCTCATCAACGAAAGGCAACTTGCCGACGAAATGGATTCTAAGATGGTCAAGGAGCGCATCAATGTGTTGCGCCGTTCGGGCGAAGATACCCGCGCCATGGAGACTGCACTCCAGTTCAAGTATTCTGCGCATTGGATGAACTTGATTGTGCTTTTGATTGGGGCGGCGCTTTGCCACCGGTATAGCCGCTCTGGGGGCCTCTCCCAGAAGTTCGGTGTTGGTCTGTTGCTTGTTTTTAGCTATTATATTCTAGAGAGAATAGGTCTTAAAATGGGTGAAAACGGAGCTCTGTCGCCGTTCTGGGCGGCGTGGAACAGTCACTTCATTTATGCCGGTCTCGCGTTTGTCATGTTATACCGATCATTCCGCTTGTAGAGGGTTTTAAATGTCCGTGTCTGAAATTTTGTTTGTGGTTGCTGGTGCGTTGCTAGGTCTCGCTTTTCAGGGGGGGATGTTCCTGTTCCTTATCCCGTTTGCGGTTGTTGCATTTTCGCTTGCATGCATGAACCGCCCGAATGTTCCGCCGAACACGTCTGTACTTCCGGTTATCAAGAGCAATAAACGTTCGACGGCGCTTACGCCGGTGGTCTCTCCGGATCTCCGTAATGAGTTTACGAACGACGTCAAAATGGATACGAACGAGCCGAACTCTTCGCTTCGTGTGAATCAGGTATGGGCTCGTGCAAATTCGGATGTCGATAAAGCTTTTGCCGATATTTTGCGTTGCCTCAAGGTGCTTATGCCGCAGGCGAACACGCTCACTATCTTTACGAATGGCGGGAGCGCGAACGAACTTCGCTTGAGAACGTTCCAAAGCGATATTCCTAATATCATTGACGCAAGTGCAAAAATTACAGAAAATATGGGCATCTTGAGCCAGCTCTTGCGCCCAGAAGTTTCGCGCATTTTGGAAGGCGATTTGCTCGTTGGAAAACGCCTCACGTATTATATCGAAAATCGTCAAATTCGGTCTTTGGTGGGTGTCCCGCTGCTTGACCGCGATGAACGCCGCCTTGGTGTTTTGCTCGTGGACTCGCTGCACCCGAATGCATTTACGGCGGCCGAGGCGCAGGCGCTTACGTTCATTGCACATGCAATGTACATGGTGAGTTTCAAAAGCTTTATCTCGGCGCAGAACTACATTGAACAGCAACAGTTCAGTACGCTTTACCATTACCAGCGCAAATTCTTCCAGACGATGTCTGTGAAGGATATTTACAAACAAATGTTTGAGTACGTCAAGGAAAACATGCCGTTTGACCGCTTGACGATTCTTTTGCTCGATAAGCCGAAAGAAGGCGCTGGCCGCGTGATTTACTGCGTGGGCATGGATTCCGAACAGTTTGTCGATAAGCAATTTACCTTGTCCGATAAAGGAATTTTTGTCCTTGCTCTTATGAGGAACCGCCCGGTATTCCGCTCGTTCAATTCGGGCTATGCCGATTACGTACCGCGCTTGAACGATTCTGAAAAACGCAATATGGAACTTCGTCAGTTGTTCGTAATGCCGGTATCGTCGGAACCGGATTCCAAGACTGCTGAACTTGCCATTTGCCTTGAAAGCCGCTACAACAACCGCTATCAGGAACACGAAAAGAAATTGCTCAAGGCATTTGCGGGCGTTGCCGGTTTTGCCTATGCTCGCGCCTGCCAGTTCGAAAAGGGCAAGGACCTTGCTACACGCGATGGCTTGACGGGACTCATGAACCATCGCTCTTTGCAGGAAGCTCTCCGCACAGAAAAAGTTCGCGCAGACCGCAAAAAGTATAACATTGGCGTCTTGATGATGGATATTGACCATTTCAAACGTGTAAACGATACGTATGGTCACCCGATTGGCGATGTTGTTATTAAAGGAATTGCCAATGCGATTAGCGGCGAAATCCGCAAGGAAATTGATGTCGTTGCGCGCTATGGCGGTGAAGAATTTGTGGTGGCACTCATTGATACAACGCCGGAGGGTATGATTGAAACGGCTGAACGCATTCGTAAGGCTGTGGGCAAGCTCGAATTCAACGTGCACTTGACAGATCCGCTACGTGTTACGGTCAGTATTGGAGCCTTCCTTGTAGAACCGGAATTTGCGGATATGAAGAAGGCTGTTAATAATGCAGACCAAGCGCTTTATAAGGCTAAGGAAGGCGGGCGCAATCAGGTCGTGCAATTTGAAAAAATTGAAACGGATGCGGTGTGATTTAGACGAAAGAACGGCTCTACGAGCCTACAGACGAAAGACGAAAGAACGCCGCTGCGTGGCTATAGACGAAAGAGGTCAGGTATTGAATGTATCACGAGCTTTGGGGGCCGTCATTCTGACGACCAACGGGAGGATGAATCCAGTTAAGTTCTGCATGCAATAAATTTCACTGGATCCTTCGCGTTGCTCAGGATGACCCCGGAACAAGTCCGGGGCGGGCTCAATTTCCTAACCACTAATCACTAACCACTTACTACTGTCTACTTCCTAACACCTATAACCTACAACCTAACACCTAAAAATGTTCACTGCTATCGATTGGATTGTCTTAGTTGCCTACTTGCTCGTGTCGCTGTTCATCGGGCTGTGGGTTTCGCGCGGAAACAAGAACCTCAAGGAATACATGTTTGGCGGAGGCTCCATGCCGTGGGTCGCTGTGGGCATTAGCCTTATTGCGACATCCGTGAGCGCAACGACGTTCTTGGGCGCACCTGCCGACGTTTACGGCGACGACATGACTTTTTTGATGTTCCAGATTGGCGCGTTGCTCAGCATCTTTGTCGTGGGTTACGTCTTTATTCCGCGATTCCGCACGTCGGGCATTTCGAGCGCTTATGAACTTTTCGAAGTGCGTTTCGGAAGCAAGTCGGTGCGCCGCTTGGCTGCGATTTTTTACTGTTTGCATTTGCTTTTGCGCACGGGCATTTTGCTTTACGCGCCTTCGCTTGTGCTCGCGCAGATTTTGCACATCGACTTGAAACTCGCGATTATTGTCTCGGCAGCGGTCGCCATTTTCTACACATGGTTCGGCGGCATCAAGGCGGTCATCTGGACTGACGTGATGCAGTTTGTCGTTTTCTTTGGCGGTGGCGCGCTGGTGCTTTTGCTCATTGCAAATGCAGTAGGTGGCTTTGGCGAAATGGCGACACTCGCAAGTGAAGCCGGCAAAACGCGTTGGTGGAATGCGTCGATGGATGTTTCTGATGCACGAACGCTCATCTCGGCAGGTTTTGCGTATGCGATCCTCGAAATTGCAATTCGCGGTTGCGACCAGCAGTTCGTGCAGCGCTACCTCAGCTGCAAGGACGTGAAGGCGGCCAACCGTTCTAGCATCCTTTCGATGGTGCTCGGTTGCGCGGTCTCGATTCTTTTTTACTGGGTGGGTGCTGCCCTTTATGTTTATTACAATGTATCAAAAGTGGCAACCGTTCCGGCTGGCATCGGACAAAATGACGTGTTTCCGTACTTTATCGTGAACGGTCTCCCGGTAGGCGTGACAGGTTTGATTGTCGCTGCCATTTGTGCGGCGGCCATGAGCAGTCTTTCGGGTGCCATCAATTCGCTTAGCAATACGTCCGAACGCGATTTCCTCGGCTGGGACGAATCTGCGGGAATGGGCGGGCTCAAGCGTGCTAAAATCTGGACGGTCGTCTGGGGCGTGCTAGGCGTGTTCTTTGCGCTCTTTGCCGCAACGCAGCAGGGGAGCCTCCTCAAGAACGCCCTCTTCTTTACGGGACTTTTCACGGGCCCGCTTCTTGGCATGTTCCTCCTCGCGTTCTTCGTGAAGAATCTCAAAAGCTGGCAAGTCATTACCGCCGTTATTTGCGGCATGGTAAGCCTCGTACTTATCCAGGGAATCCCTGCATTTCATGTGCCTGCGGTTTTTGAAAAAACGTTCAGCTGGCCGTGGATGCCGTTTATCAGCATGACCACGACAATTGTGGTGGCGGTTATCTTGAAGCTCGTGGCTAATCTTGTTTGCGCAAAACGCGGATGATAGTTCTTTATTTCTTAATCAGTATTCCTTTTATAGCGTTGTTTGTACTGCTTGTAAAGGCTCATGATTATGTCACGGATAAGAAATGGGATTTTGTATTGCTTCTTTTACGGCTATTGAGTAGTGTCGTTGTATTGGGGTCTTTTGGTGGTCCCATTTTGGTTAGTATATATTTGACAAATCTGGCAGATCCGGATTTTGTTTATGGGGTGCGGTGGTATAGTTCTACTATAGTCTTTTTAGGGAATATGATATATACTTTTATTTATGTTTACAAGCATAATAGAGTTTTGTGGTGAACAAGGTTGGAAAAAATTACCAAAACTCGCTCTAATTAGCCACTTTTGGAAAAGATTTTTCTAGAGATTGCTAATCGCGTTTTTGCCGTAAAGTTTATTTTTCCGAATCGCGACTAAGAAATTAAGTAGTTTATCGTAGAATGAAATCCGCAGGAATATCCACTTGCGGTTTTGCATTTTTATAAATGGGACGTGTTTAAAAAGAGGAGAAATATATGCAAAACAAGGTCTCGTATGTCGTTATCATTGTACTTGCGTTTGTGTGCCTTGTACTTTCGATGAAGCTTGGGCAACAGTGCAATGTAGCGGAATCGCAAAAATCCACAACGTCTACGGAGCTCGCGACCGTTGCGGAAAAATCACCGGTGCCGACGGTTGCTGTTTTGGCGCGTGAGACCAAGAATTTCTATGCCGATGAGTATGTCATGTCGATTGGCCTTACGATGCTTGGGGCTGATAAAAAAGTTCTCTACAAAAAAATGAGCGATCGCCGTGCTCGTCTTTTTGAAATTTTAAAGTCCTTGGGCATTCCGGAATCTAGTGTTGAACAGAACAGCGTTGAACTCAGGAAAGAATGGAGCTATGACGATGGAAAAAGTACTTTTCTGGGATTCCGTTCCGAACAGTCCTTTAGTGTTCACGTAAAATCAAGAGCTTTGCAGAGGTCCATATCGCAGGCGTTATCGAAAGAACCTGAACTTGAGATTAACAATACTAAAGCGCAATTGAATAATGTCAGCGCATTGCAGGCGGAAGTTGTCAAGAAAGCTTGTGAAAAGGCTTTTGCAAAGGCTGAAAACTATGCGCGTAGTGCCGGTAGAAAATTAGGGAGAATTGTTGTGGTCGGGGGAGATGTTGATCAAGATAAATCTTTAAAGTCCGATTCCGTAAGTGTCAAAGCTTATGTGAATCTTGAAATGGAAATGCTTGCTCGTGACGAAAAAGTTGAACCATCAAAAAAGCCCACATTGCTGTATGTTCAAAGTGATGAGCGCGGTAAGTATTTAGCGGATAAATATGTTGCGAATTTCCGACTTCAGATGGTTGGCAAGGACAAGGAAAAACTTTATAAGCTGATGGAATCCCGTGGGGCTGCACTTCTTGGTCGTTTGGATTCTCTTGAAATTCCTCGTTCAAATGTTGTTGATTCTGATATTGATTTGCGCAAGAACATGTCGTATTCCAGTAAGCGTCTGTTGGGTGAATTTTATGGCTATGCGGCAAGCAAGCGTTTTAGTGTTTATCTGAAATCGTCGGAGACGGCTAGAACCTTGGTCGATTTGCTTGCGTTGGATAAGGATGTTGAATTTGATGGTGTTGTTCCGCGTCTCCAGAACGAAGATTCGTTATCTGCAGAAATGGCACTAGTGGCTGGCAAGAACGCCATGGCGAAGGCTAATGTTTTTGCGACAGGGCTTGGCATGAAGGTGGATCGGGTGATTTTTGCCAATGATGGAAATGCAAAGCGCGTGGATCCGCTTTGGAGAGGGGCTGTTGCAATGGATGAACTTGGCGATTTGGTTTTTGAAGAGTCGTCGTACGGATTTCAGAGCTTATTAGGCGGTGTTTCAGGAGGTTTTGGTGCGACTATTGCGGATTCCGTCGATATCAAAGCGCGGGTCAATTATGTTATTGAACTAAAGTAAAGTGGTCGCGCGGTGCGAAAATGACTATTTTAAATTTAAAACATTAAAAAAGAGGGCTAAACGATGATATCAAAACTGCTGAATCTCGTCTATTTGGTGCTGCTGATCGCATGCGTGTGCATCTTGATTCGCGTTGTTAAAAGTGAACCGGTCGCAGTTCCGGCTGTTGCCGCCGATGGAACTACGACATTCGAAGTGCCGCGCATCGAAGTTTCGGCATCCGAAACCAAGAAGTTTGCTGCCGACAAGTTCGAGATGGGCTTTAGCCTCGAAATCCGCGGTAAGGATAAAGAAGCTGTTTCCAAGCGCTTGGCAGAACGCCGTTCCGTGATTTTCGAAAACGTGAAACAGCTCGACATTCCGCAATCGGACGTGGAACAGAACAGCATCGACATTCGCAAGGAATGGACTTACCGCAACAACAAACGCGAACTCGTGGGCTATGTGGCCACGCAGAATTTTGTGATTACGGTGAACCGAAAGATTGATGCCGCCGCTCTTGTGCAGGCTCTTTCTTCGGAAGCGGATGTCGAAATCCACCGCACGTCGGCACAGCTCAAGGATGTGGATGGCGTACAGTCTAAGGTTATCAAGGCTGTTGGCGAGAAAGCTAAGGCTAAAGCTAAAGATTACGCCGAAGGCGTGGGTGCAAAGCTTGGCCGCGTGCTTCAAATCAATGGTGAAGGTGGCGGCGTGTACTACAGACCGATGCGTCTCCGCACAAACGGTCTCATGATGGCGAAAAGCGTGATGATGGACGGCGCTGCTGAAGCCGCTCCCGACGAAAGTGCTATTGCGGATTCCGTCGAGGTGAGCGCTTCTGTGCGTGTTGTGTTTGAACTAAAGTAATTCTAACAAACTATTTTCGTAATCTTGGGCAGCCTTTTCGAGGGCTGCCTTTGGCATATCCGGGCCGCAGCCGTAAATGCCAAACGGTTTAAACCACTTCATGCCTGCTGCATTTGCGGTCATTTCGAACGGGATGAGCATTTCGTCGGCGGTGTAGCGGTTGAGGCCTTCGTGGGTGTAGTGCTCGGCGGCGGCGCCTGCGGTAAATACCACGCGTACGGGCATGCCTTTCAAAAAATTATCGGCGCTATAGACAATTGGGCTCATGACTTGGTCTTGCCAGTCGCGCAAACTGGCGGGGGAGTTGTACCAATATATAGGGAACTGCCAAACAATCGCCTTGGATTCCCTCAACAAATTTTTTTCGGCTTCGAGATCGAAATAACCATTAACCCTGATTTTGTCAAGGTGGTGGAACACAAAATTGGGATTTTTTCTGTTGATATCCACTAAGTGTTTGTTGAACACGGAGTTAGAAATGTTCGGATGCGATAGAAGAATTGTGATTTGATTGTTCATAATTTTTTCTTGTTGATAAGTTGAGGAAATATTATAAAAAAATTACATAATACGTGTAAAAAATCTTCCAAAATGACCTGTTATTTATTATACTTGTAGTGTGGTTGACCTACATCTTGTGGGGGTGGTTCGACCTCAGGCACAAGATATAGTAAAATCGGAGGATTTTGACTATATTTGTGAAAACGGGAATTGAAGGTTTTTTTGTAGATGATTTTTACTGTCAAGAAGCGCGACGGCCGCGAAATGCCGTTCAACATCGAAAAGATTGCAGACGCTGTAATCAAGGCGTTTAGAGCCTCTGGCGAATTGGATGAACAGATTAAGGCCGCCCAAGCGCAAATGAATTTGCTTGGAAACGACGACCTTCTTACAAACGCTGCCCTCAAGGTTGCAGCCGAAGCTGTTGGGCATCTCGAAGCCGAAAACAAGACCAAGCCGGACATTGAAGAAATTCAGGATGCCGTCGAAAAGGCTTTGACTGAAGGTGGTTACGCCGATACTGCTAAGAGCTATATCTTGTATCGTGCGGAGCGTACCCGCGTGCGCGAAGTCAATACTCGCCTCATGCAGACGCTTCATGACATTACGTTCAGCTCCGCCAAGGAATCTGACCTCAAGCGCGAAAACGCTAATATCGACGGCGATACCGCTATGGGTACGATGCTCAAGTATGGTAGCGAATCCGCTAAGCATTTCTACACGATGATGATGCTCAAGCCGGAACACAGCCGCGCCCACATGGATGGCGACATTCACATCCATGACCTTGACTTCTATTCTTTGACGATGACTTGCTGCCAGATTGACCTCATTAAGTTGTTCAAGAACGGCTTCAACACGGGTCATGGCCACTTGCGCGAACCGAAGGACATCCGCAGCTACGCAGCCCTTGCCGCTATTGCGATTCAGAGTAACCAGAACGATCAGCATGGTGGACAGTCCGTGCCGAACTTCGATTACGCCATGGCCGATGGCGTGCGCATCACGTACCGCAAGGCATACCTTTCGAACATCGTAAAGGCTCTTATCCTTTATACAGGCAAGGAAGAAGAGGAAATCCAGCCGGGAATCAAGAAGCTCCATTCCGAAATGGCCGAAATGGGCATGGTGGCAACGCTTGTTCCGAACGAAAAGTTTGTTGAAACCGAAGCTCATGAACTGGCAAAGATTTACGATGCCGATATCGTGAAGAAGTCCCAGAAGTTTGCCGAAAAGATGGCTTTCGAAGAAACGGACAAGGCTACGTTCCAGGCCATGGAAGCTTTCGTGCACAACTTGAACTCCATGCACAGCCGTGCCGGTGCTCAGACTCCGTTCTCTAGCATCAACTATGGTATGTGCACGGAACCGGAAGCCCGCATGGTCATGAAGAATTTGCTCCTCACGACCGAAGAAGGCCTCGGTGGTGGCGAAACGGCTATCTTCCCGATCCAGATTTTCCGCGTGAAGGACGGCATCAACCTGAATCCGGGCGAACCGAACTACGATTTGTTCAAGCTCGCTTGCCGCGTGAGTGCCAAGCGCCTGTTCCCGAACTTCAGCTTCCAGGACGCTCCGTACAACTTGCAGTACTACAAGCCGGGCCATCCGGAAACCGAAATTTCGTACATGGGCTGCCGTACCCGCGTGATTGGCAACCATTACGACCCCAGCCGCGAAATCTCTTACGGCCGTGGCAACTTGAGCTTTACCTCGATTAACCTCCCGCGTATCGCTATCAAGATGAAGTCTGTGGACCTGTTCTTCAAGGAACTCGACCGCATGCTTCAGCTCGTGAGCGACCAGCTCATGGAACGCTTTGCCGTGCAGAGCCGCCGCAAGGTGAAAAACTTCCCGTTCCTCATGGGACAGGGCGTGTGGATTGATTCCGACAAGCTCGGCTGGGAAGATACCGTGGGCGAAGTCATCAAGCATGGTACGCTTTCCATTGGCTTTATTGGCCTTGCCGAAACATTGGTGATGCTTACAGGCAAGCACCACGGCGAATCCGAAGCTTCACAGGAACTCGGCCTTAAGATTATCGGTCACATGCGCGAATTCTGCGACAAGGAATCCGAACGCTTGGGCCTCAACTTCAGCTTGCTTGCAACGCCTGCAGAAGGCCTCTCGGGCCGTTTTGTTCGCATGGACAAGAAGAAGTTTGGCATTATCCCGGGCGTTACCGACCGTGATTACTACACCAACTCTTTCCACGTGCCGGTTTACTACAGAATTTCGGCTTTCAAGAAGCTCTCGCTGGAAGCTCCGTACCATGCGCTCACCAACGCTGGCCACATCAGCTACATCGAACTCGATGGCGACCCGACGCAGAATCTGGATGCTTTCGAAAAGATCGTGAAGCACATGGCTAAGGTGGGAATCGGTTACGGTTCTATCAACCACCCTGTCGATCGCGACCCGGTTTGCGGATTCGTGGGCGTGATTGGCGATGTGTGCCCGCGCTGCGGACGTAGCGAAGGCCACGCCATCTCTTGCGAAAAGCTCGCTGAACTTAGAAAGAAATTTCCCGGAATGCCCGCATTCAGAGGGATTAGGTAAGTAGAACTTAGAACTTAGAGCTTAGAACTTAGACTAAGTTCTGCCAACTAAGTTCTGCCAACTGCGGCGAAGCCGCAAACAAGGAGAAACAAAATGTCAGAAAAAGAAATGTCTCAGTACGGAGAAGGAATTGGATTTGAACGCATCCGCCGCATTACAGGTTACCTCGTCGGTACAGTGGATCGTTTCAACAACGCCAAGCGCGCTGAAGTCAACGATCGCGTAAAGCAC
Source organism: Fibrobacter succinogenes (assembly GCA_902776765.1). Taxonomy (GTDB): domain Bacteria; phylum Fibrobacterota; class Fibrobacteria; order Fibrobacterales; family Fibrobacteraceae; genus Fibrobacter; species Fibrobacter succinogenes_N. Next base: position 25,969 of record CACYRP010000018.1, read on the forward strand.
GGTGTGTAATAAAAGAGGTTATAGGTAATAGGAGTTAGGTATTAGGAAAAATCGCGGCATAGTCGCCCTGTAATGGACGCGAAAAACGCGTGATAGTGATCCTAAGACCTACAACCTAAAACCTAACAACCTTAAAGCGAGCTTGCGAGCTTCCTCACCATGTCCGAATATCCTCCTTTACGAATTGCTGGAATAGAGCCGGAATCGTTTGTCGATGGTCCCGGAATCCGTTTGACCGTTTTTACCCAGGGCTGCCACCACAATTGCCCGGGCTGTCAAAATCCGCAGACTCATGATTTTGAGGGCGGACACTTTATCGAGCGCGAAGCGATTATCACGATGATCAAGGAAAATCCACTGCTCGATGGCGTGACGTTTAGCGGAGGCGATCCGATGGACCAGGCGGCGGCACTTATTCCGCTTGCCCGCGAAATCAAGGAACGCGGTCTCAATCTCGTGATTTTTACGGGATACACCTACGAACAGCTGATGAAGCTCACGCCCGAAAAGCCAGAACTCTTTGAACTTTTGACTTTTGCGGATATCCTGATCGACGGTCCGTTTGTCATGGCGAAAAAGTCGCTAGACATCAAGTTCCGCGGTTCTTGGAACCAGCGCATTATCGATGTGCAAAAGAGCCTTGTCGAAGGCCATGTGGTCATTCACCAGATTCAGCTGGACGAAATGGCAGAACACCCCGACAGGGAATACAATACGTAAGGGGCTGGGAAAAGAAAATGTGTGATAGTACTTCCAATTTTTATTCTGAAAATTTATGTAGTGCGACTGGTATAACAGCTATTTTTTCGTGTCCTGGAAGATTTGAAGAACTTGCTGATCGACCGTGTAGTGGGATGACAGGAAGGTCTTTAGAGTATATTCTTGAAAAAATACTGTTTAACGGAAAACGCTTAAATCGTTCTTTAGTAGGTATAAATAATGCTTGGAGTAAAGTTGAATTCTTTGCCAAAACCAATCGAAGTGAAGCTGATGATTTTGAAATTTTAAATTCTAGCAACATTGATCGTTTGAAGAATGAATTAAAAAATACAAAGATTGCTATAGCTTTTGGAGATAAGGCTCTTTTAGCCTTGAATGCTGTAAAAAATGCTGGTAGGAGTGATTTGCATATTGTCAATGCTATTCACTTGTCTCCTCGTAGAATAAATACATGTATAAAAAAAGATGTTTTTGGAAATGTGTTAAAAAAAGGTGCGAAAGGGAATTTTAAAAAAAGGTTGAGTGTTGTTGCTAATGATATCAAGAGAGCCTCAGGGGGTCTTTTCGTTTAATATGCAAGTGTTTTGTAATGAAAAGTTTGTCTATTGTGTTTTGGGAAAGTTGCTTTTCCCTTTTTTGATTGTTTGAAAATGCAAAAGTATTGCTAGAAAAATCAAAGGGTGCTTAATATGGAATGGATTGAAAAAATAATAGCCATTTTTAAATTGCCTTTAAAAACGATTGTTGTTATTTCGTTAATTTGTGGACTGATTTTGTTTTTGCCAACAGAATTTTTGGAAAAAATGAAATTGTCTGAATTAGTTAGTGAATATGGCAAATATTTTGGAATAATATTTTTGATAACATTTAGCTATAGTGTTGTTGCTTTTGTGATTCTTTTATGGAATAAAGTAAAAAAGTGGAAGATGAAGAAAAATTATATTAAGACTGCATGTAAGGCTTTAGCTGAATTGACTTTACCTGAAATATATTTGTTGAGAGAATTTTTGTTTCAGGATAAAGATGTTATTGAAGTTCCTTATGAATCAACAGAGTTCACAAGTTTATATAATAAGGGAATTTTGATTTTAGCATCAAAAAAAATGAGATCCTATGTTTTTGGTCATTTTATATCAGTAACGATAAATCCAGAAATAAAAAAATTCATAACAGAGGATGTTTTGAAATTACCTAAAAATCCTACTCAAAAAGATGTTGATGAAGCTATGCGAACAAGGCCTAGTTTTCTATCAAGTTTAAATTATATAAACAATTTAATGGATAATTTTGGACACATTGGTAGATTTTTTTAGGATTTTTTCTGCATGCCAACCACGATTACCATTCTCGTATCACGTCATGTTGAGCGAACGCGAAACATCCAGTGACTTTTCCTTTAGCGTTGTTTATATTTACCTCATGGTTATGAGAATGTTTGGTATTATAGTGATGGCGGCGGTGGCCGCTTCGGTTTCTGCCTTTGCGGCAGGCAAGGTGGCTTGCGTCGGCAATAGCATTACTTATGGTTACGGGATTGTGTCTTGGCCTGACCAGACGAGTTATCCGCATCATTTGCAGGAGATGTTGCGTGGCGACGCTCCGGGCGATACTGTCGAAAATTTTGGCGTGAGCAGTCTTACGGTCCGCAAGGATGATCAGGCTTCGTACTGGAAGGGCCATCGTTTTGCACCGGCGATTGAATTTGCGGCAGATACGGTTATTATTGAGCTTGGCACGAACGATTCGAAAGCTTATGCGCAGTGGAATACTCCGGCGCAGAATGCTGCTGTAGATTCTGCAATCACGTCGGATTTTGAAGCGTTGATTGACACGTTCCAAGTGAAGTCTAAACCGCATGTTTTCATTTGCTTGGCGCCTTACGTGAACAATGTCGATTGGAACATCCTTGATACGACGGTCGTGAAGCGCGTGAATCCTGCAATTTTGCGGGCTGGACTCGAAAAAGGCGTGAACGTGATTGACTTGCATTCGCGTTTTAGCGCACTTGAAAATCCAAGCTGGTATTTGTCCGATATGGTGCATCCGTCTGTCGAAGGCGCAAAGCACTTGGCAGAAATTGTGTATGCCCATTTGCAGATGGATACGTTGCATGTAACGCAAGATGGCTCGACGCTCAAGGCGCCGAAGGGCTTTGGCTACCAGTGGTATAAAGACGGGCGCCTCTTGGATGGCGACACGCTTGAAACGCTTACTGTTTCGGGCGAGGGCGAATATAAAGTCTCTGTGAAGGTGGATGAAAAGAGCTTGTCGCGCATTGTGACGGCGCCGTTGGATGTGCAGGAAACGACGGGACTCAAACCGAACGCTCATGCTGGTGAAATGCGTGAAAAATCGTTCGCAAATTCGCTTCGCCAATCAAAACAACATTTCGATGCTCGCGGTCGCGCTTTGGAAAAACAGAGAAAATATCAGAAGATTTATTCTAAGTAGTTTTTGGCTTCTGAGAAAAAAGTCAAATTGACTTTTTTTGTCTGTTACTCGAAACCGCTAGTTCAGTTTTTCGGTGAGGCGCGTGTAGCGTTTTGTGCTGCGGTTGTTGCGCACGGCTTGGTAGAATGCGCCCGGTGCAGATAAAATCCAAACATGGCCCTTTGCACGCGTAATCGCGGTGTAGATGAGGTTCCGCTGTAGCATGATGCTGTGGCTAGAATCTAGCACGACGATGACGGCGGGGTATTCGCTACCTTGGCTTTTGTGGATCGTGCAGGCGTAGGCGAGGATGAGTTCTTCGACTTCATCGGATTCGTAATCGACGGTTTTGTCATCGTAAAAGACGGTAATTTTTTTTGAATCCTTTGCGATTTTATAGATGATGCCGACGTCGCCGTTAAACACGTTTTTGTCGTAGTTGTTGCGGATTTGCATCACGCGGTCGCCATTGCTCCAATTGCCGCTTGCGATTTTGATGCGTTCCTTGCCTGGGTTTAGCAAGTCCTGCAAATATGCGTTCAGCTCGTAAATGCCGAGCGGGCCTTTGCGCATGGGCGTGAGGAGTTGCATTTCTTGTGTATCAACGTTGATTTTTTCTTTGATGCCGAATGTGACAAGGCGTGCGATGATGTCTTTTGCTTCGTCGGCAGTTTCGTAAGGCAAAAAGTGGAAGTTCGTGCCATCGATGGGCGAAGGGCAAATGCCTTGGTTGATTTTGGCAGCTTTGTCGGCGATGTCGTTTCCGCCAGCCTGGCGGAAAATGTGCTGAAGGCGGGTGCTCGGAATCTTGGGGCAACGCAACAAGTCGTTCAGCACATTGCCAGCTCCCACGCTGGGGAGCTGGTCGGCATCGCCCACGAGAATGATTCTCGCATTGAGTGGCGTCGCTTCGAGGAGCGAGGCCGCAAGCCACGTATCGACCATACTGAATTCATCGACGATGAGCAGGTTGCATTGAAGTTTATTGTTTTCGTCTCGATGGAACTTGCCCGAAATTGGATCCACTTCGAGTAAACGGTGGATGGTTCGTGCCTTTTCGCCGCAGCATTCACCCATGCGCTTGGCGGCGCGGCCCGTGGGCGCTGTGAGGCTTACACATTCTTCCATTTGGCGGGCGAGGTAGAGAATTCCCTTGAGAATTGTCGTTTTGCCTGTACCGGGGCCGCCTGTGATAATGGAAATCTTTCGCGAAAGCGCCATCTGTATTGCGCGCCTTTGAATCGGATCAAAGCTGAACTTGTGCTCGCGTTCCCACTGCGCTAAATTGTTTTCGAAATTGTCAATGGGCAGTTCGTTGTAGCGCAATCGGAGCTTGATGTTGTCTGCAATTCGTTGCTCGGCGTTGTAGAGCGGTGGAAAATAGCAGTCATCGCCTTCGCGCTTGATTCGCCCAATCTCACTAGCTTTTTCGAATTCGTCGAGGAGTGTGTTGATGGCATCTTCGTCATCTTGTTGCAAACGCAAATTGCGGAACGTGCGCTCCAATAGCGCGTTCTTGGGCAAAAATACATGCCCATCGCTGACGGATGCTTCTTGCAATGTGTAAAGCAACGCCGCTTGGAATCGTTCGGGGCTGTCTTTCGGGAATCCGACTTTCTGGGCGATTTCGTCGGCCTTTAAAAATCCGATGCCCCAGACTTCTTCGCAGAGCATGTACGGGTTCTGCGTGATGCGTTCGATGGTCGCTTGCCCGAACTTGTTCCACAATCGCTTTGCCACACTGCCGACAATTTCGTGCTTGTACAAGAACAGCATCGTTTCGCGACTGTGCCTTGCTTCTTGCCAACGTGCCAAAAACGCTTCCACCTTGCGGGCGGGGAACCCCTTGATTTTTGTTTCGCGTAACTTGTCCGGATCGTTATCGAGAATGTCTGCGGTTTTGTCTCCAAAAACCTCCACGATGCGTTCGGCAATCTTTTGCCCCACACCCGGGAATTGTCCGCTCGCTAAATATTCGACAATGTCGTTGTCTTCGGTGGCGAGGTATTCAAAAGATGTTGCCTGGAACTGCTTGCCGTATTTGGGGTGGCTGCCCCAATTGCCCTCGATAGAAATCGATTCGCCTGGCTGTAAAGCGGGGAACGTGCCTGTGACGACAACAACTTTCTTGCTTTCGATATCGTTAAGGCGCATCACGGTAAAGCCGTTTTGCAGGCTATGAAACGTGATGCTTTTTATGCTGCCTTTGATGTTCAATTTCGCGCTTTGATGGAGATTCCCGCTCCTCCCCGTCAAGCGAGGACCGGTAGGCGGGAATGACAGTTTGCGTTTTTTGTCATGTCCGCGTCGGCGGACATTTCCTTACTCAGCCTTTGGAATTTTTCCTTCGTCAAGGTCGGGATTCCAACGGTCGGCATCGTACCCTTCCATCTTAGAAAGTGTCTTGCCGCGAACGCATAGGAAAAATCCGAGAATAGCAGCGTCATGGAGGGCAATCACGAGAGCGGTCTTGTAATCAAGCCCAAATCCGAGCGGAGCGCCCTTGAGGTTTTCCGGACTCACCCAGAGGATGTAATCCGCTGTAATGAATGTCATGAACATGCACGGGATCAGTGCTATCCAGAAGTTCTTCTTTTTACTGCGGAGATAAACCGTGGCAACGCACAAACTGCAAACTGCCATGAGCTGGTTGCTCCAGCTGAAGTAATTCCACAAGATGTTGAATCCTTCGGGGTTTAAGTTGCTCCAGAAAATAATCACGGCACAAAGGGCGAACATCGGAACAGTGAGGATCAAACGGTTTCTGATAGAAGTTTGTTCGAGTCCGGTGAGTTCCGCAATCGTGAGGCGCAAGCTGCGGAGGCTGGTATCACCGCTCGTAATGGCAAGGACAATCACGCCTACAACCACGAGAATCGAAATCGGAGCCCACGGAATTACGGTCGAAACGAGAACGCTCAAGACTTTCACGCCTGAAGCACCTGTCAAAAGTTCCGGCATCTGGTGGTAAATGAACATGCCGCCGGCGGCCCAAATCATACCAATCAAACCTTCGATAATCATCATGCCGTAGAATGTCTGTCGGCCCGTTTTTTCAGTCACTTCGGTGCGGGCAACGAGCGGGCTTTGCGTGCTGTGGAAACCGCTGATGATGCCGCAAGCAATCGTCACAAAAAGCATCGGGATAATCGGCTGGCCTGCCGGATGCTTGTGGAAGTTGCTCATGATATCGCTAAAGCAGAATTCATCGAGTACGTTCAAGTTCGGGATGATGCCCACGAAAATAGCGAGGGAGGCGAGAATCAGGAGGGCGCCAAAAACCGGGTAGATGCGGCCGATAATCTTGTCAATCGGGAAGAAAGTGCTAATGAAGTAGTAGGCAAAAATGACGGCGACAGCAATCCAGAAAAGCGTCGGCGAAACGTGACTGCCAGCGAGAATCGGCGTATTCACGAGAGCTGCTGGCGTGTTGGTGAACACTGCACCGACGAGGATGAGCGCCACGGATATGAGCGCCATTACAAGCTTTGCCGGGCCCTTGCCCAAGAACTTGCGGGAAAGCGCCGGCACATTGTAGCCGTTGTTGCGCATGCTGATCATGCCGCTGAAGTAGTCGTGCACAGCACCGCCAAGCACGTTTCCGAGCGGGAGCAAGATGAACACGATGGCGCCAAACTTGATGCCAAGAATCACGCCGATTACAGGACCGATACCTGCAATGTTCAAAAGTTGAATGAGAACGTTTTTCCAGTGCGGCATGGGAACTCGGTCAACGCCGTCCGGGTTTGCAAGTGCTGGGGTCTTGCGGTCATCGGGGCCGAATGTGCGTTCGACGAACTTGCCGTAGGTGAAATATCCAAGGATGAGGATTGCAACACCAATTAGGAATGTTATCATTTTTGTGCCTTCTTTAGTTAATTAAAACTGAACCATCGCATTGATGGAAATGGCTATGTAGGTTTGCCAAAAATAGCTGTTGTGGTCCTTTACGCCGTTGTTCTTTTTTCCAAATTCGATTGTCCCGCTATTATCTGTATTGACGGATTTATACCAGTTCTCGTAAAAACGCAAGGTCGGAGAAAGGCAGAAAAAGTCAGTAATATAATAGCGAATGTTTGCAATTATTGAAACGGCAGAACCCTTTAAACTGGAATCAAAAAAATCTCTGCCATTGTTAGATGCGTTTTTTTCGATATTCAAGCTGGAAAATGAATAGCCGAGACCTACACCCACTTGAAAATATTCAGGAAAGAAAAAGTTATAGATAGCTTCAAGTCCGAATCGCCAATAGCTTATATCTTGCTCGACCATGTTTTCGGGATTGCTCTCTATGGAACCCGTTGTAGACCAGTATTGGAACGATAACCCGAAAGAAAATTCGCGGATATTTACGCCGAGGTTGTAGTCGGGGGTTAGAAGAATTTTATTTTGCGGCAAATTGACGGTTTCTGTATTGCCTTCCTTATCGGTAATTTTAAGCTCTCTTGAAAAAAAATCACCGCGATTTGCCATAATGCCTATGCCGATACTTGCGTAATAAGAACGCGGCCACTGCGCAAAATCGCTTTCGCTAGGTTGTGCCCAAACAATCCCTGCAAAAAAAGCTAATGCTAAAAGAAATTTTTTCATCTCAATCCTCCCTTAAAAAAAGCACCCTTAATTTAGAAATTTAAGGGCGCCTTGGTAGAATTGGTAATGTATTATGTGCTTTATTCAGCGTATTTGAACATGGCATCGATGCACTTCTTGGCCTTGACGCGCACGCCTTCGTCGAGCGAGATGTGTTCTGCCTTTTCGGGGTGGCGAAGCGCTTCCAAGATATTTTCGAGGGAGTTCGATTTCATGTACTTGCACATGCAGCAGCTACCGATAAAGTTCATATCGGGATGTTCGTAGTGCATGCGGGCATTGAGACCGCATTCTGTGAGGAGCAAGATGCAACTGTCCTTGGGCTGCTGGTTGATGTAGCTCACCATTTGGCCCGTGCTTCCGACGTAGTCGCTGAGCATGGCAACCGACGGATTGCATTCTGGGTGGCTGATTACCTTGAGATTCGGGTTCTGGCTGCGGAAGAACTGGATCAAATCCGGGTCGTAGTTTTCGTGAACGTAGCAGCAGCCGTTATAGAGCTTGATATTCTTCTTGACACCGCGACGCTTCATTTCGTCGATGATGTTCTGGCCCATGAGGGCGTCCGGTACAAAGTAAATCTTGTCGGACGGGATTGTTTCGACAATGTGCATCACGTTACCGCTTGTGACGCAAACATCGCAGGCGGCTTTTACGTCGGCGGTTGTGTTGATGTAGCAAACGAACGTGTAGTCCGGATTTTGCTTGCGGAGTTCTTCAACGTCCTTGCCGGTGATGGAATCGGCGAGGCTGCAACCTGTGAGCGGGCCCGGGATGATGACGTCTTTTTGCGGGTTCAAAATCTTGGCGGTTTCGCCCATGAAACGCACGGCAGAGAATAGGATTGTCTTTTGCTGGACGGTCGTGGCGTCCTTGCTGAGTTTGAAGCTATCGCCAGTGAAGTCGGCAACGCCCAAAAGAATTTCAGGAGCGCAATAGCTGTGGGCGAGGATAACTGTATCCTGCTGTTTTTTGAGCTCGTTGATTTCGTTGATGAGCGGGAGCATCTTTTCCACCTTTTCCATGGTGTAAGTGCAAAGTGCTGCGCCCGGCTTGACGGACTTGAGACGATTGTAAAGTTCTTCTGCGGTCATTGTTGTTCCGTGAAATGTAATTTCCTAGATGAAAGATAGTAATTTTAGTAGGAAGTAGGATGTAAGAAGTAGGAAGGGCTTTAAAAGTGGTTAGTAAACAGTATGCTATAGGAAGGGCTTATAATCGCGGCTTTGCCGCCTAACTATTCCTGTCTACGGCCTACTGCCTACTGTTTACTGCGCCGCAGGCGCCGCTAGTACCCTGCCCATTCGGCGCTGATGGAGGGGCTTGCTTCGCGGATGTTTTTTTCTTCGGAGGTTTCTTCCTTGCGGGCGATGTCTCCGCTTGCGATGCGTTCCTTGATTTCGTCAAACGTCTTGGGCGGTACGGAATCGGGAGAATTGTCGCCGAGCACTTTGCAGGGGGCCGCTTCGGATTCTTTTGCCTTGTCTTTCACGGGCGTGTATTCGCGGAGCGCTTCGACGGTGTAGAATTTGTCTTCTTCGGGGCACCAAGCGGTAAGCGCCTTGCCGTAGCAACAACCAGAATCAAGACCGATAAATCCAGGGATGTTCACGAAGCCTTTCTTTGCCCAATGTCCAAACACAACCGTCTTGCTCCATGTGACTTGTTCGTACCAAGGCTTATCATTCCAGTTGCGGATGGAAAGGAGCACTTCGGGGCTCATGTCTTCGAGGCGTGTCTTGCCCGGTTCGAGTCCAGCGTGTACGAGTAATGCATGCGGCGTATCGCGCCAGAGCGGCCAGTTCTTCACGGTATCGCGGATGTAAACCCATTCATCGAGCGAGAGCGCCTTGAAGCGTTTCTTCTGTTTTTCGGTCCAGTTGTTCTTGGGCGTTTCCATCATGCGGATGAGATGTTCCTCGTGATTCCCGCGGACGGTCAAAATGCCGAGTTCTTCGACAATGCGCATGGCGCGCATTATGTCGGGGCCTTTGTTAATAATATCGCCGGTCTGGTAGATGGTATCGCTACCGCGGACAAATCCGAACTTGTCAATCATTTCGGAAAGCTCGTCCGCACAACCGTGCACATCACCGATGTAGAGTGTTCGTTTTGTCAAAGTGGTTAGTGGTTGGTGGTTAGTGGTTAGGTAATGAGGTTTAATTAGACGAAAGACGAGAGACTAGAGACGAGAGAGGAATAATCGCGGCCTCGCCGCCAAGCATAATCTTTCGTCTTTCGTCTATAGCCCGCTGTGGCGGGCGTTCTTTCGTCTATAAATGCACTGCTTGTCGCAATTTGTTCATTTCGTTTGCTGTGAGTTCGCGGAATTCTCCAGCGGGCAAGTCGCCGAGCTGAATCTGGCAGTAGCTTACGCGCTTGAGGTCGCGGATTTCGTAACCGACAGCTCGCATCATGCGGCGGATTTCGCGGTTCTTGCCTTCGATAAGCACAAGTTCTGCAAATCCATTTTCGAGGTACACGTCTGTTGCAAAGGCGATTTCTTCAGGTGCATCAGGATCTTCGGGGTCGCGAATGTCGACGCCTTCGACCAAGCGCTGGGCGGCAGATTCGCTGAGCTGGCGCGTTGTCCAAACATAGTAACTGCGCGGTACTTCAAAGCTCGGGTGCGTGAGACGGTAAAGCAATTCGCCGTCGTCGGTGAAAAGCAAAAGACCGCGGCTCTGCAAGTCGAGTCGTCCAACGTATTTAAAGTTGTGGTATCCCGGCGGCAAGTAATCGTAAACCGTGCGGCGGCCTTGCGGGTCGTCCTTGGTGCAGACACAACCGGCAGGCTTGTGGAACATGATGACTTTGGTTTTCTTGTTCGTAGGAATTTTTACGATTTTTCCATCGACTATCACTTGGTCTTTGAATTCATCCACTTGATGGCCGAGGTCGGAGATGGTTTCTCCGTTCACTTGGACGCGACCGCTGGCGACGAGTTCGTCGGCGGCACGGCGGCTAGCAAAACCACTGAGAGAAATGTACTTGTTGATTCGCATGCTTTGTTATCCTGTATATTGTTCTCGAATAACGGTAGGTGTCTTAGTTAGTAGTTTTGAGTTACTAGTTACTGAGGCGACTTCGTCGCAGTTAATGAGTTCGAAGTTACTAGTTACTAGAGTAGCTTCGCAGCATCCCGCTTCTTAAGTCTTCTAGTAACTATTAACTAGTACCTAGTAACTAAGTTCTAACAACTTTTAACTCGTCCTTACTTGTCCTCTGCTTCAATTGGTGTTTCCGTCGGCCCTTCAGCCTTCTTCAAAAATGCGGGTCGCTTTTTCGGCTTTTGTTCCGGTTCTTTTTCGGGCGGGTAGAGCAAACCAAAACGGAGCCCTGCTGTGCTGATCTTGAACGTTTCGACGCGGAGCTTTTCAAGAAGTGAACGCAACCAGAACAATCCGCAAATGATAACTTCGTGGCGGCCATTGCCAAGTCCCGGAAGCATCGCGCGGAGTTCCTTCGAAAGGTTCGTGATGCGCGTTGTAACCGCTTCGAGGTCGGCAAGACTCATTTCGAGTCCTTCAATTGCCTTGTAATCAAAGTTTTGACAGTTCAAGAATACCATGGCGAGAGCGGTACCTGTTCCACCGATAAGGTAGACTGGCTTTTTCGTCATGCCCTTGAACGACAAATCCTTGAATGTTTCCTTGATAAACTTCTTGTATTCCGGACCGGGAATCGGGCCCATCGCCTTGAACATCTTGAGGGCGCCAACAGGAATCGAGAACGTCGTTTCGCCATTGCTGAGTTCCGTGGAACCGCCACCAATGTCGATTGTTACGTTGCCTGCACCATGCCATTCCTTGACGGAACGGTAAGTGAGCTTGCCTTCTTCTTCGCCGGTGATGACGCGCGGCTTGACCCACACGGCTTTTTCTACAGCTTCGATGACTTCTTCCGGATTCTCAGCTTTGCGCATGGCTTCTGTCATGGCGACCGCTTTCAAGTCTGCGCCGAGAGCGTGCAAGTCCATGCGGAACTTGGTCATAATCTGCACAAGTTCTTGAATGCGTTCCGGCGTGATTTTCCCGTGTTCGTAAATATCTTCACCGAGGCGGCAGACTTCAACTTTCTGGAGTTTCGGCACGAGTGTTTTGCGTGTGGCTGGAACTGCGGGCTTTTCTATCGCTTCTGCAGTCTGTTCGGAATTTTCGGACACGTTAACGGACTGCGCGGTTTCTGTTGATGTCGCAATTTCTACAGGAACATCTTCAAATGCCGCAATCAAAAGAATGCAACTGTGACTCCCAATGTCAATGGTCGCTTGGAGTTTATTTTCCACTTTGGGCCTCGTCCGTTGCCGTGTCGTTTGCGCTTTCAGCTGCGGCGTTGCTCTGCGTGTTCATCTTTTTCAGCATGATGTTTTTCATCTTTTCGGCAAGGGCGCCTGGATTTGTGAGAAACTGCTTGGCGTGTGCAATCGCTTCTTCTACAACGGATTCCGGGTATTTGGAACTCCATGCAGCGACGATGTCACCCGTGGTGCTGCCGAGCGGCTTCTTTTCGCGGATTTCCTGGCCCATCTTGAGAGCGAGCAAAAGCCCGAGCTCGAATGCTTTCGGCTCTGTTTCGGCTTCAATCATCTTCTCGATGCGTGTGATGCGTTCTTCAAAGGGAATGTTCTGCGAATTGGTCAAATCTTTTTCTGAAATCATGCTAACAAAAATAGTAAAGGTGGGGCGTGGCGCCAAAGGATATTAATGTTACAAAGGGTTTTGTTGAATAGAAAAAAGAACTTTATGCGGGCGGGGCCCAAGCTCGGAGTTGCGAAGGCCGCACGGGCCCCTCCCTGCACCCTCCCCATCCTTGGCCGACGCTTTTGTTTTCAGACGTTGAAGTATTATCTAAATGAGATTTTTTGTCTCGCTTTTGTTGGAGAAATGTTTGTAATTGTTGCCATAGATTTTTTTTTGATAGACGAATAGTAAAGGTGGGGCTTCGCGCCAAAGGTCGGATTGCTTTTTGTTATGTAATAGTAAAGTGAATGTATGCGGGCGGGGTACAAAATGTTTTGTTTGATGAAAAAAAAGACCCGCAGAGATCTGCGGGCCAAAATCGTTGGGTCAAAAAGAAGATTACTTCTTGGCGGCCGGCTTCTTAGCGGCAGCCGGCTTCTTAGCAGCAGCCGGCTTCTTAGCGGCAGCCGGCTTCTTGGCAGCAGCCGGCTTCTTGGCGGCAGCCGGCTTCTTGGCGGCAGCCGGCTTCTTGGCGGCAGCCGGCTTCTTGGCGGCAGCCGGCTTCTTAGCGGCAGCCGGCTTCTTAGCAGCAGCCGGCTTCTTAGCAGCAGCCGGCTTCTTAGCAGCAGACGGCTTCTTAGCAGCAGACGGCTTCTTAGCAGCAGCCGGCTTCTTAGCAGCAGACGGCTTCTTAGCAGCAGCCGGCTTCTTAGCAGCAGACGGCTTTTTAGTAGCAGACGGTTTCTTTGTTGTTGATGTAGCCATTTTTTCTTCTTCCTTTTTTGTTATTTATTTGTTGATACTTGAAAAATAACTTCTTTTTCACAAATAATCAACACTTGTTTAAAAATTTTTTGAATTTTTTTTTGAAAAAAATTATATAGGGATGCTCAATTGAAAAATGTTATGGCACGTTATTGTTTATAAAGTAAAATCGACCTTGTGAAAGGTCGATTTGCAAAAATAAAAAATGTGTTAATTTATTTAAAATTGTATTCTAATAGTTCTTTGATTACATTCTTGCTTTAACACTTTCGATGTAATCTTTAACTCCTTGAACACCAACGGAATACATGTCTGCGAACTTTGTGGCGAACGGAGGAATTTTGTTCGGATGCATGCCAAGGGCATCGTGCATCACGAGTACATGACCGTCTGTGAACTTGCCTCCACCGATGCCAATTGTCGGAATGCTGATTTCGTCGGTGATTTTTTTGCCGAGTTCTTCGGGAATGTGTTCGAGAACGGTTTCGAAGCAAAGACCGTCAACAAACTTGGCGGCTTCTTCAATAGCGCGAGCTTCTTCTTCGGTGCGGCCTTTCTGCTTGAAGTTCTCTGCGGTTTGCGGTAAAAGCCCAAGATGCCCGCAAACGGGGATTCCTTTTTCGTGCAAAAACTCGAGAACGCCAGCGGGTGTGCCTTCAATTTTCACGCTAGAGGCTCCCACATCCATGAGACGACGGGCGTTGTCGTAGGCGGTTTGCGGATCTTTGTCGCTTAAGTAAGGCATATCGGCGACAACGTGAGTGTTCGGGGCGCCACGGCAGACTGCAGCTGTGAAGATGAGCATTTCGGTCATGCCGATTTCACGAGTGCTCTTGTAACCGAGCATTGTGTTTGCAAGGCTATCGCCTACGAGGATCTGGTCGATTCCGGCGGCTTCGGCGATTTTTGCGAAGGCGAAGTCGTAAGCGGTAATCATGGAAATCATTTCGTGCTTAGATTTTTTTGCTTTGATATCTTCAGGTGTTAACATGATGACCTCTTCACATTTTTACATTTTCCGAAAATATAAAAAATGTGTTTGATTATGGCTTGCTTTTGTAAAAGCTCTTTTTGAATTGTAAAAGTACTTCATGCGGGCGGGGCCCCAGCTCGGAGTTGACGCTTACGCGTCCGTGGCTGCATTCGGTCATGAGAGTCTGCAAGCAGCCTCCCGCGACACTCATTTTGCACACTTTTGCGAAGGCCGCACGGGCCCCTCCCTGTACCCTCCCCATCCTTGGCCGACGCTTTTACTCTCTTAAAAAATCATTTATTTTTAAAATGGTAAATCTACATCGTCATTGATGTCTTCGTCATAGTAGGCTCTTTTGTTCCCGTATTTTTTGTTGATGTAATCAGTGTGCTTTTGTTTGGTGTCTTCTGATGCGTATGTGTATGGAAGAAGTTTTCGGTATAACGCTTCGATTTGTGCGATTGAAAGTTTGCTTTGTCCTCTTGTGATTTTTTCTGTTAGCTCTGAACCTAAATAATTTCGTTTTGTAATAAATCTTGAATGTGTGTCTGAAGGAATCTCTTCTAAAACACATCGTTCACTAAAAACAATTATGGAATAGTATGGATATGAGTTTCCTAAAATGTGTTTAAGAGCTCTGATGTGTCCGTTGTTTTGAAAGATTGGATTGTAGAATTGTTTCTTTGTTTTGTTATGAAGTATTTTACACCATTGGTTACTGTTTTCGTCTCCGTATATTTGTCCTGAAATATTTTTGCTTTCAAAAACGTATATCCCAGTTTCGTGAATCCATACAAGATCTATTTCACAATGAGTTCCTATATTGAGATTTCTTAAAATTTTGTAATTATAACTATGGCAACTCGACCATTTGACAATTTCTTTGAATGTAAGAAATTCTCCGTAATCCCCTAAATCAGATTTGTCTGGACATATATTGAATCTGTCATTGAAATTAAAGGAGCTGCTGTTAATGATTGATTCATAGTATTCTTGATTTTTCTGAGCATAGCTTTTTACTCTGTCTGAGATGGTAGAAGTGTTTTTATTTAAAGAATTGTCAGAACTTGAAGATTTCAAAGACTTAATTACTACTACAACAACAAGTACTATTGCAACCTTTATTAACAAAGCTATTAGAGAAGATATCATATTTAGCCTTTAAATATTTGGACTTGAAATCAATTATAATCTAATCAAAATTTTTAATGATTGCGTTTTTATAAAAATCATTTGTTGAAAAAACAAAAAAATGCCCGCTTGCGGCGGGCATTGCAAAATCAGAAATTGACTGGATTCTATCGGTCGCGAAGCTCCCTCAGGATGACGAAACTCTAAGATCTAAGTTCTAAGATTTGTCAACTGGTTTAACCCTTCGCGATCATTTCCATGAGCTCGGAGTCGAGGCGTTCGGGATTGTTGTACTGCGGTAAATCGTTGTGGAGCGATTCGCCCTTCGAAACAAGGCCGAAGTCCAGATTCTTGTAGTTCCAGTAGCTGTAACCCACGTCGGCGTCGCGGAGGATGTCGAGGAAGTCGCGCATCCAGGCAAGTTGATACTTGCGAGGAACTTGTACGTAAACGCCAAACTCGTTACAGCTTACCGGCAAGTCGTACTTGGCGCGGAAATCAAGAGCGTTCTGGATGCTCGCCTGCAACTGGGCCTTGTCCCACTTGCCAAATTCCACATGGAGTCGAGTAGCGCAATCTCCTTCGGGGGCGGCGTAGTCGCCCGGCCACGGGCGTTCAATCTTGAAGAACGGGTCGTCAATCCATGCAGCGCCCTGGTGCGTAAACGTCACCGGCGTGTAGGTATGGAAACTGTAGATGGCGTTGTCGTCATCAAGCGGTGTAAGGTCCTTGAATTCCCTGGCGCTGTTCCACTTGTTGGAGCCAACGACAATCGTGTTCTTCGGGGCATGCTTGCGGATTTCCCAGAAAATTTCGTCTTTGACTTTGTCCCAAACCTTGGAGTCGCTAGCGGCAGGCTCGTTCAAAAGTTCCATCATCACGCGCGGCATAGAGCTGTAGCGTTCGGCGAGGAACGCCCAAATCTTGCGCGTGTCCTTGCGGGCATTCGCATCGGCAAAGAAAGCTTGTTCGTGATTGCTGGCGAGGTGGAAGTCGTGCCCCGGACACTTGTGCAAGTCGAGAATCACGTCCAGGTCGGCATCTTGGATGTCCTTGAGAGCCTTGTCGAGCAAAGCAAAGATTTCTTCGTCCGGCTTGAGGTCTTCACCTTTAAATAAATTAAAGTAGTCCACCGGCAAGCGTACGTGGTTGAACCCCGCATCGTGGATGCGTTTGAAATCGCTTGTTCCAAGGAACATCTTGATGTGGCCGACCACTCCTGGAAAACCGACAGGGTCCTTTTCTTCGATGCAGTCAACTTGACTGAACCATCCTCCCAAATTCACTCCGCGCAATCTTTCTTTATTCATGCGTGCATCCCATACTTTGGCTGCCGGAGCAGCCGGTGAATGAATAGGTTATTCGTTTACGATGTTCAAATCTTCGTCGGCGATGTTTAAGTCCATGATGACTTCCATATCGTCGGGAAGGTTATAAAAATCTACAACAAGGCCTACCTTCTTGTCTTCGTCTTTTTGTTTGTCGAACTGGACGACGTCGTAAATTTTCATTTTGACGACAGCTTCCTGCGTTACAGGAATTTCAATGGTCATGCCCTTGCTGATGGGGCCTTCTACAATCTTGCCCTTAAAAACGAGACTAGTCTGGTCATCGCCGAGCGAGGTTTTCTTCACGTGAAATACAGCCATTATTCTTTAGCCATTAACTTTTAAATTAATCGGTTTGTTTTTGATGTGGCATACAATTTCGCCACGAGTAAAAATTTAACTTTTTTACATGACTCTTCGTGTTGGTCGAATCCCTTTTTTAGTCTGTGCGCCGTTTTTCTTTAATTCTGTCGGTCGCGAAAATGAATTTTCAGAGGTGGCTTTTATTGATGGTCCGCCGAGTGCTCACTGCACAGGTCTCAAGGATGGATCCATCCACCTGTCTCCGGCATCTTCGATTACGTTTGCGCAAAAGCCAGGCGCCTTTGTGCTGTCGCCTTCGCTTTGCACGTCCTGTTCTTTCGAGGTGCGATCGGTTAAACTTTTTTCGCGTTACCCGATTGAAGAACTTTCGGGCAAACGCATCCGCATGACGCTACAGAGCAAAACGTCTGTTACGTTATTGAAGATACTCCTTGAAAATCGCTATGGACTTTCGCCAGAATACGTGCCGGGATTTGCGGCTGAATCAACGGATGATGCTTGCCTTTTGATTGGTGACCTTGCGCTTGAAGAAAACGAACGCCACCGTTTTGCTTTCGGTTATGACTTGGGTTCTCTTTGGCAAGAATGGCAGGGGCTTCCGTTTGTGTTTGGTGCCTGGGTGATTTCGAAGGATGCTCTACAACCGCGTCTGAAACCGGTGTTGGACGATTACATGGTCCGGCTTGAAACGGGCATTCGAGAGTTCCGAAAAAATCCGCCGATGGCGCTAGACTTGTGGCTGAAAAAATATCCGGTCAATTTACCTCGCCCCCTTATCGAAGACTATTTTAGCGTTTTGGATTACCGTTTTACCGATGAACGCAAGCAATCGTTAGCTCTTTTCTTCAAATTAGCCGCTGAAATGGGGCTAGTTGAATCGAATCCGCCGATAGAGTTCCTTGAGTAATGTTATCTTGTAGTTCGGAATGAGTGTTAGGATGATAAGGAGACAAAATGGTAGAGGAAAAGATTCTTATCGTCGATGATGACGATGTTGAGTTGAAGAAGGACTCGGACATTCTCAGAGAAGTGGGTTACGATGTTTTCGGTTGTAAATCTGGTGCCGAAGCTTTGGAATATCTGCTCAATAATCCTGTAGAGCTTGTGTTGCTCGACGTCAATATGCCAGAAATGAACGGCTATGATGTTTGCTTGAATATTCGCAAGCATTTCCCTTTAGATGATTTACCCGTTATATTCCTCACGAATGAGGAAAACGAAGAAAGTGTGACGCAGGGTTTCCAGTCGGGGGCTTCTGACTTTGTTTGTAAATCTGCTGCATCGGATATTCTGCTTGCTCGAATTGGAGTGCACTTGCGCTTGGCTCGTTCACTGCGCAACTTGCGTGAAATCTCTTTGACCGATGACTTGACGGGTGCCTACAATCGCAGGCATGCGATTTGTTCTCTCCGTGAATTGTTTGCGCGAAGCAAACGTTACGGAACGAATTTTTCGATTGTTTATTTTGACTTGAACGGGCTCAAAAAGATTAATGACCAGCATGGGCATTTGGCTGGCGACTTGCTGCTCCGTTCTGTCGTGAATGCTTGCAATAAGTTGCTCCGCGAATCGGATATGTTGTTCCGCATGGGCGGCGATGAATTTTTGGTTATTTGCCCGGACACCGATTTGAAGGGTGCATTTGTTTGTGCCGAAAGAATGCAGGAATCCGTGAAATCGCTTACGATTGTCGATCAGGGAGTTTCTTTTGCATATGGTATGGCAAGTACTGCCGAAGACTACAAGGACATGGACGAAATGTTGCGCAGTGCGGATGCTTCCATGTACGAATGCAAAAGTAAAATGCGTGCGGGTAGAGAGTAAACGACAAATGCGTAAGGTGAATGAAGCGTCGATGCTTGCATCGACATTTCTGAACCTAGCATTTGGTACTTGTACAAAGAACGCCCGCAAGCGGGCTACAAGACTAAAGACGAAAGAAGGCGGCTTGTGCCGCCTTTGTTTGTTACTTGAAACCTGTAACCTGAAGCCTAGCTTACCCAAGTGCAGCTTTCACGGCGTCTAGCAGCTTCTGCATTCTAGCTTCAATTGTTGCCCAGTCGCCTGCTTTCATGAGTTCTGCATTGAAAATGCTTCCGCCGAACGAAAGCAAGTTGGCGCTTGCCTTGAGGTAGCTTGCTGCATTTTCGGCGTTCACGCCACCGCATGCCATCAGCGGAATATCGCGGAACGGGCCGCGCAGCGCCTTGATGTATTCAGGACCGCCCACGCAGTTCACCGGGAAAATCTTGATGGCGGTTGCACCGAGATCGTAAGCCTTTTGCACTTCGGTCGGTGTGAGTGCGCCTGGAATAATCGGGATGCCTGCAGTATTCGAAAGTCTAATGACTTCGTGACGCGTGTTCGGCGTGACCAAAAATTCTGCACCTGCAGAAATTGCTTTTTCTACATCGCTCCCGTGACGCACTGTACCTGCGCCGACCTTGATACCAAGCGGCTTTGCAAAAGACTTGATCTTTGTGATGATTTCTGCGGCGGCGAATGTATTCATCGTAACTTCAATAGCCTTGAGCCCGCATTTGGCGGATGCGTTTACGCATGCTTCTTCGGCGCCCTGAGGAATGTCGCGGAGAATGCCCACGACCGGCATCGGTTGTAAAAATTCAAGAAAATTCATGGTATTAAATTAGATTATAGACGCAAGATGGGAGACGAGAGAATGAAAAAAATGTTGTTTTTTTTGATTTGTCGATTAAACTTATAATAGCGACGTAGTCGCCAAATTAATTTTTAGTCTCTCGTCGGCAGCCCGCCATGGCGGGCGTTCTTTCGTCTATTTCTATTCAAATCTTAGCGCTTCAATCGGGTCGAGCCTGCTTGCCTTGCGTGCCGGGTACCATCCGAAGAACACGCCTGTGGCAAAGCAAACACCAAAGCTCACGACAACGCTTGTCATCGAAACGCTCATGGGCCAGTTCATGGCGAGTTTTACAGTTTCTGAAGCGGCAATGCCAAGCGCAATTCCAATAGCGCCTCCAAGCAAACTGATGATAACAGATTCGAAGAGGAACTGGAGCAAGATGTCTTTACCGCGTGCGCCAATGGCCATGCGAAGCCCAATTTCTTTTGTGCGCTCGGTCACAGAAACGTACATGATGTTCATGATGCCGATACCTCCAACAAACAAACTAATTCCTGCGATGGCGGTCAGCACGAGCGAGAGCATATCGGAGGTGCTTGTGACCATTTGGATCATTTCTTCTTGCGTGAAAACACGGAACGGATCGGTCGGTTTTGTCCAGTTGCGGCGTTCCTTCAAAATGCCCATGATTTCTTCTGTTGCTTTTTGAGCGTAGCCCTCGCCTATAGAATTTGCATATATCTGACGGATGTTTGTTGTTGCGGAGAAGCGCCTCATTACAGTCTGGTACGGAGTGAAAATCACATCATCTTGGTCTTGACCGAAATCGCCGGAACCTTTCAATTTGAGTGTACCGATGACTTTTAACGGAATACTTTTGTAGCGGATTGTTTTGCCGATGGGGTTTCCGTCCGGGAAAAGATTTTTTATGACGGTTTGCCCGATAACGCAGACTTTTGCCATGCGGTCTGTTTCGTCGTCGAACATCACGCCATCTTCGATTTCGTAGTTGCGGATTTTGAGGTAGTCTGCGGAAACGCCTGAAAGTGAAGTGGGAGAGTTGTTGTTCCCGACAATGGCTTGCCCGCCAACGGTAATCATGGGGGATACACCATTGATGTAGGTTGCGTTTTCGCGGATGGCGATGACATCTTCTTCTTCGAGCATCTCGGAAGATTCTGATTGCACGCCGCCGCGGCGGCTTTGGTTCGGCATGATGGTGATGGCGTTTGTGCCCATTGCCGTCATCTGTTCCTTGATGGATTTTTTGGAACCTTCGCCCATGGCGACCATGGTAATGACGGCTGCAACGCCGATGACGATGCCGAGCACCGAGAGGAATGTGCGCATGCGGTTACGGAGCAATGCGCGGAGAGCGATTTTAGCTAAGGTAAATGGATTCATATTTTTTAGTAGGAAGCTGGAAGTAGGCGGTAGGAAGTTAGAAGTAGGCAATAGGTTTTAGGCTGTAGGGGTTAGGTTAGTCAGGTGCCTTTGGCACGATTATAAAAACCTAATACCTATTACCTAACACCTAGTTAATCCTCCTCAAATGTTTCTGGTGGTGGTAGTGCTTCGAACGCTTCTTTCGCGTCTTGCACTTTTTCGTTGGTGACATCTTTTTTCAGTAATCCATCGCGGAGCGTGATAGTTCTGCCGCTGAACGTTGCGATGTCCGGTTCGTGAGTCACGAAGGCGATGGTTTTGCCCTGCCGGTGTAGTTCCTGAAAAATCATCATGATTTCGTAACTCGTGCGCGTATCGAGGTTGCCTGTTGCTTCGTCGGCGAGAATAATCACAGGATCGTTCACGAGTGCGCGCGCAATGGCGACGCGTTGCTGCTGGCCACCTGAGAGCTGGTTTGGCAAGTGGTTCATGCGGCTTTCGAGCCCGACCATCTTCAAAGCTTCGATGGCACGGTGGTGCCTTTCTTCAGCCGAAACTTTTGAATTGTACAGCAGCGGGAGTTCCACATTTTCGATAGCAGTCGTGCGGCTCAGCAAGTTGTAGCTCTGGAAAACGAATCCGAGTTTTTGGCTTCGGATGCGGGCTAGTGCATCTCGCTTTAGAGTTTCGGTGTGTTGCCCGTCTAATATATAATGGCCGGAGGTCGGTCGGTCCATGCACCCTAGAATGTTTAGCATGGTGGACTTGCCGGAGCCGGATGTGCCCATGATGGTCACGAATTCACCTGGATATATGTCGAAGCTCACACCACGTAAGGCATGGACTATTTCATCGCCCATCTTAAAGTCGCGACGTAAATTCTGAACGGAAAGTATCGGTTGTTCGGTTTGCATAAAGACCTTTTTCTTGCCTCTTTGGATGCTTTAACCCGTTGAATAGGTTGCTTTTACATTGAAAGAATGTCATTTCTTGCTTTTTTGACGGGTGAAATCTCTAAAAGCACCCAAAAATTACATGATTCTTATGTTTCAATGTATAAACATTAATTTTTTTTTTATTTTATATTCCGAATTGGACCACACCAGGTGGTTGGTTCTGTGTCCTTGGAGATTATTTTAAATGAACGAGAAAACAACTCAAAATGCTTCGAATACGTCTGCCGATGGCGAAATCGACATTTTTGAGGTATTGGTTTATTTGAAAGGCAAGTGGAAGTTCTTGCTTGTTTTCTTGTTCCTGGGCATTGTTTTTGGTGGCCTTGTTGCAATGTGGCTCCGCCCGTATTACAAGAGTGATATTCTTCTCCAAGTAAACGTTAAGGGTAATAAGCAAGGGCTCGCTCTTGGTGAAATGGGCGCATTGCTTGATATTTCTACTCCGTCCGCTGCCGAAATGGAACTCATCAAGAGCCGTGTCGTTCTTGATTATGTCGTTGATGAAGAAAGGCTTTGTTTCTCAGCTATTCCGCTGGATAAGGCCGACCGCCTTATGCATCGCGAAGGTCGCATGGACTTGGAACTTTTGGTTATTCCACGTGCATTCCAGGAAGCAAAAGGTAAGCTTGTTGCTCGTGTGACTGCTGACTCTAGTGCGTACGAAGTGCTCGGACTAGAGGGCGAGGTCGTGTTGGCCGGCACAGTTGGCGAGACATACCGTAAGCCGTTTGCTGGTGATACTTTAGTGATTTGCGTCAAAGCTTTGACCGCGACCGTTGGTCAGACCTTCTTGCTCAATGCAGTCCATCCGCAGATTGCTGCAGAAAACCTCCTCAAGGGTCTTTCCATTTCTGAAGAAGGTAAGAATTCCGGCATTATCAGAGTCTCGCTCGAAGATCATTATGCAGATCGAGTAGCTGCTATTTTGAACACTATCGCAAATACGTATTTGAAACAGAATATCGAAATGCGTAGTGCCGAAGCCAAGAAAACTTTGATGTTCCTCGAAGAACAGTTGCCGGGCGTCAAGGCCAAGCTGGACTCTGCGGAACAAAAACTGACATCGTTCCGTCACTCTAAGGGCACTATCGACCTTACGGGTGAAACTCGTTTGCATCTCGAAAAGGATGTGACGCTCCAGCAGCGTATTCTTGAGCTCGAACAGAAAAAGCAGGAAGCTTTACGTTTGTTCCGTGCTGAGCACCCGACGGTCCGCACCATCGAAGAACAGTTGGCCCAGCTCCACCAGGAATTGGCGAAGCAACAGCGTTCTGCGGCTACCTTGCCGGTTGTGCAGCAGGAAGTTCTCTCGTTGCAAGAAGAAGTTGAAGTCAACAACAAGCTTTACACGAATTTGTTGAACAATATCCAGCAATTGCGCGTGGTGCAGGCTGGTGAAGTCGGAAATGTCCGCATTGTGGACAAGGCTTACGCCCCGCTTTTACCGAGCAAGCCGAACCGCAAGGTGATTTTTGTTGGTATTGTATTCGCGTTCTTGTTGCTCGGCTGCTTTATTGTCTATATTCGTCGCATGCTTTCGAATGGCGTTTGCAGCAGCAGCGAGGTCGAACAGGCTACTGGTGTCGGTGTTTATGGAAAGCTTCCGATGCTTGATGGCAAAACTTTGAATGACGTTACGAAGCCTTGTGTTTCTGTAAATCCGGATGAACCGTTTGCCGAGGGCATTCGCGCGCTCCGTACGGCTCTTGAATTTTCTGTATTCTCTGATGGCAAGAAGGTCCTCATGGTTTCCGGTCTTGTGCAGGGAGTGGGTAAGTCTTTTGTTTCTACGAACCTTGCTGCTTCTTTTGCTATGTCAGGCAAGAAGGTGTTGCTTGTCGATATGGATCTTCGTCGTGGTCATTTTTTCAAGCATAGCCAGAAGGGCTTGTGCGAAATGCTCGAAAAGGAAGATTATAGCGACGCGTATATTGTCAAGGTGACGGATACATTCCATGTTTTAGGTTCGGGTGCTCGTGTTGTGAATCCGGGTGGACTTTTGAACAGTTCTAGATTTAGCGCTTTCCTTGAAGCCTTCAAGGATAAGTATGATTTGATTGTTCTGGATACTCCTCCGGTATTCCAGTGCAGTGACGCATTGCTTGTCGAAAAGCATGCGGATTATCTGTTGTGTGTTTTGAAGCATGCAGCTCATACCATTGAAAGCATCCAAGATGCCTTGAATACTTTTGACCGCAGTACGGAAACACCGTTGCAGAAGGCTTTCGTCTTCAACAAGTGCGAACGTCATGCGGGATACGGCTATGGTAGCTATTATGGCTATTATGGCTATCACAAGAAATATTAACCAATAACAAGGAGAATAGATGAAAAAAATAGTTGCAATGTCTCTCTTGGCCGGTAGCTTCGCGTTTGCGCAGTCTGGCCTTCAGGGCGGAGCCGATGGTATCCATCAGAAAACCGCACAAACCAACGGTGAAGGTGGCTTTAGTATCGCAGTCGGCGGCCAGGTCTCTTATGACTCTTGGTCTCTTACTCGCGGTGGCCAGTACATCAAGGGTGGTCAGGCTGGTTCTTTCTACGAAAACGATGGTAGCGTTTCCGGAGAAATCAGCTTTACTGCTGGCGTAACGGATTTCTTGGACCTCGGTCTTGTTCTTCCGCTCTACTACGACCATGCAAACTCTGCAAAGAATAACGAAGGTGACTTGTGGAAAGCAAGCCGCGGTGACCTCGAATTCTATGCTAAGGCTAAGCTTCCGTTCGACGAAATGACCGATGGCGTCTTCAACACCGCCGTTGTTGCTCATTTCTACTTCCCGACTGGCGACAAGTCTGTCGGTGTTCGTCCGCGTCATGCTTGGTTCTTGCATGCCAACGGTGGTGAAACACATCCGTATGGCCTCAGAAACATGGCTTTCGGCGGTGAATTGATCCTCACTCTCGACCTCCAGAAGGTTGGCGCTCCGCTTCGCTTCAACGGTAACGTCGGTTTCGTCGGCACCGTGACGAAGGGTTCTAACACCTTGGTCTATGGTGGTGGCATCAACATCCTCCCGACTGATTGGATGGACTTCTTTGTTGAAGCTAACGGTGAATTCCGTGTAGAAGACGGTACTTATGATCGTGAACCGGGTTACGATCCGTTCACTCTTACTCCGGGCTTCCGTTTCCACCTTCCGGCAAACATCGACATCGCCCTCGGTCTCGATGTGGGTATCCGCGCTCTTACCAACTTCACTTGGAAGATGAAGGACGAAATGAAGGATGCTGACAAGTATCAGCTCTACTACACTGACAAGAATGGCAAGAAGGTTCAGTACGGTTATACTCCGACTCCGCGCTATGCAGGTACTGCTTCTCTCGTCTGGCGCTTCGGTAACGTCCGTGGTGCTGATGAAGACAACGATGGCGTAGCAAACAACATCGACCAGTGCGCAGGCACTCCGGCTGGTGCTGTTGTTGACGCTAATGGCTGCCCGGTTGACGGTGACAATGACGGTGTCTTCGACGGTCTCGACCAGTGCGCTGAAACTCCGGCTGGTGCTGTTGTTGACGCTGCTGGCTGCCCGGTTGACTCCGACAATGACGGTGTTGCTGATGGCATTGACCAGTGCGCTGAAACTCCGGCTGCTGTAGTTGTTGACGCTGCTGGCTGCCCGGTTGACTCTGATAAGGATGGCGTTGCTGACTACCTCGACAAGTGCCCGAACACTGCTTCTGGTGCTACGATCGACGCTGCTGGCTGCCCGATTGACTCTGACCGCGACGGTGTTGCTGACTACCTCGACCAGTGCCCGAATACTCAGTCTGGCATTGCTGTTGACGGCAAGGGCTGCCCGGTTGACTCTGACAATGACGGCGTTGCTGACTACCTCGACAAGTGCCCGAGCACTCCGGCTGGTCTCCCGGTTAACGCTGATGGTTGCAGCCCGGATGGCGACAAGGATGGCATCGTTGACGCTCTCGACAAGTGCCCGAATACTCCGGCTGGCGTCTCTGTTGACGAAGTTGGTTGCCCGGTTGACTCCGACAAGGATGGCGTTGCCGATCACCTCGACAAGTGCCCGAACACCCTCGTTGGCGTTGCAGTTGATAAGAACGGCTGCCCGAACAAGAACCAGGACCTCGACAGGCTCAAGAAGGGTATCCAGTTCAAGACCGGTTCTGCTAAGCTCACTGCAAGCAGCAACAAGACCTTGAACAATATCGCTAAGCTCTTGAAGAAGCTCCCGGCTGTCAACCTCGAAGTCCAGGGTCACACGGATGACACTGGTTCTGAAGAAAAGAACAAGACCATGTCCGAAAAGCGTGCACAGGCTGTTGTCAAGTACCTCGTCAAGAAGGGCATTGACAGCGAACGTCTCCGCGCAGTCGGTTACGGTTCTGACAAGCCGATCGCAGATAACAAGACGAAGAAGGGCCGCAAGCTCAACCGCCGTGTTGAACTCGTTCCGTTCGAAAAGTAATCTTCGAATCTGATTGAGATCTAAAAAGGGGCGTCCGCAAGGGCGCCCTTTTTGTATTTGCAGAATGTTGCAAATCGCTGTAGACATGTTCTGCAATGCTGCGAACTGCTGTGCAATGTTAAATGTGCTGCGCCGTTTCAAGTGCCGCGCAATAACATAAACTGATCAAAAAAAGCGCACGACTCGTGCGCCTTTCGAATTCTTATCTAGTAACTCAGAACTAGTAACTCCTAATTAACTCCTGAACACCCATTTCTTGTAGAGCGTGAAGCTTACTAGCACGTAGACGACGTTGGCGACAAAACTTGCGAATGTCGTCGGCTTCATGAACTGGGAGACGAATTCCGTGAACCTTGCGCACCAGGCCGCGTTTTCAAGCACGTAAATGCCCCCCTTGAGGACCGCCAGGTTTACGAGATACGAGCAGAGGAACACGACGATGAATCTTACGATCTCGGCGCGCTTCTTGTTGGTGCTTTTGAAATTCCAGATGCGGTTCATGATGTAGCTGTTGAGCCCGCCCGCGACAAAACCCAAAAAGTTCGAAAGAACTACGTCCCAGTCAAGGACTTCGTGCAAAAGCCAGACTGTAAAGAATGTAATAGCGGTGTTCATTACACCGATAGCATTGTATTTGATAAAGTGTTTCACGGCGGTAAAAATACTATTTTTGCAGCATGACCTGGATTACAACTAAGAAATGCAGCGCCGCAGACGCTGCAGATATGATTCGTAATGGGGATATTTTGGGCGTTTCGGGATTTACTTTGGCTGGATACCCGAAAGCTGTTCCCTTGGCGATTGCGGCTCGTGCCGAAAAACTTCATGCAGAAGGTAAAGAATTTAAGGTAACGCTTTTTGCAGGCGCCTCAACAGGGGATTCTTGCGACGGTGCACTTGCTCGCGCAAAAGCGCTTTCGCTTCGCATGCCTTACCAGTCCAACCCGAGTTTGCGCAAGGCGATTAACGACGGTAGCATCCATTACATAGACGCTCATTTGGGCAAAATGGGTTATCTTGTACGTACCGGAGCTGTCCCTGCGCCGACGGTTGCCATTATAGAAGTCTCTGCAATCCTGCCGGATGGTCGTGTTTGCCTTTCGACTTCGGGCGGAAATTCTGTCTGCTATTTGGATATGGCGGAAAGGATTATTTTGGAAATGAACACGCGCTTGGGCGATAGCTGCATCGGCATGCACGATAACGCCCTTCCGGAACTTCCGCCGCATGCAAAGCCGCTTGCAATTTACAGTGCTGGCGACCGCGTGGGTGGCGAATTTGTTCAGATTGACCCGAACAAGGTTATTGCCATTGTCGAAAACGAAGCCTATGACGAAGTGACTCCGTTTGTTGAACCGGATGAAATTTCCAAGAACATTGGCGAACGTATTTTAGACTTTATCCGTTACGAAGAATCAACAGGCCGTTTGCCGAAAGGTCTTGCTTACCAGAGCGGCGTAGGTAAGGTGGCGAATGCGGTGCTTTGTGCGATGGCTGATGATGACCGCCTGGGCCAAATCGACCTTTTCACCGAAGTGATTCAGGAAGCCGTGCTCCCGCTTTTGAAAAAAGGAAAGCTGGGTATTGCCTCTGGAACGGCTTTGACGCTTTCGCAGGCGGCGCAGAAAGAATTTGTTGAAAATAGCGCTGAATGGAAAAAGCATTTTATCATCCGTCAGCAAGAAGTGAGCAACAGCCCTGACGTGATCCGTCGCTTGGGTGTGATTTCCATGAACACGGCTTTGGAAGCAGATATTTTCGGTAACGTGAATAGCTCGCTTGTTTGCGGTTCAGCGATGATGAACGGCATTGGCGGCTCTGCCGATTTTGCACGCCATTGCGCTCTTGGATTTTTCCTCACGCCGTCGGTGGCGAAGGGCGGTGCGATTTCGAGCATTGTGCCTTACGTGAGCCATGTGGACCATACCGATCACGATACGCAGATTTTCGTGACCGAGCAGGGACTTGCGGACCTTCGCGGTTTGCCGGTCGAAGAGCGTGCCCGCCTGATTATCAAGAACTGCGCCCATCCGGATTACCGCGCTGAGCTTACGGATGTCTTGGAATTTGGTCTCAAACATGCGAAGGGGATCCACCTGCCGCTTGCACTTTCCCGCGCGTTCGAAATGCATACCCGCTTTTTGGAAACGGGCAAAATGCTGTAACCTTTAGTCCCATAAACGCACTACGGAATGTCTGGCAAAGCACCTATTTTAGGGTGCTTTGTTTGTTTTTACTATTGCGAGATTTATACAAAAGTTATATCTTTATTGTGGGGTGTTTAAGTGGCAAAAAACATGAAGGTAAGGGGGATTTTCTATGAGATTTTTTTCTCGGAAAGTTTTTCAAGGCCGTGCTCTGTGCACCCATATTTTATTTTTTGTTTTGTTCGCATCGCTTCTTGTTGCATGCGGCGAAGATTCCGTAAATACTCCGAATGAAGATTTGAAAGATCGCGAGTTATCCAGCAAGAAGGAAACAAAGATTTCGTCGAGTTCGGTTTCTAAAAAAATATCATCTAGCAGTGTTAGGCGTAGGTATTCGTCTTCGAGTTCTATAAAAATTGAATTGCCGCCGCCCGAAGAGGGCCTCGATGTTATTTATGTGCTTGTAGACGGAAAGGTGACGGGCCAGATTGCCCTAGACTATTTTGTTGCGGGAGCAAAGATTAGCATGGTGCAGTTGGATACTGCCAAAGCATATAAAGAAACTAAGACCTATTATACGGGTGAAGTTTCAAAAAATGCTACTTACGAAATAAGGAACGTTAAGTTGCCGCAGCCTTTTGTAAAGTTCTCTGTTGATGGCTCGATAAAAAATGTTTTGGATGACAAGTATGCTAGTCTTTCGTTTGTTACTTTGGGTGATGTGACTTCTGGAGATATTTTCAATCTGAACATGATGACGACTCTTGAGGCTAATCGTGTTTTTGAACTTTTGAACAAAAGAAGGCTCTCCTTTGAAGCTGCGAAGAAGAAAGCGGCAGAAGAAATTTGGAATATGTTCTATCTCGAATCTTTTGATTATGATGTAAGCGAGATGGTCCATATTACCGATATTAGCGAATCGGGTGCGGCGCTTTTGGCGGCGACGGTGTTGTTGCAGGCTGGGGCGAACGGAGATTTTGCGAAGTTCTTTAAATCGGTTGTGGATGATGTTACGAAAGACGGTAAGTGGGATGACTCGGCATCACGCCTTTCGATTGCGGACTGGGCGCTTTCAAATGATTTGAAGGATGGTTATGCATCTCTCCGTAAGACTCTGGAAAAACGTTATACCAAGATCGCTGATTTCGAATGGTATCTTAGGCATTTCTATTTGACGGAACTTCAGTTCCCGGAATGCGATGCGGAATCTGCTGGCGATGTTTTTTATGTTAAGAATAAGTTAAGCAGTTTTTATGCCGCGACATACAATGATGTTTCGAAGTCAAAGGAACGCTTTGTTTGCGATGAGCAAAAGGGATGGAAAGCTATTCCTGATAGCTTGAAGGATTTTATGGGCGATGCGACCCCTGCTAAAGATGGCGATGTGCGTCGAGGCTCATTCACGGGTGATTTCTTCACGTATGACGGAACGAAAAAGGAATGGCGCAAATCTACAGCCCTTGAAAAAGACCGTTATTTTGTCCTTGCTTCAAATGCCAAGACGTTTGTCGATATCCAAGATGTTTATGAAAGTATCAAGGACGATGAACGTGTGATTTTTGTGTTGCGCCATGCGGAACGCGGTGACGATACGAGCAAAAGCGGGACCCTTACCGACAATGGTAAAAAACAGTCCGAAGAAGTCGGCGCAAGGCTCAAAAAATTCAAGGAAGATTTTGTTCTTGGAGGCTCTGAATTTTTGCGCGCCCACCAGACGGTGATGGCAATTGCCAAGGGCCGTGGCCAATCCTATGACACGCGCGATACGATTCCGCAGTTGAATGACGATTGGTACGCCAAGAATAGCGAAGAAGTTGAAAAGGCTAAGAATGAATGTGGCGGTGGCTGGGAAGTGACCTCCAAGTATGCTTATACAGGCGCTTACTCGACGGGTGCTAATGCAGCGTACTACAATCTTGCTGAACGTTCCGTGGAACTCATCGAGGATGTTCTTCTCAAAAAGTACACCAAGGAAAAGTTTGTGCTCTTGAGTTCACATGACAAGTTGATGGTTCCGCTTGTAGCTTACTGCTCGAATTTGCAGATACCGCTAAAGAAATACGATGGCGGAAAGTGGATTAACTACTTGGCTGGTGTTGCTATAATCATCGACAAGTCGGGAAATCGCCGATATGTCGCTGTTCGCGGTCTCAAGTCTGGGTTCGCGGACTAGAAATTACTAATATTCACCTTATGCGGGTTTGGATATTATTTTTATTGGCGCTAGCTTTGACGTCTTGCGATTCCGTCCGTTACGGTTCTATACCGTGCGAGGGCGACGATTGCGAGACTGTTTCGGCCATTGAAAGTTCGGATTCGGAGGGAAAACCTTCGAAAGAAAATCCTCCCAAAGATAATAAGAGTAGTTCTTCTTCGGTGAGCAGTTCTTCGCACAGGGAACATCATCACCGTACTTCCAGTTCAAGCAAAGAAACTGGTAAAGATACTTCGGAAGTTCAAAAGCCGTTCAACGATACGACTATAACAGGAACGTTCACATGTCATGACGGTGTTCTTGTTCCGGCTGAATCTGCTGTGGAAACGGAAGACGAAGCGACGGATTTCCGTAGAGCGGGCGTTGCTATTTCGGGCTTTGTAGAGAAGGGACCATTCCGTTACGGGACATCTGTTAAGATTGTCGAACTGGACAGCATGAAGCGCTTGGCGGATTCCGAGCGCTCGCATGAAACATGCATTGTCACTTCGAATGGCTCGTTTAATTTTGCAAATGTCAATCTTGTATCGCCCTACGTGAGAGTGGAAGCGAACGGCTTTTACTTGGATGAACTCACGGGTGAATATTCGCCGTCGTTGCTGAAGCTTCGTGCAGTTGTGGATTTGTCTAAACGTGATTCGTTTAATGTGAACATGCTTACGCACATGACGGCCCCGCGTGTAATGAAACTTGTGGAAGATTCTGGCAATAATCAGCCGATAGGGAGCCAAAGCGGACGTGCGTTGACGGATGTGCTTTCGTCTTTCGGGATTAGCCTTGGCAGTTCTGGCGGTGGAGGCTATGGTGGCTTTGGCGGTTGGAACCGCGGTGGTCAGACCTCTACAACGTCGAGCAAGTCCGCAGAAAATATTAGTTTGTTCGGTTCAGATGATTACAGTGCGGCCCTCCTTGCCGTTTCTGTGATGATGCAGAGCTATGGCTCGTCAAGTGAGATGCTCAGGTTTGCGGACTTTATTGCTGACGATATTCGTGGTGATGGCAACTGGGGCGATAATTCTTCGAAGGCAAAGCTTGCGGATAAAGTGATGATGCTTGATGCCGAAGGTGGTCTTGAAAAAATCCGCCAGAACATGGAAAGTTGGAATCTTGGAAAAGTTCCTGATTTTGAAAAATATGTACGTGGCTTTTGGACAAAGACACATAACTTTGAAACTTGCGGCACGATGAATGCAGGACAGGTGAAGCATGTGGGCAATAGCCAGAGCCAGTATTTTGTTTCTTATTATGAACAGCCTGATGGTCCGAAGATTCGTTTTATTTGCGATAGGACAACCAAGAACTGGCGCGTGGCAACGGACCTTGAAAAAGATACGTATGGCTTGGGTGCCGGCGATTATGATGGACAAATTAAGAGCGGGAAGATTAATCAGGACAAGTCGTACATTTATGACCAGGGAAAAAGGACTTGGCGTGTTCCTGAACCGGGCGAAATCCTTGAATTCGAGGATGTAGCCGATGTCTTGAAGACGGTTGCTGTAGGTGAAAAGGTCATCTTTATTTTGCGCCATGCCGAACGTTCCGATGATACTGGTAAAACAGGTCATTTGACGAGCAATGGAAAGAAACAATCGCAATCTGTGGGCGAAAAGTTCAAGGGCGAAGAAATTAGTTTTGCGAATTCGACTTACACGCGTAGTTACGAAACTTGCGAGAACGTAGCGACTGGCGCTGGTTATACTCAATTGGTGAGTGATACCATTGCAGATTTGGATGGCGCCTGGTTTGTGAAAAACGAGTCGAAACTTGAAGACTACAAAAATTCTGATGGCGGTGGCTGGGTAGTGACATCGGCTTATGCGTATAAAGGAAGCTATAGCGATGCCTTCTATCCGTTAAAGTCCCGTGGCGAGGAATTTATAACCGAAGTAGTCAAGCCGCACTTCGAAAGCGTGGGCAAGGTGGCTGTCTGGATTTCTCACGATATGCTCGTGGTTCCGCTTGCCGCATACTGTACGGAAGGAAAGGTGAACTTGCGCTATTTCGACACGAAACAGTGGATTAATTACCTCGCTGGCGTGGCGATTATCATGGGAGTCGATGGAACGCTCCGCTATGTGCCGGTGAAGGGCCTTTCTTCTGGCACCATGACGATGTAGCTTTTTGAACTTAGATCGCTTCACTCTCTGAGCAAAATTTGGCACCAATGGTGCGATTAAAAAAAAACTCAAAGTGAATGCCGAAGGCATGAACGACCTCAAAGGGGCGCTGCCCCGCCCTCATCGCTTATACCCTACTAACCAAATTGCTTTAATCTATCGTCTTTTGTCTAATCACTCCCTAAAATTGCTATATTCTCGCGCGTTGATTTTTATCAAACAGTTCACTTAATTAAACATGGACGCATTCCGATATGAATGATACACTAAAGAAAGCTATGGTCTTTGCCGCAGTGACAACGGTCTCCGCTGCCTTTGCGTCTGAAATCGTAGCTCAACCTGCTGCTTCCCAGGCTGCAAAGGTTGGCCGTTTTGACGAGCAGATTGCTCTGATGCCGGACTCCATTGCCGCTCCGATCAAGGAACAGCTCAAGTGGATGGATGAATCCGCTGTTTTCCAGATTGTGGAAACTCACGGTGGTGGCTATTCCATTCTTTACCATACTTACGAACAGTCCGTTCGTGCCCGTGATATTCGCGATTCTATCGAAAATGCCGGTGGTCACGCTGTCGTGCCTATTGCTAAGGCTAAACTCGGTAGCGAATATTGCCACGGCAAGATGGAAGGTGGTAAGTGCAAGGGCGAAACAGATACCTTTACAATTGGTAAGCTCGTTGAATTCCAGGCTACGGGTCTCATTGTCGTGATGTCCGTTATTGTTGGCCTCTTGATCCTCTGCACTATCATGAGCGCTGTTATGAAGAAGCTCGGCTTCGACAAGATTCCGGCTCCTGCTCCGAAGAAGGCTGCTCCGGCTCCGGCTGCTGCCGCTCCTGCCCCTGCGGTTCGTGCTCCGGCACACTGTGATTGGGATCCGAATGCTAAGAGCGTTCATCCGGGATTCACCAACAAGCAGCTCCAGGCATTCCTCGGCATTGCCGCTGTCGCCGCTCTCGAAGAACATCCGGGATTGACAAACGAACAGTTCCTCGTTATCGCAACAGCTGCTGCAACTCAGGCTATTGGTCAGCCGTGCCGCGTCACGGCTTACAGAAACATTAACTCCCCTGCTTGGACGATTGTCAAGTAAGGCTAAACTTTTAAAAACTTAACAGGCTTTTAAGCCAGGAAAAATCAAAATGAAGAAAACAGTCCGTATCAGTTTCGAAGGCAAGACCTACGACGTTGAAGTTGAAGTTCTTGATTCCGCCGTTGCCGCAGCTCCTGCTGCTCCGGTTGCCGCTCCTGCTGCCGCTCCGGCACCTGCAGCAGCTCCGGCCGCTGCTCCGGTCGCTGGTGGTACCGAAGTCAAGAGCCCGCTCGCTGGTTCTGTGTTCAAGCTCAAGGTCAACGTTGGCGACACCGTTGCTGCCAACCAGGAAGTGGCTGTTATCGAAGCTCTCAAGATGGAAAACCCGGTCGTCGCTCCGTGCGCAGGCAAGGTCACTTCTATCTCCGTCAAGGAAACCGACACCGTTACTGATGGCCAGGTCTTGATGACCATTGCCTAATGAGGTAAAAGTCAATGAGTGGAATTATTAACTCAGTCGCGGACTTCGCCTCGAGCACCGGCTTCGCGCAGATTACCGTTCCGATGGTAATCATGTGGGTCGTGAGCTTCGTGTTGATGTTCCTTGCGATTGTCAAAAAATACGAACCGCTTCTGCTCTTGCCGATCGCTATCGGTGCACTTGCGGTGAACATCCCGTCCGTCGCGTTCTACGACGGTGGCTGGAGCATCGAAGGTATGTTCAGCCCGACGAACGGTCTCTACTACTACATCAGCCAGGGTATCCATCTGGAACTCTTCCCGCCCATCATCTTCTTGGGCGTGGGTGCCATGACGGACTTTGGACCGCTTATCGCAAATCCGCGTACGCTCATTCTTGGTGGTGGCGCCCAGTTCGGTGTGTTCATGACCATGTTTGCTGCTGTCGCTCTCGGTGGCTTTACTCTCGGTGAAGCTGCTTCCATCGGTATCATCGGTGGTGCTGACGGTCCGACCTCCATCTTCACTGCGAACAAGCTTGCTAAGCACCTCATCGGCCCCATCGCCGTTGCTGCTTACACCTACATGGCTCTCGTGCCGCTCATCCAGCCGCCTATCATGCGCGCTATGACGAACGACCAGCCGCCTATCATGCGCGCTATGACGAACGATGCCGAACGCAAGATCCGCATGAAGGCTCTTCGCCAGGTTTCCAAGGCCGAACGCATCGTCTTCGCTGTCATGGTGATGATCGTCTGCGTGCTCGTCGTGCCGGATGCTTCTGCCCTTATCATCATGCTCATGATGGGTAACATCTTCAAGGAAGCCGGTGTCGTTGAACGTCTCGTGAAGACCTCCTCCAACGAACTCATGAACATTGTGACGATCTTCCTCGGAACTTCCGTGGGTCTCACCATGTCTGCCGACATCTTCCTCAAGCCGCAGACTATCATGATTATCGCTATGGGTGTGGTTGCCTTTGGATTCTCCACTTTCGGCGGTCTTCTCCTCGCAAAGATCATGAACAAGTGCTCTCCGAAGAATCCGGTGAACCCGCTTATCGGTTCCGCAGGCGTTTCTGCAGTGCCGATGGCAGCCCGCGTTTCTCAGGTTGAAGGCGCTAAGTATGACCCGCAGAACTTCCTCCTCATGCACGCTATGGGCCCGAACGTCTCTGGTGTGATTGGTACGGCAGTTTGCGCTGGTTACATGATCAGCCGCTTGAGCTAAGATTGCAAGGTCCCTATCGCCGTCGCTCTAGGGTGACGCTCCGATAGAATCCATAAATGATCTTTGAAAAAGTCCTCGCTTCGGCGAGGATTTTTTATATGCTACTGGATAAAAGTAATTCTTTATAGAATGTCAAAGAGGATAGCTTATACTTTGGTTGTAACGGTTCTTGTTTCAAACCTTCAATGAAGGCGTCAATGTATTTATGAAATTTTTCAATGATGAAATTGTATCTTTTCAAAATTTCCGTATGTTCTTTTGAATCAATATGCGCAGGCATGCCAATTTCGTCATCGTGAATCCTTTTTTCAATAAAAAAAAGACCGTTTTTTATGATGTATAAAAAACGGTCTCATCTAATGAGCTTTCTTTTTTATCTCAGGTGGTCGCTCTACCACCCTGTCATCCATTTGGGCTTTCTTTTTTATCTCAGGTGGACACCCTTCCACCCTATCTATGGATAAATATATGAAATTCTATGCAGAAAAGCAACCCCTCGCTTCGGCGAGGATTTTTTTGTTCTATAGAATTAAAATTTTGTTCTTTAGATTTTAAAAATTTTTAAAAGAATTTTAAAATTGCTGAAATTTGCTTAAAAACGCCATTTTTGTTTTTGAAAAAATAATAAATGCTATTGCGTACTTAATTCAGTGTTTCTATTTTTAATATCATGAAAACGGTTACAGGATACAAAAACTATCGCGAGTATATTCTCGACTACTACAAGGAACGCAAGCGTTGTTCTGCGTTTACGTGGCGAGAATTTGCGAAGGTGGCTGGATTTGCGTCGGGTTCGTACCTGAAACTTGTATGTGATGGCAAGACGCGTCTTCGCGAAGAAGGAGCGAAAAAGACGGCTCTTGCCATGGGCTTGATGGGATTCGATTTTGATTATTTTATCTTGATGGTGCGTTACGAAAACGCCAAGACTGATCAAGAAAAGAAGAAGTGCTTTGAAGAAATGCAGGCTCTTGGCAATGCGAATCGCGTAAAGATTCTCGGAAGCGAAATGTACACCTTCTATGAATCCTGGAAACATTCCGTGGTCCGTGAGTTGGCGGTTGCGATGCCTGGCGCAAAGCCGAACGAAATTGCCAAGGTGTGCAAGCCTGCTATTTCTGCGGCGGATGTCAGTGAAAGCTTGCGTTTTTTGGTCAAGACAGGCTTTTTGACGCGCGATATCAAGGGAAATTACCATCAGGCGAATGTTTCGCTGTCGACTGGAAATCTGAACGTGGTTGCCGTGGCGGTACATTCGCTATTGCGGCAGATGGGCGAATTTGCATTGGACGCTTTG
>CACYRP010000019.1 GCA_902776765.1 Fibrobacter succinogenes
AAAACCATTCGTATCCAAATAATCCACAAGTGCCTTTAAACGATCCTGATCTTTATTGGACATTTTATTGGACATTTTATTGGACATTTCGTATTTTTTTGCCATTTTGTCACCATTCATCACCACAACATCTCCGCAGCCCTCGTGTACGGGAATATGAATCAAAATCGATAGCCTGTCTTCCGTGGTTTCAAATGTCGCACGCGGAGAACCATTATTGGCAAGCTTTTCCTGGATGGTTGGGACACCTGTCGAACGTCCCTCCGTAAGTTCTAATTCCTTCAAAAAATCCCCGAGGCGACGGTTGCGGTAACGCCTGCTTTTAAGATAGTCACCCTTCTCGATTGCCGACATCGGAATACTGTGATCCGGGCCAGGGCAATTCAAGATGTCAATTCCGTCGGGCTCAATAGAAATTTCCACCGGTTCATACAGGCTGTAATCCCTATGGTAAAGCGAATTCACGACAGCCTCTTCCAAAGCCTCGTAAGGATAGTTCCAAAAACGCTTGGCCTCCGCGCGGCCAGCCACTTTCTGTACTGTTTCAAATAGAATATTTGTGCGCAGGTAATCCATTGTCTGCTTTATCAGCTGGGGCACACTCCCCATGAACGTCTTTTCGGTAAAACGTTGCGGATTCCTTATTCGGCCTTCCGGAAAAACGACCACATCCACCTGCATATACTTAAAAAACTTTTCAGGGTTTTCGCAGAACATCATTGCGGCCACGTTCTTGAGCATCCTGTTTTCGGTCGGTCCGGTCATCAAATCCATCTGCTCAAGTGTCTGTTCAAGCGGCTGCTTAAATAAATCCTGTTCCAATTTACTATTCACTTTTGCCAAATAATCGCGTAACAACACCATCGAGATATCGGTCAGGCCAATACTTGGATTGGGCCGTTCATCGAAGGGCGTGCGATTTGCCATATCACGCAACTGGTCTAGCGATTCCCCCTTCGCAACAACAGAACTTGTTCCCGAACGTATGTAATACGCCTTTTCGCATTTTCCCTTGACCGTTATGTCGGTCGGTACTGCATAAGGCCTATACGCCCCACTGGGAACCCATATTGCAAGTACCTTTTTTCCATCGATAGATTCCACGAATGTCCGTGGCTGGTAAAATGGATCGAATTTGTTGTTATAAGCAACCATATCCTTCAGGATATCGTCAATCTCACAGTCTTCTATTCCTACAACAGGCCGTTTCGCGACGCCCCTCTCGTCCTGTTCTACGCCAACAAGAATATACCCACCGCCTAGATTTTCAAAATCATTGGCGAATGCGCAAATCGAGCGGTAGATACCAGTCGGGTTCCACCCTCTCTTGAATTCTATCCGCTCACTTTCGATACGCAGCCTGTTCAACAGGGTCTCGACATCTATAGGCATTGACATGCAACCTCCGTTTGGGCGCGTCAACCCCAGAAATAAAAAAGACGCATTTTCCCATTTGACGGAAAAACACGTCGGGCATTAATGTACCTATTATCCCCAAAGTTGGCAAGGGGAGTAAGGAAATTTTACAGAGTGAACTATTCCTAACGCAAAAAGTGTATATTAGAATCTAGCTGTCAAGGAGTCTCGCAATGACCCAAAAACTCTGGAGCAAATGCAAAAAGTGCGGCAGCGACAAACCCGAAGACACCGAAAAACTTTGCGGGTAGTGCAAGGCAAAGCGTCGGCAATTCTGGAGCGACCTCAAGAAAGGTCGGCGGCGTAGCCGCTGGCGCATTGCTGGCGGGAAGATGAGGAAGAAATAAAAGACTACGTCTCTATTTTTTATCTTCGTATAAACTCACGAGCGATGTCATTAAGGCAAGTCTTGATCTGAGTAAAATCTACATTCAAGTCCAGGCTCTTCACGCTTATTTTATTCCCGCTCATCATGTAATCATGGTTCGGTTGAATTTGTTCGTCCGTTTTTGCATACAGAAGCATTCCCGAAACCTTATGCGGCCTGCCTTGAAGTTCGGTTTCTTTATTCTTCACATACGTAAAAATCTGGTACATGTTCGCGGAATGCCACGTATGCGAATCAAATTTCGACTGAGTGACGGAACTATACCATTTAGTATCTATAATCAACACGGATTCATCAAGTTGCAGCATGATGTCCGTTTTCATAGTCGGGAGCCGATCGTCAAAATCATCGTCCAAAGCCCACTGAATTTCGGAAGCGGAAACTTTCAATCCAGGATATTCCCTTCTGTAAAACTCAAGCACGAATTTTTCATACAATCGGCTCATGCGTTGTTCATCCAGGCAATCCCGCAATTTCATACAGCCATTCGATTGAGTCTGAAGCAACCCTTTCACCACTAACTGACAAATTCCGAGAAGCATCCTATAATGGAGATTGTTCCGATTGAACTTTAAATCCCAATTAATCTTATAAACATCGATTTCGTCTATCTCCCGGAAGAAGCATAGCAGTTTTCTCAGCTTTTTCTTTCGCTCCAAGGACACATCTGCTTTTAGCAAAAGAATCATCGTGGATTTCAGGATTTTATTCTGATACTCATTCGGGGAAAAATCATCATATTCACAGACAACTTCCCTTTTTATCAGGGCATTTTCCTTGATGGTTGCCGAGAGGTTTATTTTCCCCTTCACGCTCAGAATAGAATTCTGTACACCTATGTAACTTCGACTCAAACCACGACTCAAAAGACTGGAAACGCCTTTAATCAAAATGGCCGCAAATAAATCCGACGCGTTTTCAAAAGATTCCGTTGACACGCTTTTGTAACAGCCTTCGTTCAATATCTTGAAGGCATACGAAAGCATGTAATATATGTTTTTTACAGGAATCATCTTATTGAATTTCTCAGTTGCTCACTCCAGTTATTCACATTATCGGGTTCATCAAACCAGTATTCTTCTAACAATGGGATAATTTCATATTCAATAATGGCATCCAAACTTGTTTCGCTGATACCTTCCGGGGTCAAACCGCAAAAATAGCTATGTCCTATACAAAAACCTTTTCCTAACGAAGAATCCGTTTTTATCGCAGCATTCAGACGCTTGACACATGAAATAAGTTTATTGAACAAGGGGTTGTCCAATCTCGCCTGATATTCTTTGAAACCTTTAGATTCAAAGGCGGGCTTGATTTCGTAAAACGCAAAACGGCGACGCAAGGCATAGTCCAAAATCGCCAAACTTCTATCGGCCGTATTCATCATACCGATGATAAACACATTCTTTGGAATAGTGAACTGTTCATTTTTATACATAAGGCGAATTTTTTCACCATGCTTGTCTTTTTCCAGAAGCATGAAAAGTTCACCAAATATCTTGCTGATATTCCCGCGATTGATTTCGTCAATTATGAAAAAATATTTGTTGCCGTCATCGTCTTCCGCCTTTTTACAAAAATCATAGAAGGCTCCGTATTTTATTTCAAACGGTTTATCACCTGATTCCGTTGGACGATAGCCCATAATAAAATCTTCGTAGGAATAACTTTGATGGAATTGAATCAGCTGAACGCGATTTTCATCCCTCTCCCCAATAATCGAATAGGCCAAACGTTTGGCAATGAAAGTTTTGCCGACACCGGGAGCACCCTGCAAAATAATGTTTTGCTTGCGCTCCAGCAAATTGCAAACCAAGTCGTACTCGGCTTCGTCCATATACGCTTCGTTCAAGAAATCGACCGATGTATAAGGCGATGCAATCTTAGACTGTTCAATCTCTGGACCAGATACATCAATGCCATAAAGTTCCTTCAACTGATTGACGAATTCACTATAATCAGTCACCTTCGTCAACATTTTTTGCGCAAACTTGTCCGGAGATTCTTTTTCTTCGTTGACTTTCCATTCCACCTTTCGGATGTTTCTATAGCTAGATTCATCCCGGCCAGCATCATACAAATAATCCGACTGGACAACTCCCCATCCGAGAATTTTCTTCGTCCCCTTCTTTACAAAAACGATGTCGCCAACCTTCATTTCGTTGGCAAACTGCCAAGACGCAAGAGTATCGTTTTTAAAAGATTGAGATGACTTTCCTTTTTCTTGGAGGACCTTTCTGATATCTTCTTTTGTCTTATACTGACGAATATCTCCAAGTTCATTGCAGCCAATCCCCATGATTCCATTCTTGTAGAAATCATCCCACAGACGGGCGTTTTCTCCGGGCGCATAAGTCCAGTAGTTCACACCGTCATTCTGCGGAGGTACATCATTTCCGTCGTCACCCGCAATTATTGCATTGACCTCTTCTGAATATTGATAAGCATCATCAGAAAATTCCATAAAAGACTGTCCACGAGCTTTCAAGAAGTCCCTGATTTTCTCTATTGTTTGCAAATACAACAAGGCGGAGAATTTTTGACCATACAAAGGCAGCGTCTTCACGAAATCGTCCGGCAATCTATTCGCTTCAAAAATGTACCAATGATTTCGACTATCCAAGTTCAGATAGGTTTCCGGTGCAATCCAATACAGACCCATCGTCACCTTTCCGAACGCGTTAAATCGCATATTGACGGCAGAATCAATCAATGTCAGAAGTTCAGCTCTTTTCGCTTCATCATTAGAATCCGCATAGGACAAGGCGACTTCAAACAACTTCCACAAAAGAGAAATGTTGGGAGTATCGTCTTCTTCAAAAGGGTGAAAGACCGCATTCAAAGGCATAATGACAGGAATTCCCAACAACGACTGAGGAACCGCAGCCGAGATGTTCCACTTTTGAGCAAGGCCAGTCATTATCTTTATGCGAGTTTCCGGCAAGGCCCTCTTGTTGAAAAGGCCGAAAACGGTAAACGGATCAATATCCGTCGCATCATTTCGTTTGTTCAGTTTAGAAAGAGCGAGACCGATAGAGGCGAAGACCTCCTTTATCTCCGCAACAAGAGTTGCCCTGTTATCTTTATAAGACAACAGTTTCTGTGCGACTTCCCGATAAAAAGGAACCCAATCAAAATTCAACGATTCTGCCATAAGGCCTCCTTACTATGTAAATGTCTAGAGTTTTTCATATATCACGGTTAGACATACATTTTTACTAAGACATGTTTTAATATTTTATTGTATTATTTGATTGCTTCGCAAACCCGATAACCAGCTGCAGTCAACTCAAATAATTCACGTTTCAAACTTGTTGGTTTAATTAAACCTTTAATTTCAAGATTTTCAATAGCTTCTTCTATTTCGGCTAACATTCTTCGGTCATTAATATTATAACCACCAACATTCACACCACCTAACATTTTTACATACGCAAGATGATTCTTTTCACGCATAATCGTTAGCAATTGCGTTTCTATTTTTGAAAATGTCATTTTTTCATCATTGGGTTCCTTTTGAATAACTGGACCTGTTTCTAGCTCATTTGCAATCAATTGTATTTCGTCTTTTAATAATTGCTCAAATTCATCTTCTGTAGAAACCTCTTTATAAAAAGTATTCCCCTGAATGGATCTTTTATAATCCTGTAATTTTTTATACTGTTCAGAGTCTACTTTTTCCAAATCAACTTTCTTTTTACTAAAATAAATAAGAGCTTTCTTTCCATTTTGTATATGTCGTGATATTTCCTCAACGGAGCCGCTTGAATATTCTGTTGTTGGCGAGCCTAGTTTTGTCCAAAAAATTGCAATGATTAAATCAGCCTGTTCTAACAATTGGTGATTTAAACTTTCTTGAGGATGTTGGCCCGAATCAGCATGAGCATTGAAATCATACCCTAAAACAGAAAAAACAATATTATGATATCGAGAATTTATTTCATTCCACCGATATAAAACTTGTTTTGCAATCGTACGTTCTTCTTGAACATCCGAAGGTGAAACAATCATAACATTATAACAATTAGCTTGGAACATTTCATATCTCCTTTAAATTTTTAGCACATTTCCGTTTACAGTTATTTATCACTCCAGGAATAGCCGAATAATTCATTCCCTCCTGCGGATAATTCAATTACCTTATTTTCGGTTAAAATTTTCTGTGATTCTTTCGTATATGAAGACACCTTATCCAAAGCAATAAATACTTGTTTTGCTGATTGCTGATATTGTAATAAAAGTTTCTCTATAGGCATATCTGCAATTTGCTTCAAAAGACAAGAGTCATGTATTAAAGCAGGCAAGTCCGTCATACTAAGGATGCTTAAATCATAAATAATCAAATTTTTAAAAGATGTTCCTGTTCCGGTGTCATCAGGAGTATAAAATTCATAGTTATTTTCGGTAAAAGAAAACGTTGGCGCTTTCTTTTTTCCATTGTATATTACATTATTTATTTCACTAATTCTGCCATTTAAAGTGACATTCATCTCTTGGATTTTATTATCTTTTTCTTTTTGGTAATTTTCATGCGCAATTATTTTTTCATTTTTTAGAACAGAATAATTTTCATTAGCAGAAAGTTTTCTTTCTAAATCAGTATATGAATTTTGCAGAACAGCATATTTTTTCAAAATTATTGAGGATACATTTGAGATAGAACTCACGTCCTTCATAGAATTGAGAATCTCAGAAATACGAATTTGAGCAGAAGAAACAAGATGCTCTAAACGCAATCTTTCCCCCTTTATCTCTTCATTTAAAACATTGCTTAATTTTTTATGAAAACTCTGTATTTCATCAATACCGCGAATATTTGCATTAGGAAAGTATTTTTGTAAGGAGGTCAAATCGTTTGCTTTTACAGATTGGTCACCATTTGATATGTCTTTTAGGGTCTTTAATTGCGATTCATATCGTGCTTTTTGTCTTTTCGCAATTGAAAGTTCTTTGCGCATAACAACAATAGAATCGACTTTTTCCGTTTCTAGATCAGAAACATTAGCAGCAGCTTGTTGTTCTAATAGTTCTATTTCCTTTTTTAATTGATCCATTTCGAGACGCATTTTTTCCAAATCTCGCTTATTCATTCTTTGCGGAAGAAACTCATATTTTTGAGCATTCTTAAAAATTTCAAGTTTTTCGTTTTTTACTTTATATACTTCTTCAAATTTTTTCACATCATCATAGAAATTCAATATTTTCAACAAAGCTTTCACAGCATCACGTGAAGGTTCTTTGTTTACCACATCTAATGGCCGTTTTTCATTTAGGTTCTCCTTTCCATAAACACGGAAAAATCGGTTTACCATATCTCGAAATGACATATGTTCTGATTTTATACCATATTTTTCCTTCAGCCATTCAGTATATTTAGATCGAGTCAGCTCTCCTTTTATTTCATACTTTTCGTCACATTCATAAATTCTTTCGGAGTCTTCATTAATTCTGCAAAAAAAGAATTTCTTTCCATTAAATTCAAAACAGAAATTAATTTGGTGTGGACCAATATTGCGAAAAACATCCGTTGATTTCGTCAAATAGTCGTTACCGCCAAAAACATAATCAATAATCATTAAAAGGGTCGATTTTCCGATTGAATTAGATCCTCGCTCATCACCGAGTACAACATTTAAACCTTGATGGAAGGTTATCTTTTTCTGATGAAACTTTTCACAATAGATTTCACAGAGCATATACAAGAACTCCTTTTTCTTCATCTAAATTTATCGCATGAACCGCATATAAGCCAGCAATGGTATCCATCCAATCAATAGTCGAAGGAAAAAAATTTATAGTATCCTGGTACAATTCATAAATTTTTTTTTCTTTTTCCTTTTCCAAACAATTTAAAATAATTGGGAAAAAGATTAGTACAGATTCTTCAATTGGGAAAATTTTACTCGGCAATTTCACGAAAGACCTCACAATCTTGAACAAAGAACGACACAATAGCTTCGCATGCTTCTATTGTAGAATTATGCGTTTTAGACTGCAACCATTTAGTTAAATGATTAAATATATCTTTTTTATCATTCGTCTTTTTTTCTGCTTGTAAAAAAGCTGTTTTAATTTGGGAGGCAACTACATCAAAATTCATTTTACCTTGACTGTTCAACGCCTTGAATTGAGCTTGAATAAATAAAAAATACTGAGAAACATACATTTCTACTTTGTGTTTTAAAAGTAAATTTGTATTGTCAATTTTCTTTGATATTTTCAATGCATTAATTTCTAGTTCTATCACATCTCCTTTTATATTAACCAATGCATTTATCACATCAGAAATATCATCCTCTATTACTTGATTAGACAACATTGTTTTGGTTTCATATGATTTCAACAA
Source organism: Fibrobacter succinogenes (assembly GCA_902776765.1). Classification (GTDB taxonomy): domain Bacteria; phylum Fibrobacterota; class Fibrobacteria; order Fibrobacterales; family Fibrobacteraceae; genus Fibrobacter; species Fibrobacter succinogenes_N. Next base: position 8,151 of record CACYRP010000019.1, read on the forward strand.
GTCTTTCTTTATGTTTAATATTCTTAAATATTCCTCTCTTGTTTTATGATAATCATAAATTCCATGGCATTCTTTACATAAAGCTATTTTATTTTCAAAACTTTCAGAATCGTTTCCCAACCTTTCAACATCTTTTAGGATTTCTTTTTCTATATCAAGAGGACTATTGGGATAAATATGGGCAATTTGATAAAGCTTAACTGTTTCACTGTTTTTCTCCCCAAGCAATTTTTTCCCGCATAATGGACAAAGTCCACCAACTTCAAGAAGATACTTAGAATCTTCATTAGGCGTAGGGATCTTTCGTTCCTTCAAATATTCATCTTTTTCAGCCATTCTTTATCCCTCCTCGAAGGCGTCTTTTAGGATGCTTTGCATGAGTTGTTTGGTGGTGGTTTCGCGGGTGGCGATTTGGGTTTCGAGTTGGGTTATGGCTTCTAGATGTTTTTCTACGCGGGCGACGATTTCTTTTTGTTCTGCTAATGGGGGGAGTGGGGTAATGAAGTTTTTCAACTTTTCCGCATTTATATTAGATTGTCCTAGGGCATCTACTTTTACTTCATTACACCATTCTCGATGAGTTTTAGAATTCAAAACGATGTTCACAAAATACGGACTTGATTTTATTGGTCTAAACTTTACAAGATATCCTGCATAAATAGTCTTTTGCGTCGACTCGAAAATGGCTGTTTTTCCAACCATTTCACGGCTATTCGTTCTGTTGAAAAGCAAATCGTACTGCTTAAGCAGATACTTTTCCATTTCTTCATCATTATTTGTATAAACAAGTTTTTCCCAATCAATTTTCCCGTTTTGAATGTTGCCCATTCGCAGAACCGGACATTTTCCAGAAGGAAGCGATTTCGCGCTTGTTCCATACATAAAACCTTCGCATATTCCCCCGAGTCTTACCCATTTCCAGCCAGTTGGGATTTCAAAGGGGATTTCGTCTTTTGCGATGGGAGCAACTGTTTTTTTTGTGCTTTTGGTTTCTAATTTTTCCGCTTGGATTTTCTCAAATAATGCTTCAGCGTCGTAGTCGGGGTTGCCTTTTTGGACGGGGTGTTGTTTACGCCAATCTGCAGTGAGTTTTCCTTCTATGGCTTCTTGGAGGATGTTCTGACGGAGTTGTTTTGCATATTCCGTCTGTTTTTCGAATTCAGTAAAAAGTTCTTTTTGCTTTTCTTGTAGTGTAACAAACATCTCAGCCAATTCGCGTTGACGTTTAATAGGAGGAAGAGGAATTGAAACGCCTGTGATATCTTTCATTGAAAGAGATACATTCGCAGCCCCTTTCATCAACGGGACAAGAACCGTATCTTTATAAAATTGAAGATATTGATGCAAATAGCGAGCATCCAATTCATCGGGATTATTCGGAATGACAGCACAAAGAATTGTTCCGAGAGCAAATTTGCCACTTTGGAAATGAACATTATTCAAAGACTTTTTGCCATGCCCAGAAGAGCTGACTAACGGAATGCAGACGGCATCGCAATCAAACTGATATGTTGAACAAGTCTTGCGTTCTACGGCGGTCACAACAAGCGGAAATTCACCAGGTACTGCACTCGCAATCCCTGTTGTGCCTTTGACAATTTTGCACACATCTCCAATCTTTACTTTCTTCCATTCGCTCATTTTTCGCCTGCAATATTCCTAAAATTGATACCCTATTTTCTTTTATTACGTCTATTTTTGTGCAAAATGGGGCCAAGTTTATTTTCAATCTCGCTTGTTTCCGGGAATACATTTTTTACTGCCGGAATAATGTTTGTCAGTTCATAAGTTGAAATACCAATAGGCTCTCGGCTGTTTTCTACAGTCCACTGAGCAACCACATCGTTTTTTTCGCTACAAATCAAAAGGCCTATAGTATCCTTGTCAACATCATCTTTTATAAGATGATTTACGGCATTACAGTAAAAATTGAGTTTACTTACAAACTCCGGTTCAAACTTGACGACTTTCAACTCTACAACAACATAACGACGTAATTTAAGATTATAGAACAGCATGTCGCATTCAAATTCGTCGCCATTGACAACAAAAGGAACATGACTACCCACAAAAGCAAAACCAGTACCCAGTTCCAACAAAAATTTTATGAGGTTTTCTTCTAAAGCCTTGTGCAAGTCGTTTTCTTCATAGTCCTCATACAAGGTCAGAAAATCAAGCTTGTATGTATCTTTTAGGATTTGCCTTGCACATTCACTATCATTTTTCGGCATCGTTAGCGAGAAATTATTTACCGTATTTCCTTGAGTCTCGAAAAACTTTGTTTTCATCATGTTTACAAGCATAGCCCGGCTCCATCCATTTTCTTTGGTTTTCTCTATAAAGAACAGGGCTTCTTCTATGCTTTTGGACCGCGTAAAAATTTCCACGTGATGGCGCCAAGGAATGACAAATAGCGTTTTTTCCAATTCGTCACCAAGTTGGTGACGAATTACAGAATCTGGAGCAAGCAACAACATCTTTTCAGTATAAAACTGATAAAAACGCTTCATATATTTTAAATTCGTTTCCGAAAATCCCTGAGCATCTGGAAAATCAGAGCGCAAATCTCGACTCAATTTTTCAAAAAAGCGGCTTCCATATTGTGCATCCATTTTTTTATTGGAGATATCTTTGCCAATATTCCAATACAATATGAGCATTTCTTCATTTACAGCAATGGAAGCTTTTATCTGAGCAGACCGAATATTCGCCTTTAATTGACGAAGCCAATCACGATATTCATCGTTCAAAACTTCAATAGGATTTCTTTTATTTGCCATTAGAAAGCCCCTTTCTTAAATCGTTCAGCAATTCTTCGCTTGCCTTGAAGGATTCGTGGAGTTTCTGCATGAGTTCGGCGGTGGTATATACGGTTTCTTCTTCGGGGACGGTGGGATTCTTGATGTCGAGATTGTAGCCGTTCTCTTCGAGTTCCTTTATCGAGACTTTCCAGGCGACATCGGATTTCTTGCGTTTGTTCCACCATTTTTTGAGCGGTTCGAATTCGGATTTCTGAATAGGCTTGGTCTTGGAATACGCCTTCATTCCTTCGGGCACCTTGTGCTCGTAATACCAGACATCCTTGGTCTTTTCGCCCTTGGTAAAGAAGAGAAGGTTGGTCGCGACGCTTGCGTAGGGCTGGAAAACGGAATTAGGCAGTCGCACGATGGTGTGCACGTTGCACTGTGTCAAGAATTCCTTGCGGATGCGTTCCTTCACGCCGTCACCGGTGAGCGAACCGTCGGGCAACACGATTGCCGCGCGGCCACCGTCCTTGAGGTAGCGCATCATCAAAAGCAAGAACAGGTCTGCACTTTCTGTGGTGCGGAAAGAGGCGGGATAGTTCGTCTCTACGCCATCGCTTACGGAAGCACCGAAAGGCGGGTTTGCCAAGATGACATCCACGCGGTCTTTAGCGCCGATGCTTGTGTATTCACGGTTCAAGCTGTCGGTGTAAAGGATGTTCGGCACTTCGATATCGTGCAAAATCAGGTTTGTCACGCAGAGCATGAACGGGAGCGGCTTGAATTCCTGCCCACGAATGGTCGCGTTGAGTGTCTTCAAGTCTTCTACGGAATGAACATCTTGCTTGCGGATGTTCTCGATAGCACATGTCAAGAATCCTCCTGTACCACAAGCAGGGTCGAGTACGCGTTCGCCAAGTCGTGGGTTCACGATTTCCGTCATGATTTCGGTGATGGCTCGCGGGGTGTAGAATTCACCGTAGTTGCCCGCACTCTGCAGGTCTCGCAACAAAGTTTCGTAGATGTCGCCAAACAGGTGGCGGTCTTCGGACACATTGAAGTCGATTTCGTTCAGCTTGTTCACCACCTGACGGATGATGGTGCCGTTTTTCATGTAGTTGTTGATGCCGTCAAAAATATCGCGAATAAGAATAGCGCGCTTGTTGCCGGTAGAAACGTCTATCTTTTTCAGGCCAGGAATCAACTTGTTGTCAACGAATTCCTGCAAGGCGTCGCCCGTCATGCCTTCGCTATCGGCAGCCCAGTTGCGCCATTGCAGTTTTTCGGGGATTACCGACTTGTAGTCATCATCCAGGAGTTCCATTTCGGAATCCTTGTCGTCGATAATCTTGAGCGTAATCATCCAGCCCAGCTGTTCAATGCGCTGCGCATCGCCAGAAACACCCTGGTCTTTTCTCATGATGTTTTGCAGGGTCTTGATAATTCCACCGATGTCGGCCATTAGGCTACTCCTCTATAAATTTCATCTTCCAGTTCGCGCACAGCTTTCAGGTAATCCTGCTTGGTGCCGAACAGTTCAACAATTTCTTTCGGGGTCCCAAATTTAGTAATGGGGTCCACTTTTAGGACTGCAGTATCTTCAATATTTCCGATACCCTCTTCAGCATACTTGTCCAAAAGGGCTTCCAGAACGGCACGCGCCTTGTCGCCATACTTGGTAAAGTAATTGCGTTTGCGGACGTTTTCGGCACGTTCCTTGCGCGTGAGTGCCGGAGCGTCGTATGCGATATGGCAAATCAAGTCGAAAATATCCAAGTCCTTTTTTATTTCTTCTTGCAAGTTTTCGGCGATAATTCCCTGTTTTTCAAGTTCCTCGATAATCGCCTTTTTCTTTTCGGCATTGTTCCATTCTTGCAAGAAGGTTTGCAAGTCGCGGTAACGGTCTAAAATGCCCTGGCGGGTAAATTCGCGGAGCGTAGTCGTAATGAGTTTGCCCGAAGGGTCGAGGAACTCCTTACGCTCATTTAATATTGATATCGGAACTCCCGCTACATAGACCTTTGAAGGCTTGTCCGCCACTTCTCCACCAGGAGGATTAGGTGTAGGATAAGGCGGTTTGTCCGGAAAGACAACTTCACTGCCCGTAACTGGATCAATCAGGTCTTCGGGAGCATCACCAGCCATTGAACTGTCCGCAGGAATCGGGTCATTCGGCTTGACTTCCTTGATGCGGATGGCTTCACCATCGAACGCTGGATCAGAGAACAGGTTCGTCACGTTACGGAAATCCATTATCGTGAAGTAGAGTTTATCATATTCTTCATAAACTCTTGTTCCACGGCCGATAATCTGTTTAAATTCGGTCATGGAGCCGATATTAGATTCCAGTACGATGAGTTTGCAAGTCTTTGTATCAGAACCAGTACTCAATAATTTTGATGTAACCGCAATAACGGGGTATGGCTTTTCGGGATTCTTGAAATCATCAAGCTTTAGCCGACCTTCTTTGTCATCGCTGGTGATGCGCATGATGTACTCGTCAGACCTTTCATGCCATTCCGGCGGAGCGGCTTTCCAAAGTTCATCGCGCATGCGGCTTGCGTGTTCCTGGTCAATGCAGAATACGATGGTCTTTGCCATGGGGTCGTTCTGCTTCAAGAATTCTACAATCCTGCGGGCAACAATCGGCGTGCGGTCATCTAGCACCAAGTTGCGGTCAAAATCTTTCGTATTGTAAATGCGGTCTTCAACGATGTTTCCGTTCTTGTCGCGTTTACCTTTTTCCGGCCGCCAACCTTCTAGGTCCACATTGATGCCAATACGCAAAACTGTATAAGGAGCAAGGAATCCGTCATCAATCCCCTGCTTCAAGGAATAAGTGTAAATCGGGTCACCGAAGTATTCCGAAGACGATATGTCTTTTGTTTCTTTCGGTGTTGCAGTCAAACCAATGTGAGTTGCACTCTTGAAGTAATCCAGAATTTTTCGCCAAGCGCTATCTTCGGCCGCACTCCCGCGGTGACATTCGTCAACAACTACCAAATCGAAAAAGTCGGGCGAGAATTCCCTGTATGCGTCGGCATCTTCATCGTAATTTGTAAGCCCCTGATACAAGGCCAAATAGATTTCATAAGCCTTATCAATCTGCTTATGGCGGACAATCGTCATTTTGTCCTTGAAAGGCTTAAAGTCTCCGCGCTTGGTTTGCGTAATCAGGTTATCACGGTCAGCAAGGAAAAGAATTCGCGGGGTCTTGCCCGGAACCTTGTTCTTTGTCCAGCCGCTTTTCCACAAACGCCAAATGATATGGAATGCAGTAAGCGTTTTTCCGGTACCGGTAGCCATTACCAAAAGGATTCTGTCTTGCCCTTTTGCAATCGCCTCTACTGTGCGGTTGACGGCAATCTGCTGGTAATAACGCAGACTGTATCCTGAACTATCGACATAATAATCTTGTGTCGCCGTGGATTCTGCTTCTGGAGAGTTGATACCTTTGTACCGTTTGTAGCAAGCCCAAATTTCTTCGCTCGTCGGGAAATGGTCCAGGTCGCGTTCTTCTACTGCGATAGGGTTCCCTTGGCTATCTTTCGGGCCGCAGTTTTCACGATAGCGAATCGAGAACGCATCGCCATTACTGCTAATCGCTACGGGAATATCCAGAGTCTGCGCATAAGAAAGAGCCTGTTGAATGCCATCGCTAACGTAATGCTTGTTGTCCTTTGCCTCTACCACGGCAATCGGCATATTCGGCTTGTAATAGAGAATGATATCCGCACGCTTCTTTTGCCCGCGCACGACGGTCTTGCCCTTCACAAAAATTCGGCCATCGGTAAACGAAACCTCTTCGCGAATTTGCGTATCAAGACTCCACCCAGCATTGATAATGCCGGGCAAAATGAACTTGCTGACAATGTCGCGTTCGGAGAGGTCTTTCTTATTCACTTCCATGGGAAACCTTGTTTGCAAATATATATCAAAAATGAAGTGCGCAATATACGGAATTAAGGTGATAAAGGCAAATTTCAGAGAATTCTCCCCGGCCTATTGACAGCCGTCGTTTTTGAAATTACATTTAGTGCACAAACGTTCATACGAACAAAATGTAACTTATTTTCTGTCTTTTTCGCATGTAGGCAGATGGAGGTAAAGATGACATCAAAGACAATCGTTGTTAAAGATAAGGAAGTTCGCATCATAACGGGAGCTATGGGAGCAACTATACAATCCCGATTTTAAACCCCTCGAATTCGAGGGGTTTAGGAAACAAGCTGTTGAAATAATCGCAATCAGAAGAAAAGATCCGTAATTTCAAGTGTAATCACACATTAAAAGACACACATTTGCATGCAAAAGTAATTATTCACTTGCATTTACAATCAAAAACAGGTATATTTATGTACATGAGTACCGTAGCAAAAAATTTTCGCATCGATTCTGAACTGAGCGATCAGGCAAGCAAACTCCTTGAAGGGCTTGGGCTTTCCATGTCTCAGGCGGTTTCGATGTTCCTGCGACAGGTGGTACTACAGCAAGGCCTCCCTTTCGAAGTGAAGTATCCTAAACGTTCCGGTGAGCTCCTTGACGCAATCGAAGAAGCTAAGCGTCTTGAAGCCGATCCCAGAACCAAACGCTATACGGATATGAACGAAATGTGGGCGGATCTTGACAAATGATTTACGAAGTTATCTGGACCAACAGTTTTAAGAAGGGCTACAAGCGTTGCCAAAAGCGCGGGCTCCCGTTAGAGGAACTCAAGTCCGTCGTCGAAATAATTCGGACAGATCAAGTTCTTGACGAAAAATATCATGACCACGAATTATCAGGAATATTTGCCGGAACAAGAGAACTGCATATACGTCCTGACTGGCTTCTGTGCTACAGAAAGAACAATGGAATCTTGACGCTCACCCTCGTGAGCACGGGAACGCATTCAGACTTATTCGGGAAATAGCTACTTCCCTACATTTTTTATAGATTTAAATTTATCACCCCATTTCCCGGAGACTTTATGAACGAAACAATCAAGACTTTGCTCAACCGCAGGAGCATCCGTAAATTCAAATCTGACGCCGTGAGCAAGGAGCTCATTGCACAAGTCGCCGAAGCGGGCATCTACGCCGCAAGCGGCATGGGCAAGCAGGCCGCTACCGTGGTCGCCATCACGAACAAAGGACTGCGCGACCGCATCTCCGAAATGAACCGCAAGATTGGCGGTTGGGACGAGGGTTTCGACCCGTTCTACGGAGCACCCGTGATTTTGCTCGTCCTCGCGAAAAAGGAAATCCCGACCCACCTGTACGATGGTTCGCTCGCCATGGGGAACCTCATGAACGCCGCTTACAGCCTCGGGCTCGGCAGCATCTGGATTCACCGCGCCAAGGAAGAAGTCGAAAGCGACGAGGGCAAGGAAATTCTCAAATCACTAGGCCTAAACGCTGACGAATGGGTTGGTATCGCTCACTGCGCTTTGGGTTATGCCGACTGCGAACAGCCCGCAGCACACCCCCGCAAGGAAGGCCGCATCGTCTGGGCGGAATAATTATCTGGCGGAGTAATTCAAGCAAATTAACTTTTAGAGCAGTTGCATTTTTGCAGCAGCTTTTTTAGCCGGGGCGTTGCGGGCCGGCGACTGAGGGCCCGCTCGAAGGGGTAGCGGCCCTTCGGCAAGCTCAGGGACCTTGGTCCGCTGAGAATGCCGAAGGAAGCGAGGGGGATGCCTCCCCCACCATATCCAAAGCGTTTTCGCCAGCATTTTCCGCAACATTTCCTAACCACCAACCACTAACCACTAATTACTAAATTGCCGCTCCTTTGGCGCTTTTTTATTGCATTTCCTAACCACTAACCACTAACCACTAACCACTATTTTCTATCTTTGGCGTCACTATGGAAATGGAAACTCGTTATAATCCGAAAATTGTAGAAGACCGTTGGCACGCCCAATGGGAAAAGAATAATGATTTTGCCCCGAGCGGAAAGGGCGAACCGTTCTCCGTCGTCATTCCGCCTCCGAACGTTACGGGCGCTTTGCACCTCGGCCACGCTCTGAACGACACGCTGCAGGACATTCTCGTCCGCTATCGCCGTAAGACTGGCCGCGACACGCTCTGGATTCCGGGCACGGACCACGCCGGCATTGCCACGCAGGCTGTCGTCGAAAAGAGACTTTTCCAGGACGAACACAAGACTCGCCACGACATTGGCCGCGACGCCCTCGTGGAACGCATTTGGAAGTGGAAGGACGAATACGAAGCCCGCATCACGAAGCAGCTCAAGAGCCTCGGCGTCAGCTGCGACTGGAGCCGTCAGCGCTTCACGCTCGACCCGGTTTGCGCAAAGGCTGTCCGCCACGCATTCTTCAACCTTTTCAAGAAGGGTCTTATCTACCGCGGCAAGCGTCTCGTGAACTGGGACACCAAGCTCCAGACGGCTGTGGCAGACGATGAAATTTATTACGAAACTGTGAAGGGTCACTTCTGGACGTTCAAGTATCCGTTGGCCGACGGTTCGGGATTCATCCCGGTTTCGACGACTCGTCCGGAAACGATCATGGGCGATACGGCTCTCGCTGTGCACCCGAACGACGAACGCTACAAGCAGTTCATCGGCAAGATGCTCAAGGTTCCGTTCGTGAACCGCGAAATTCCGGTGATTGCAGACGCGATCCTCGTCGATATGGAATTCGGTACGGGTTCCGTGAAGGTGACTCCGGCTCATGACCCGAACGACTATGCCACGGGTCTCCGCCACAAGCTCCCGATGATCAACATCATGAACGACGACGGCAGCCTCAACGAAAACGCTGGTCCGTTCCAGGGCATGAAGGGCCAAGCCGCACGCGACGCTGTGGTGAAGGGTCTCGAAGATCTCGGCCTCCTCATCAAGGTCGAAGATCACGAAATGCAGGTGGGTCACTCCGACCGTTCCAAGACCGTGATTGAACCGTACTTGAGCGACCAGTGGTTCGTGAAGATGGACGTTCTCGCCGACAATGCGATGAACGCTGTCACGAGCGGCGAAATCAAGATCATTCCGGAACGCTATGCGAACAAGTACCTCGACTGGCTCAAGGAAAAGCGCGACTGGTGCATCAGCCGTCAGCTCTGGTGGGGCCACCGCATTCCTATTTGGCACGCCGACGAAACGACGACCGAAGAAGACTTGAACAAGGCATTCGCAGGCCGTAACGACATTTACTATTACAAGGCACAGAACGGCATCTGGCTCATCTGCTCCGAAGAAGAAAACTTGAAGGAAGATGCAGTTGCCGGTCACAAGATTGTGCAGGAAGAAGACGTGCTCGACACGTGGTTCTCCAGTGGTCTCTGGCCGCACTCCACGATGGGCTGGCCGGAACAGACGGACACGCTCAAGAAGTACTATCCGACTTCCGTGCTCGTGACGAGCCGCGACATCATTACGCTCTGGGTCGCCCGTATGGTGCTCTTCAGCCAAGAGAACATGGGCACGGTTCCGTTCCACACGGTGTACATCCACCCGAAGATTTTGGACGGCAATGGCATGACCATGAGCAAGTCCAAGGGCAATGGCGTGGACCCGATGGATATCGAAAAGAAGTACGGCACGGACGCTCTCCGCTTCGTGATGGCAAGCCTCTGCACTGACAACCAGGACGTTCGTCTCCCGGTGAAGAAGGAAAAGCAGGAAGACGGCTCCGTCATCAACACCAGCGAAAAGTTCGAAATTGGTCGTAATTTCTCGAACAAGCTCTGGAACGCTTGCCGTTTCTTGTTCCCGCACTTGGAACAGGCTGGCGCACTTTCCAAGGACATTCTCCCGATGGACCCGGCACTATTTGCTCTCGAAGACCGCTGGATTCTTTCTCGCTTGAACTCCACCATCCAGGACGCAACGAAGATGCTGGAAGAGTTCCACTTTGCTGAACTCGCCGGCTTCCTCTACCGCTTTGTCTGGGACGATGTCTGCTCCAGCTACTTGGAAATCAAGAAAGCCGTGATCAACAGCGAAACGCTCACCGCCGAAAAGAAGAACGCTATGGCAATCCTCAGCCACGTGCTCCGCGGCGTGATTGACCTGTTGCATCCGGTGATGCCGTTCATCACGGAAGAACTGAACGCAACGCTCTTCCCGGGTTCCGAACGCGTGATCAACAGCGCTTGGCCGAAGGCTGACACGAGCCTCATCGACGCCAAGATCGAAGCCGCATTCAACCAGGCATTCGCTGTCGTGGAAAGCGTGCGTGGCGTGCGCGGTCGCTACAACGTAAGCCCGGCAACCAAGCTCAAGGCTGTGGTGAGCGTCGATGATGCAGCAACCGAAGCAAACGTGAAGGACTGCCAGGCCATCATCACCGAACTCGGTGGACTTGAATCGTTCTCTGTGGCTGTTAAGGCCGCAAAGCCAAAGTTCAGCGCAAGCTCCGTGGTGCCGGGTGGCGAACTCTACATCCCGCTGGAAGGCATCCTTGATCCGGCTGCAGAAATTGCACGCCTCGAAAAGGAAATCGAAAAGGCAAAGGCATTCGCCGCTTCTATCGAGAAAAAACTTTCTAACCAAAAGTTCGTCAACGGTGCTCCGGAAGCTGTCGTGAACGCCGAACGCACCAAGCTCGCCACGCAAAGAGAAATTATCGCCAAGGACGAAGCAGCCCTGAAGGATCTGCGATAATTTCTCAGCAAGACAAATGCGTAGGCCGAGAGTCGCGGGCAAATTCATTTGCACATGACCGAGGCCAGCATTTGGCACTTGAGCGAAGCAAAAGTGCCCATTATCGCGAAGAGCACAAAGGCTCTCGAAGAGCTGAAGTAAACTTCGCGGTTGTCATTCCGGCCACCGAGCCGGAATCCACAAAATTTCAAACAGGTGTTCCATTTGGAGCACCTTTTTTTCATTCGCAGCCTTGTGCAGCACATCGCAAACACCCCACATACATGATTACTGTATTACAAAAGAGCCTAGCGCATGATACAGATAAAGTAATTAAATACAATAGCACGAACTAGAAACCTCCGGGTTTTGGTTCAACATCATGTCTAACGAACTATACATCAGAGACGTTTGCTATCCGTAAAGATTGCATTTTATCTTGAAAAACACAAGCTCCGTCAGTGAACAGGGCTTTTCTTATTTTTCTCAAAACATTGATTTAGTATATTGCAATTAATATGAGTTCCTTCAAAAGAGTACTATGCCTTCTATTCGTAATTGCGTTGACAGCACCCTTAACAGGCTGCTTCACAATGCTCGCAATCATGCTTAAAGATTACGAACAAACAATCACCATAGAAGCCTCCGATGGCGAAAAATACGACTTTTACGTAAACGAAGGCATTGTATGTTCCTATACGGATAAATGCACTTTCAAACACAATCTGGACCACAGATGCAACTTGATGGTAATCTCTGCAAGGCGCGATTCTACAATCTACGGTTCAAAAGAATACGGCTATGGCGAAGTTCCATTCCTTATTTCGGTTCTAGACAAAGACGGCGACGAGAAGTACAAAAAATGCCCGGAATCATTATTTGGAGCCGATGTAATCGTACCTATCAACGAATATCTTAGCGCACGCGATAAAAGGATCCAGAGCCAAAAAAACGCCGCACGATGGGACATTTCGCCATTTGCTTCTAGTTCAAGCAGCAAGACCATTTCTAGCTCAAGTCGCCAACAAGCAACAAAAAATTCCGATGAAGACTATGTTTCGGCTTATAAGCGGTACAAAACAAATCAATCCGGCTACTAGCTTACAATGTAAGCTTTTTAACACAAAAAAGCAACATTCGTATTTTATACGCTCTTTCAGTGTATAATAAAGACCTTTTACAAAATTTTTGTATTATATGAAACAAAGTGTAGTATAATAGAGAATCGCACTTTTTATACAAACTAATCATACAAAGTAACAGATTGTAACACATTTGTCCAAGGTTAGTTATATTCTTAGCATCAGACAATCAAACAGGAGGATACTCTGATGAAAAGAACAACAAAATTCTCTAAGGCTTCGATTTTGGGCGTAGCCGCTGTATCAACGCTCTTCACAGCATGTGATCTCATCACCGACTTCATCCCCGCAGATCCCAATCCAGGAGATCCCAAGCCACAGATAAGTTCATCAAGCAATTTCATACCAACACCGGTATTGTCATCCAGCGCTATTTTGCCGACTTCGTCCAGCGCCATTTTGCCGGTTTCTTCTAACAGCAAACCCTCTGCATTCCAGACCTGGCGCGGAATCGATGGCTCCCAGAAAATTCATACGGGCTACGATACAGTAACAGAAACTGCAGGTTACTGGTATTCATACAACGACCAACTTGACGGAGGCAAATCCAACATTGTTTGGCCGGTTCCCAAAGGCGACGATTATGATTCCGAGTCTCTACAACCCATTGTAGATTACTGCGGTGGCATTTGCGGCACGGCCTCCTTGAATCAAGGAAATTTGATATATCAACCGTTTGCAGGTGTAGCCTTCGACTTAGGCGGAGAAGACGAATACGGCAACCTCGTCGCGGTCGATGCATCCAACATGGGCGGTGTATGCGTATCGTATGCAGCAGAAGCCGTAATCTCCATTGAAATGGATCTCGGAAACGATGTCAACAAGCAGATTGACTACGCTATCCCCAGCATTACCCTTCCAAAGAGCCTGGGCGGAACAACAAGACATATTTCTTGGGCTGACTTCCAGCAACCAGCTTGGTATAAAGGCGGCAAAAAGATTACCGGTGAAGGCGCGGCCAAACAGCTCGTTTCATTGCAATTCAAGATTCAAGCGCACTCTGGCGACTACCGCTTCAACATTTCAGAAGTCGGCCAATACGGCTCTTGCACAGGCGTACCGGCACCCATCAGCATTATCGGCCCCGTCGATCCAAACCCAATCGACCCGCCAAATCCGATCGACCCGCCAAACCCACAAGACAATAACTTTGAAACGTGGTTTGGATACAACGGAAGCGCCCAAATCAATACCGGATATGATAACGGAAGCGGCACTTCAGGCCACTGGTTTAGCTATGGAGATGATATCGACGGTGGATATTCCGTAATTGTATGGCCTGTTGAATTGAGCGATGAATATAACGTCAATACAATGGACCCTGTAATTCAATACTGCAACGGTCTTTGCGGAAAAGCAGTGCTTGATAGTGGTTCTCTGATGTACGATCCGTTTGTTGGCGTCGGCTTTAACCTGGCTGGCGAAAACGCTAACGGCAAAGCTGATATCGTAGACGCATCTGCAATGGGCGGCGTCTGCATCTCATACACATCCAGCGTAGCCCCGACTCTCGAAATGGGCCTTAGCGAAGAAATGGACGCTGCAATCGGCTATGCAAATCCTGCCGTAGCACTCCCCAAGAGTACCTCGGGCACGACAAAGTTCATTCCGTGGTCTAACTTCAAACAGCCGTCTTGGTACAAAGGCGCAAAGACGATTACTGGTGAAGAGGCCGCAAAACAGCTTGCCAATATCAAATTCAGAATGCAGAAAGCTCCGGGCGAATACGACTTTAACATTCAGTCCATCGGTCCGTACAACGGCGGAACTTGCCAGTTAAACGTTTACGCAGGAAACAAATAAAAACAGACATTCATAGATATCTCCTTATGTAGAAAGTCCCGCACCATGTGCGGGACTTTTCTCACATATACAGTTTGAGGAGCTTTCAATAGTACTTGAAGGAATCACTCTCTCACGATCGAGAATGACCGCTCAAGGTGACACTTCATCACAGGCCATAGCTTTAAGCGAAGCGACCTCAAAGCGCGAAGTGCCGCCCCTCACACTTTTTACTTTTCTTCGTCCTTGTCGAAGCAATCGTTACAATGGCACGGGCAATGATAGCAGTCACCCGTTTCGGCGTAGTCCTTGCCAGTCCAGCAGTAGGTGCAAAGGTCTTCTTCCGGGAGGCCGATAGCCTGAATCAAGTCGTCAATGCGCTGGAACGCAAGCGACGTGAGGTTCAGCTTCTTGCGGATGTATTCGACCATGTCCTTGTACGGTTGGCCATTCGGATCGGTGTACTTGTCCAAATCGGCGTTTTCGCCTTCCTTGTCGCGAATGTAACGACGCGTGATGAGGTCGTATTCGTTCTTGGAGCGGGAGAAGTTGATGAACTTGCACGGATAAACGAGCGGCGGGCAAGCAATACGCATGTGCGTTTCCTTGCAGCCCATCGAATAGAGTTTTGCAGCCTGCTTGCCGAGCTGTGTTCCGCGAACGATGGAATCATCGCAGAATACAAGGCGACGGTCCTTGATGAGTCCCGGAATCGGGATGAGCTTCATCGAGGCAACGTGTTCGCGCTGGCGCTGGTCTTGCGGCATAAAGGAACGTGCCCAGGTCGGCGTATACTTCACGAACGGGCGTGCAAACTTGATGCCGGCTTCATGAGCATAACCCAAAGCGTGTGACGTGCCGGAGTCCGGAATACCGCAAGCGGCATCGGCTTCGGTCGGGGTGCGCTTGGCAAGAGCCGAACCGCAACGGTAACGAGTCATTTCCACGTTACGTCCTTCGTAACTCGATGCCGGGTAACCGTAATAAACCCAGAGGAACGAACAAATAGCCATCTTCTTGCGCGGTTCCACGAGCGTTGTATCGCCATCCGGCGTGAGCTCGACGACTTCACCCGGACCCAAATCACGAACGTATTCGTAGCCAAGGTTCGGGAGAGCGCAGCTTTCTTGCAAGGCAATCATGGCGCCATCTTTTTTGCCGAGGATGATTGCCGTACGGCCCCACTTGTCGCGGCAAGCGTAGAAGCGGCCCTGGCTATCCATGATGAGCACGGAGCAGCTGCCCTTGACTTTGTCCTGAACGTACTTGAGACCATCGATGATGGAATCCTGAGTAGCAATAAGGGCCGACACCACTTCGGTCGGTCCTACCATTCCACTCGTCGTCGAGAACTGGAGCTGCATGCAATTGTTGCGGAAGAGTTCTTCCTTGATTTCTTCGATGTTCGTGATGAGACCAACAGTCACAATCGCGAACGTTCCCAGCTTGGAGGTCATGACGAGCGGCTGCGGGTCCGTGTCAGAAATGACGCCTAAGCCAACCTTGCCAGAAAAATGTGAAAGATCGTGCTCGAACTTGCTGCGGAACGGAGTGTTCTGGATGTTGTGAATCGAGCGATGGAAAACTCCATCTGATTTCAAAACAGCCATGCCGCCGCGATGAGTGCCGAGGTGAGAATGGTAGTCGGTTCCGTAAAAAAGGTCACAAACGCAATCTTCTTTGGAAATAACTCCACAAAAGCCGCCCATATAAGACTCCTGGATAGAAAAGGATTTTCCACCCATAAAAATAGAAATCTTGAGCCATATGCAAAGACTAAACCTGAAAATTTTTTATTTCAACCGCCAGGCAAGCCTGCAAACAGCCATATTTTTTGCTTACGCACCCTGTTGGAAAAAAGCCCCATTTTGATTCGAGAACATTTAAGTATATATTGGTATAAAAGCATACATTTTTAGAAGGGGAAGCATATGGAAATTAAAGCCGTACGCATGTTCGACCATGGGTTCATGAACCAAGCGTTTGCCTTTGGCGGTGAAGAAGGCAAAGACAAGTTCGATGAACAAATCATTTACCGCAGCAGCCTGCAAAACTTTCTCATCGACACCGGGAGCGAAGTCATCCTCGTCGATACAGGGTTTGCAAATGGGTACGCCGCCCCCGAGAAAAAACTCGGCGCACCGCTTTACATGGGCGAAAAGCAAAAAGACTACATGGAAGCGTTTGCAGAACTTGGCTACAAGCCCGAGCAGGTCACCAAAATTCTCATCACGCACAAGCACCCGGACCATTCCGCGGCCATCCAATACTTCCCGAATGCGAAGGTTTTCATCTCGCCCGAAGACGCTGACGCCATGAAACTTGACGCCCCTAACATTGTGCGCTGCACCTACAAGGACGGCGCTTACCACAACTTCCCGAAGGCAGAAAAAGTCGCCGACGGAGTTTACTTTATCGAAGCTAAGGGCCACACCAAAGGAAACAGCATCGTCATTGCCGAAAGCGAAGGACTTTTCTACCTGATGCACGGCGACGTAACCTACTGCGATGCAGCCCTCAAGGCAAACAAGTTAAGTATCGTCTTTGAAGACATCATCGCCGCCCGCGACACACTCGACCGCGTTCGTGAATTTGTCGCCAACACCCCGACCGTTTACCTTTCGACGCACTGCCCCGAAGGCTACGAAAATCTCGAAATGAAGCGTGTGATGAAACTGTAGAAAGTTCCGCAGTCTCGCCTGCAACAAAGCGCATCAAGACAGATTGTCATGCCCGCCACCACTGATTGCGCGGGCATTTCTTTTTACAAATCCTCCGATTTCGGGCCGTATTCGATTGTACCATCGTTGCGGATAATGAGGTAGTCGCAATATTCAGTCTTATAATATTTTGAACGCCATTCTGCGCAACGTTTTTCTGAGACTAGAGAATGATTGCACAAAAAATCTTCAACATATGATAAAATTCCTTTAGAAGATTTTTGAACCTTGCATTGTTTCAATCTAGTATCAGGAATAGCATCTATTTCATTCTGAGAAACATCTAATATCTTTTCTTTTTTGGAATTCCACAACCATATTTCTGGAACGAAAACGTCCCCATTATCACCCAACAAAAAATCTGGAGTTTCACAGCTTTCAACAACTTCGCAAAAATCTGGAGCTTCACAAAAAGATAACGTACCAACATATTTACCAGACATTCCTATTTTATTCCAAACATTTTCTATAGGCTCGTTCCACCAAGATTTACCCTTAACATATATCTCTTTTTGATTGTATATCTTTGCAATATTTTCATAAACTAATAATTGATGGGGCATTTTTTTCTCTACACGTTCCCTAGCATTTCTTTCCAACCATTTTTCGAAAGATGGATTTTTATGGATAGCAGCCGCCATTGTCTTAAAAGACTCTACAACATCTAATGGAGATTTTTTAAACGAACTATCTGCAAACGCCATATTGAATTTAAAAATTATATTTTCAAACGGTATTTTAACTTTAGGCGTTACATAAAAAGTAAAATTTTTCCCAATATCTTCACAACGACTATCTAAACGTCTATCTGATCTTACTTTTTCAACATCAAAAAAATTTTCAAAATCCTTAAATTTCGGATCAAGCCGTGCACAAGCCATATCATCACGGATACCAGGGCAAGTCTCCACCTTTATGAGTTTATTTTCACAAGGACCAGGCGTGTATTTACAAGCATAAACATCCAAAACCAATAATAAGGAAATGACAAAACAAATTTTATTTATCATAAAAGTCATCCTCGTCAAAAATTACAAATCCCCTGATTTCGGGCCGTATTCGATTGTGCCGTCATTGCGGATGATAATGTAATTGCAGAATTCAGACATATTATACTTCGAAAGAGATTCAACGCAATAATCTTTGGATATTATCGAATAATCACAGAACATGTGTTCAACGTAAGACGAAACTCTTTTGGATTTAGGTTCTCTACATTCTTGCATGCGAAAAGAAGAATAACTATCTTCCAAAACAACATCTAAAAGTTTTTTTCGTTAGGTCTATAAATACTTGAAACAAGTACATCGCCGTCGTCACTTAACATAAAATTATAATGATCAAAAAACAAGATATCACAACTACTGCCACCACTCCACCTATTCGGTCCGCAAAATTGCATTTCCGTGCTAATTTTTAATGTTCCCATATATTCTCCAAACATCCCTACTTTTTTCCATACATTTTCATCTCTATTGAATTCAACACTAGTCACCTCATTATTTTTCAGTCGCAGATTCTTATTTTCAAGCCATTTTTCAAATGAAGGATTTTTACGAACCGCTTTATAAATTTCATTCACAAGATTAACCGCACGAAGCGGATTTTCTTTTAACATTTTAGATTCTTTTTTTAAAACAAATTCAACAAATAATTTTCTAAACGGCATTTTTGCTTTGGGATTTGCATAAATTTTATATTTATAGCCCGTAACTGTACAAACTTTACTTACAGTACCCCCCAAAAAAGATTGTCTTTTAAATTCTTCCTCACGCCCTCTCCGATCCGAAGTGCAAAAAAGAATATTTTCTTTTTGTATTCTTTCAATATCAAAAAATTTTTCAAATTCAACAAATCTCGAATCCTGGCGAACAAGCTCTAAATCATACGCACTTGGCTCAGCATGCACCAAAGCCGCACAAACAAAAACAACAAATAAAATTTTTCTATGCATGATTACAAATCCCCCGATTTCGGGCCGTATTTGATTGTTCCGTCGTGACGGATGATGAGGTAGTCGCAAAACAAGGCATTCTTATTAGCCTCAGTTATCTTGACATTAAAATTAAAATCATTACACCGTTTCATATTAGCACCAAAAAAACGTCCAAATCTTTTATAATAGTTTTCATCAAAAGGAACATCGAAAAACAATTCATACTTCAAAATATGAGCCCAAGTCACAAGAATGTCCCCATTATCGCTTAAAATAAATTCATACTGAGGGGTAACCCAATTAACAAAGCTCAAAACCCCAACATACTCTCCCTTCATGCCAACGTCCTTCCAAACAATGTCTTTATCAATTGATTCTAAAAGAACAATTATTGAATCGCCTTGCCCAAGGTAAACCTGATAATAATTCATTAGAGGCATTTTATACCGCAACCATTTCTCGAACGAAGGATTTTTTCGCATGGCCATAATCGTTTTCAAAAACAATTTGACGGGTTCAACAGGATTATCATCAAGTTTTATTCCCAAAAGCAATTCTTTAAAAGGAGTATCTCCTTTAGGTGAGACATAGAAAGAATGTCCTCTATCATTGGCAAATAAAGGATGTCCATAGCCAAATTTCACTGCATTTATATTAAATAATTTTTCAAACCATTTAAACCTCGAATCTTCCCGAAATGGTACAAGCCACTCTTCACTATTCTTCACATCTAGTGCAATACGAAGGCTATCCAAAATTTTATAATAGTTTTCAAATGGAGAAGAGAACTCGCGATAGGGTTTAGGGATAATTTCATAGCGATTTCGCTCACTCTCTTTTTTCTTCTCACTTACTTTTTTATGCGATTTGAGGACGCCACGAGGTTTTCCATTAAGATTATACCCATCGAAAATAATATGCGGTAAAGAGTCCACACGTCCATTGTTTACAACAAATCCAAATCCCTTCCAATCACAACTAAATTCAATCGTGTCGCTGACAAAATCCGCAAATAAAGGTTCACTCTTTTGATTTTTGACGGTTCGTTTTTCAGCAGACGTATTCAAAACAATTTCTTGCGGAGGAATACTTACCGAAACAATTCTATTGTCTTTTTTCTTTGAATAGTAAAAATTGCGAACAAGAGGCACTGTATGCGACATGGAATTGATGGTCACGCTATCCAAATAAAGCGATGAATCTCGAATGCTCCAATAAGCTAAATAACCTCCACCATCTTTGGGAATATAATACGTGTATAAAGGAGGATTTCCGTATGCAGGGCGAGCACTCGATGGTCTAAACGGCCACTCTGCATAATGTATGGCGATAAACTCGTTAAGCGGATGCGTTAAAATACGGCACTCTTTTCCGTTAAAATAAATATGGTCCGTTCCACCTTCAGCGTCTGCTCGCTCAGGGTCTTGATTAGCAAGCACTACACACGCAAACGCAACAACAACAAGCAACAACCGTTTCGTCATAAAAAGCACCCACATCCAAAATTACTTATCCCTCGATTCTGGGCCGTATTCGATTGTACCGTCGTTGCGGATAATCAGGTAGTTACAATAGCCATCACGAAGCGAATTCTTTTTTGAGTCGAACCCTTCACATCGTTCTATGCGAGGTTCAACGCTATAAGTCCTTCCAAACCGATTTATTTTGAAATTTTCAATATTGAAGAACTCCTCCATATTCGGAACAAACGCAAATGTAACGAGCACATCACCATTATCGCTTAACCAAAATTCATACTGAGGCAAATCATTATCTCGATACCGTATCGTAGCGACATACTCGCCTTTCATTCCAACATCACTCCAGATTTTTTCCCTTACCCTTGAAGTTGGCTCTACAAGAACATTGATTTCATCTTCACGAACAATGGCAATATCCTGAAAATTCATGAAAGGCCTTTTATAATTCAACCATTTTTCAAACGACGGATTTTTACGAATGGCGATAAGAGTTCTTAAAAACAACTTAATAGACTCCACCGGGTCTTTTTCAAACGTTTCATATTTGCGGAGTCTAAAGATTATTTCTTTAAATGGAGTTTTTCCTTTAGGCGATACATAAAAAACATAACGATCATCTGCCTCATGCATTGAATCATAATACCAAGTGCTTATCGCATTAATTTTAAAGAAATCCTCAAATTTTTTGAATCTCGAATCTATTCGCGATTCCTCAAGATACTCTTCCATTCCTTTATCATCTAGTTCTTGGCGAAGGCTGTCTAAAACTTTATAATAAGCAACAAACGGAGAGTTTCCTTCTTGGTAAAGATTTGGACTCAGCGAATCTGGTTCAGCATTCATTCTTTTGGAATTACGTTGCATTATAGGTTTTGTACCTCCTATAAGCCATCCTTCAAATACTGTTTTTCGGGGTTCAGAAACAACCCTTCCTTCTTTTACATAGCTGCTATAACCTGATTCACATTCAAATTTTATGGTATCACTAACAAAATCTGCAAACAACGGTTCGCTGTTTTGGCTTTTGAAAGTCCGTTTTTCAGCAGATGTATTCAATACAATTTCTTGCGGGGGAATACTTACCGATACGACCCTTTGATCATCACTCTTTGTATATAAAGAGCGCGAACAAGCATTTATTTTCACGCTATCCAAATAAAGCGCTGAATCTTGAAAGCTCCAAAAAGCAGTGTAACCGCCACCATTTTCAGGGCCAAAATAAGTAAATATCGGGCGATTACAAAGCCCTGTACATGCATTTATAGGTCTAAACGGCCACTCTGCATAATGTTTGGCGATAAACTCGTTAAGCGGATGCGTTAAAATACGGCACAGTTTCCCGTCAAAATAAATATGGTCCGTTCCACCTTCTTTATACGCAATCAAAGGAGTCTGATACGCAAGTACTGAACACGCAAATAAAACGACCAAGAGCGAAATTTTCTTTATCATGAGGATAAATTATAAAAAAAGAAACTGTTCAAACAAGAGTGTTCACACAAAAGATATGCCGACCCCGGAATAAATCCGGGGTGACAAGCGTAAGGGTTTACGCCCCATTAATCATTCACCAAGGACAAACGCGACGGCTTTTTCGAGGTCTTCTTTTTGGCGTTTATGTACTTCACCGTATCGGGCAAGGCCGCGGGATGCATACATGGCATAAATATCCGAATCCAGCAATTGAATCATGCGGTTCTTGATTTCGCTGACGGAATACGGGTCAAAGTAAAGTGCCGCATTTTCGCAGACTTCGGGCACAGACGTAGTGCCGCTCGCAGCTACCGGTACGCCATAACGCATGGACTGCACCGGCGGATAGCCAAAGCCTTCGTTCAAACTCGGGAAGATAAACGCATAGGCGTTCTTGTGCAAGAATTCCAGTTCCTTCGATTCTACATAGCCGAGGAACACAAACGCATCTTTGTTGCGGATATGCTTGCGGTAAACCTTGATATTTGTCGCACCTGTAATCACGAGCTTCATATCGAATTCATGGTTCGTCGAGTGCATCATCGTCACGAGTTCATCGAACGCCTTGACCGCACGGAGGTTATTCTTTTCCCAGCGGGCGCCACTCGTGAGCAAGAAATACTTCTTCGGTTTCACCGTCGGCGGCAAGAATCCTTCGGGTTCGTAATCCAGCATCGGGCTATAGAAAACCGGAATTTCTTTGTCCAAAAGCTCCGGGAAGAACGACTTGATAGAAGCGCGGCTATGTTCGCTTACAGTAATGCATTCCGCTCGGCCATCGGCAATGCGGGCCGCCAAATCGCGGTACTTGGGCGCATAGAAATACTTTTTCCAACTTTCTCGGTAACGCACAAGCGCTTCCATCTTTTGCGCAAACTTTTTCGCAAAGCCAACGCCTTGCCAGCTGTACTGCATTTCGAGAGCGCGCACGCCATGCCACGTGAACACAAAACGCTTTACCTGAATTTGCCATTTGCCTTCGAGCGAATAAAGCGGCGTGTAGAACGCGTCAATCGCATTTTCGTCGATAATCTGTTGCGGCGTTTTTTCGGCAATGTCAAAAAGCGGGATATCGCACTTTTTGCAAGCTTCGAGAATATCCGGCGACAAGTACTTGCGGCCATCATAAACGCAAGAGAATTTTGCGCCACGTTTCACAAGCGCCCAGAAAATCACTTCGCCATAAGAGCCGCCACCGTGAAACTTCGCACTGTGAATCGGCTGCACCGCCACCAGATTAAAAAGCAAATTCATACGTTACCTAAAAAGTTTTCCAATCCATTCGAGCGGCTTTACGAGAATCGGCATTTTCTTGTACAGCCAGGCAAGCGACTTTGCAAATGCATAAGAGCGGATGATGTAAGCGCCAGCGGCGCCAACCTTGTTCGTCTGGTACATGAATGCATCCTTCGCATGCGCAATTACGTCATCGTAATATTCGTTGATGTGAATGGACTTGTCTGCATTTACCGTCACAGGAAGGTTCTTCAAGTTCGTATAAAAGTCCTTGCGCAAAATCTTCGGCAAAAAGATGTTCATCGATTCCGGCACCTTGCGGCCACGCGTATCGATAATGCGGGAACCAAAGAAATGCAGCACCTTCGCCGTCGGCAAGAATCGGTTGCCATAAGCCAGCTGGCAGTTCCAACCGCCATCCATCTTTTTCGTCACGTATCCGAACTTGTAATTTGTTTCGGCAAGCGAAGCCATGTCATACGGGAAGTTCTTCGAAACGCAATAGAGCCAAAGTTCATGCCACATCTTGAAGAATTCGCGGGCTTCCGGCGTATCGGCGGCAAACATCACGCCCCCGTTGAAAATCTCGTCGTTCAGAATCGGCGAAAAGCCCATCATCTTCGCGTTGTTCAAGACCTTCTTGCGGTTAATTGCCTTCGAAAGATTCGTGTGGAAGTCGAGCACGGCATAAATGCCACCGCGCCATTCGTCCGGAATCGAGAGGTCATCGACAATCGCGATGTCCGAATCCATGTACAAGAAATCGCCATCGACCACATTGCGCATCACCGTCTTGAGATAACGAGAACGGAGCATCGGCGTAAACTTTTCATCAAGCGCGAGTACCTTGAGTTCATCGACAGCTTCTTTCAACGCAGCACGCGAGCCCGATGTCAGCGTTGCCGCCGTCTTATCGTCGGTCAAGAGAGTTACAAACGCATTCGGGTTGTGGTCACGCAGCGATGCAATTGCCACAAGCGTCTGTTCGCAAAAGAAATCCTTCGGAGAACTGGTCAAAACAAAAAGATACTTGACAGAAGGCATAACTATCCTTAAATTTCTACAGGCTTTTTCGATTCGTAACTGTTGAGCACATCGTCCATTGTCTGCTTTTTCTTGAACATTTTCATGATGATAATGGGCAAACGCCTAAAGAAACGGCCAATCCGATGAGAAAGCGATCTCCAACTGCCGCTCGTCACATGAATCGCCACCGGCTTGTAATCGACGTCATCGCAGCTCGGCAAGAAAATCTTGCTCGGATAAATCGTCATCCCCTCATTCAAATGCTGCATTTGATTCTTATAGATAAAGCCAAAATCAATGGCGGTATGAGCATAAACATAAGGCGAAATATTTTCGATATTCAGTTTGCCGTTCGGCAGAATGAACTTTTGATTTTCGTAATACGACATGCACTTCTTGAGGAACGGATGATTCGCCTCACCGCCAAATATAGCCGCCTGGAAAGCAAGTCCTGGCAAAGGAATCAAATCCGGATTTTTCTTGGTGCCGTCTTCGTTCAGCATCTTCCAAGACTTATTCCTCTTAAAATGAGTCGTAAATTCGATATTCGTGAAATAGCGATTGTCCAGGAATTGATCGAAGCTCTGGTACAGATACACATCGCTATCTAGATAAATTCCACCTTCAGTAGCAACGGCATAAAGGCGGATATAATCACTAGCAAAAGCCCACTTCGACAAACTCACGGCTTCGCGAACGAACGGAACCGAATCGATAATCTTTTGACACCTTGCCATATCCCAATGGATAATTTCGTAATCGGGGCAATGGCGCTTCCAGCTGTCAATGCAAAGTTGAGCCAAGTGCGGAAGCGGGTCGTTAGAAAGCCAGATGTAATGTATTTTCTTAGGAATCATACTATTAATCTATAAAAAAATCGTTAACTATTTCCTGACGAAAAGTTCTTTTTCGCAAGTCCCTGTTTCCAGAACGTCAAAAGAAGAAGCATAATCACAATTCCGTAGAACACTCCCTTGCTCACAAGAGTCGGAGAGATGACCGTATTCACGGCAATGTAAATCGCCACGAGCGACACAATCCAAATTCCCTGAATGATAAGGCTTTTTCTGTACGGCCAGTAGCCCATCTTACGAAGATAGGCATTCATCCAGACGCACTGCAAAACTTGATACGACATGCAAGAGAGCGCAGCGCCCGCAATACCGAAAATCGGAATGCAGATGCGGTTCATCGTCACCGCAAACACAAGCGACACAATGTTCATCATCAACATGAACTTGCTCTTGCCTAATCCCGTCACTACGGCACCGGACAAACCAAAGAAGCCATTAATCAAGTTCCCGATAATGAGGATTCCAAATACGGCCACCGGATTTTCTTTTGTGATAAATGATTTTCCGGCAATCATCATCGTCTGCTCCGGGAACAGCACAATGAAAAATCCAATCGCAAGCTGGATAATCGTCACCATCGATACGCAATACGAGAACACTGGTTTCAAATCCGTCTTCAAGCGTTCCCTAGACATTCCCGCCACAACGGGCTGCAAAATCGGGTCATAGCTGCTACGGATTGTCTTAAGGCCGTTGGAAACCGTTACCATCACTGCATAAATGCCGACCGCCTCCGGTCCTAGCAGGGCGAGCACCATCCACATGTCCACACGCAGCAAGAACGACGCAATGATTTCCGTGAAACCTATAGGAATCGAAAAATCCAGCAGTTCTTTCGGCACCCATTTACTCGTAATCCATTCTATCTGCGGGAACTGTTTGTTGATCAGGAATATATAAACGAATATACCAAGCATGTTCGAGACAAAGAAACCGACCGGAAGTGCTAATTTGTCTTCAAAACCAGTATAATGGAGACTAAGAGCGATAATCGGAGCCAAGGTCATCACCACAAATTCGTTGATGAAGATCTTGTACTGCGGATGCCTATTGCCATCGGATGCGCCCGCAAAAAGGAGCAATATGGTAAACGGAATGATTGAAAGAGCGTACAAAGAAATTTCCGCAGACGAAAGCATCGCAAGTCCAGTCGAAATACTTTGCAGTCCAAAGTACGCACCAACCCAAATAACACTTGAAATCACAAGCGCAATAATGCACGCCACCTTGAGCGATTCGATGATTCCTTCGTGAGCGGGACGGCCACAGACCTTATTTTGCGGCAAATGGCGAAGCAAGCCTTTGTCAAGACCGATAACCGATACACGGGCAAGCGTCAACACCAAAAGTTGTGTCGAAACGTATATACCAAAAATTTCCTTGCCAAAAACACGAGCAATAACGATGGTGAGAACCGGCGCAATGACCTTAAGCCCTGTTCCAATAAGCGTAATTAAGGTGCTTTTCTGTAAATATTTTTTATCTGCCTGTATTGAATCCATAGCACTAACAACAAAAAAAGTAGAACTTCAATTTAGAAAATACTGTGTAAAATAAAACCCTGTCAAAAGAGCCTTCCGATGAAAAGACTTAAAAAAACGACGAATTGCGTAAAAAGCAAAAAAATTTACTACATTATACGTCATGGTTCAATTCAGTCAAACTTCTTGGCAATACGGCTCTCTTTCCGATACGCTTGATATCATGCGCTATGCGCCAATGACCTTGTCCGTTGGGAAAAACGCTGTACTCTATTACACATTGCCAAAAAGCATTGAACCGGGCGAATTTATCCGCTACACTATCGTTGCAGGCTTTAGAAAATTAAGTTGGACCGGCATCATTGGAGCGGTCACTCCAGGCAAAACCGAAAACGTTATCGAAGTTGCAGCACGCCTTGGCGAAGGCCCATTCCGCGGCTTTACCGCCAGTCACAAGTTCGATTCCGTCAAGGGAATCACGACTTGCTACGACAGCATGACTTTCCAGGGATGCAAGGACTTTGCCGAAGACACATTCTCGATTGTCATGGCTAGCGCAAGCATGGTCTACGCCATTCCCGCTAGAGAAATGGCTCGCGAACAAATTGCATTTGTAGAAGCAAAGAAAAAGACACAGGCATTCGAAGCCTTAGATCAATCCGCAACAGCCGGATAGCATCATGTATAAGTCCCTCGAACAGGCCCTGCTGGATTTGGAAAAGGCGGGAATGCTCAAGCGTATTCACGCCGAAGTCGATCCACATTTAGAAATGGCTGAAATCGCGAGGGAGAATTTTAGACAAGGCGGCCCAGCATTGCTTTTTGAGCATGTCAAAGGGAGCAAGTTCCGCGCCGCTTGTAACATTTTCGGAAGCGACGAACGGTTCAATTTTCTATTCCGTGACGGATTCGAGCAGACAAAAGCGGCTGTAAATTTCAAGGCAAATCCGGTTGATTTTTTAAAAAAAGCGCTAAAATCGCCAAAATCGCTTTTCAAAGCCGCTCGCGCAGGGCTAACATCGCTCCCAATGCGTTCGGGAAGTATCAAAGATTTTGAAGAATGCAGCCTGAGCGACTTGCCACAGCTGGTCAGCTGGCCGCTAGACGGCGGAGCGTTCATCACGCTCCCGCAAGTCGCCACGCGCCCAAGCGAAAACGCAAGCATCATGCAAACGAACGTGGGCATGTACCGCATCCAAATTTCAGGAAATGATTACATTCCAAACGAAGAATGCGGATTGCATTACCAAATTAAGCGCGATATCGCACGGCATCACCAAAAAGCTATTGAAGAAGGCCGACCACTCAAAGTAAGCATTTTTATTGGCGGGCCACCATCGCACACTTTTGCCGCCGTGATGCCAATGCCCGAAAATCTTTCGGAACTTTTGTTCGCAGGAATGCTCGGGAATCGACGCTTTCGTTACTTTGAATACAATGGTTACCTTGTCTCTAGCGACGCCGATTTTTGTATTTTAGGAGAACTCGAACCCGGTTTAAAACCCGAAGGTCCCTTTGGAGACCACATCGGCTATTACTCCGGCAAACACGATTTCCCTTGTATGAAAGTCCAAAAAGTGCTCTGTAAAAAAAATGCCATTTTCCCGTTCACGGTTGTCGGGCGCCCGCCTCAAGAAGACACCCTGTTTGGGAAATACATTCATAAGATCACGAAACCGATGGTTCCCGCTTCGCTCCCGGGCGTTTACGGAATCCATGCGGTCGATGATGCCGGCGTCCACCCGCTCTGCCTAGCGCTTGGTTCGGAAGCATTCCGCCCTTACACGAGCGCGGAAGAACGCGAGCCGATGGAACTTTTAAAAACGGCAAATGCGTTGCTCGGATTCAACCAGGCAAGTTTAACAAAATACTTGCTGATAGCCGCGAAAGAAGATTGTCCCAACCTCGACGTAAACAATGTTCCAGCGTTTTTCGCGCACGTTCTCGAACGCATCCATTTCGACCGCGATTTGCATTTCCAGACCGCGACAACCATCGACACGCTCGATTACACCGGCACAAGTTTAAATCACGGTTCCAAAGTCGTGATGGCCGCAGCAGGCGCCAAGTGCCGCGAACTCCGAAACAATCCAGAAGATTTGAAATCGCTCGAACTCCCGCAGGGATTCTCAAAAGCAACAATCGTAATGCCGGGCGTTATTTTACTCGAAACATCCACGCAATTTTCTAACGAGAACTCCCCGCATTTCACAACGGCGCAGTTCCCCGTCGATAAATTCGCAGATTTCAAAGCAGCCCTCGCCCATTGGAAATTCCGCGAAAGCTATCCATGGATTTCCATCATCGACGAAGGGGCGCAAAACACAGACGACACATTGAGTGATTTTCTGTGGCTTACATTCACGCGTTCCGACCCGGCGCAAGACATTTATGGACTGGACGAATGCGTTTGCAGAAAGCACTGGAAATGCAAAACCCCTTTGATTATTGATGCCCGCATCAAGCCTCACCACCAAAAACAATTAACAGTTCCTGCCGAACTCACAAAAAAATCCAAACAAATTCTCAAAGACGCTGGAGTACAATAATGCACCAAGAACATTTACGATATTTTTCACATTTACAATTAATCGCTCTTGTTGTATTATATTTCTTTATTGCAGTCACGTACACGCACGCCTATGAAGGCAAATGTGGTACAATGCACGCTTTTGAAGAGGTCATCAAAAAACAAAAGCAAATAAAAAACAAAGACCAAACAAACGTCAAGCATGAGCCCAAATACGATGACTACGAAGAAAAATGCAAGGCTGAAGATTTTTACGACACGGTTCACACTATTGAAACACCGCACTTTCAAGTGATGTATGTATTAACAGGGCCGCACGCAACTACAAAAAAATTCGCCGACAGCACCGCTGCCATTTTTGAAAGCGCATGGGATTTTTACATCAACCAACATAAAATGCACCAGCCCAAAGGCACAACCATTAGTCATCATTTTCAGCAAGCAGTCAAGCAAGGTTTGTATCCAGTTGAAATCGTCGACATCAATCAAATTTGGAAAAACGACACCTTATTCAGAGGCACAGGATGTGACAAAAACTTCGCCATCACCATGCCATTTGGCAACGCCTCAGAAATTTTCATGGAAAACGATTTCTACTGGACATGTTCACGGTATGGCGATAACGACACCATCTTCGTCCATGGCGACACCTGCACTTATCCTAAAACAAAAAATCCGCTACTCAATCTTTCACACAATTTCAGTTATACAGACGAATGGGCAAAAGGACTTCGTGTAACAATTTTCCACGAATTCTACCACGCTTTACAACTCACCTATCTCAACCTAGAGGTAAATTTTTCATTCTGGTTCGAAGCCTCCGCCACAGGATTTGAAGAAATCACCAACCCAGAAATTGACGATTATATCCGTTACATACCAGAACTTTTTGGCAACATGGGTTACCCACTTTCGGAAGATACCAGCAACTATGGAGCATCAACGTTATTCCTTTATCTATACTTACATGTTTCTAAAGATTTAGACAGACTTATTTGGGAAAGCTACTCCGCAAATCCAACAAAAAACTTCGAATACCAATTCGAATCGGCGCTAAAAAAATTCAAGTATGATGCAGACAGTATTTTCCACGACTACGCAGTCAGACTTTCATTTGCAGGAGAACGCACCAAGACTACAAACAAAAAGAACTGGATTAATGAAGATCAGCCGAAATGGCCAGAAGCTCCATTCTTCAATCAAAATTCCATCAGCCCCAATATCAAAAGTCTCGCATTCGAGTTTTACAACATTCCGCAAAATTACACAAGCCCATACACTGTAGATTTTACAAACTTTATCGGTAAAGCATCCATAGTTGTCTATAACGACGGCAAAGCTTCCGTTTACAAAATTACAAGCAATAGAACGCTTGATAGCCTTACAACGACTTTAGCAGCTAGCGATTCTTCGATATGGATTTTCACCCGCTTGGGCAAATCCGAAAACATCCCGATTTCAAACAGCAATTCCGCACCGCACGCATTCCCGGTTCCTTGGAGAAATGGTCCTCTCTGCTTCGCGCCACTTCCCAAAGACAAAGAATTTATCGAAATTCGCACCAGACGTGGCGACCTAATCTCGCAAGAGAAATACGAAGGAACCACTTATTGCTTGCAAGAAGATCAAGTAAAATCGATGATGGCTCCCGGAATCTACCGTTTCCGCGCCGGCAATAAAGGCAAAACGACAAGCTTTATTGTGATATACTAGTGGCTAGTGATTAGGAATTTGTTAGCAATAAGCAAACGCAACGTCATTCCGGTCTCCGAGCCGGAATCTCCATTATATTCCTTCGTCTAAATCAACTCCCCGATCCACGGGAACAAGTTATTTTTCTGCTCTAGCGTCTTGAGCAATCGCATGTCAGGCTTTGCCTTGACAGCCTCTGCATAAAGCGCACAGACATTTTGATAATGCCCATTCAAACGGTTACGTGCGTAATCCGCAGCCGAATTGTTATGAATCATGAACGCCCAGTCCGAAGCTTGGAATAACACTAGTTCACGCGCCATCTGCGCTAAGAAGCGTTTCAGGGCCGCAGCCTTTGAACCGCGCGCACTTTCAGCAGACTTTGCGCTATTCGAACCGCGCGCAGTACCATGCGGCAAACGCTTTTTCAAATCGTTCATCATCGCGCGCATTCTAAAGAACAGCGGGTATTCAAAAGTCACAGCATCGTTCATCCAGACTTCGCCAAAACCGCCTTCGCCCCACGACGAGAAAATCGGCGCATGCACATCGGGATCCGCGGCTTTTCCCGCGGCAGCACCCAAGGCGCCCTCAGCTTTCAACGACGGCACAGAATCTTCAAGCGAAGCCATTTCGACTACGTTCGAACTTGCAGCACGTTCAAACATCTTTTCGATAAACAGCGGACCTTCAAACCACCAGTGTCCAAAAAGTTCCGCATCGTACGGGCAAAGGATCGAGACCTTGTTGCCGTCCATATTCGGGAGCAAATTCGAAACGGTCTCTTCGCGGTTCGCTACAAACAAACGCGCATGGTCTTCGACCAACCGCAAAGCATTCCACGGGCGATAAACTTTCTTGTCTTCGCTTCCCGTGATGCGGTAATACTTGAGCCCCGTCTCGATGTGCGTTCCTGCCGCCAAGAAATAATCGCCTAAATACTCATCTTCGCGTTCGTGCGCAATGTCCTTGAAGAACTCGCGATACTCTGGATGCCCCGGGTACCCAGTCTTGCGGCTCCAGACTTCCATGGAACTGCTCTGTTCACGTCCAAAGCAATAAAGCCCTGCGGGCGTCTTAATCGGCGCAAAAACGCCATACTTCGGCGCTGGTTTTGCAAGCAGTACGCCATGCGTTTCCAAGAAGAAATACTTGAATCCGTATTCCGCAAGAATTGCGTCCAGGCCTTCAAAATAGCCACATTCCGGCAGCCACAAGCCTCGCGGCTTTTTGCCAAAAGCCTCTTCGAAAGCACGAACTGTTATTTCTAATTGGAGCCGAATTGCGTCGACATCGTTCTGGTACGCAGGCAAAAACGGATGCGTTCCCACGCAAGTGAGCAAATTGATTTTTCCAATTTGCTCCAAACGTTTAAGCGATGGAACAATTTCGCAACCGCAATCGCGTTCCCACGTATTGATTAAAGCAACTTGACGGCGGTAGTAAAAATTCACCACCTCCATCTTCTCGGAATCATTCTGCAAGCGGACCTTCTCGCGCTCCAACAACTCAAGCTGTTTGTGCAAATGACGCGAGAATTTGTCTAAAAGCGAACAATCCGTAAGCATCGCCAGTAACGCCGACGATACGCTAAAATTCAAAGTGCCCGGCACGCCCTTTTCTTCCAAACGGTTGAGCATCTGGATTATCGGCAAGTACGTCTCCGCCATAGCCTCAAAAAACCAGTTCTCTTCCAAGAACCGGTCGTAAGAGGGTTCACGCACAAAAGGTAAATGTGCGTGAAGCAAAAGGTGAACTTTACCGGGCTTCGCCATTATTCCGTGCGCTTAACAACGATCGGAACGATTGTAGTCGGGAAGTCGCCATCCTTGTCCGTTGCAAAGACCGGAATGATCTTTGTAACATCCGGGAGGTCTTCTTCAAAGCTGAATGTGCCATCCGGATTCAGCGGAAACGGTTCGCCGCGCACTTGCAAATGAGCGTCCGGACGCGTGCCACCATAAACAATCAAGCGAGTCTTCACCCACAAGAAGAAATCCTTGCCGTAATTCACGGTATCCTTCGGGAGTTCAAGCTTGTTGCTCTTGAGAGCGGCACTGGAAAGAGCGCCCGAGAACATGGAACCCGAGGAACTCGAAAGCGATTCGAGCCAGTTCTTTGCAGACATCGAAGAAAGTCCAGAACTGCCAAAGCCGCCAATAGCAGCACCGCCAAGCGAAGCACGGACAAATACGTTATCCGTATTCACTTCGGAGCCATTGAGCGTAAACGTCTGCATCGGGCCTGCTTCAACGAGCGGTTCGAACTTGCCAGCAGAAACTACGCCAAGCGCAGCAGAGCAATTTTCACTCACCTTGTTTTCTACATACCAGCTACGAGCATCTGCAGGAACTTCGATATCGTGGAATTTGAGTTTCTTATTGCGCTTGACCGTAAGGTCGTTCGAAATGTCGAACAGGCGCAAAACGAGCTTGCCCTTGCCTTTCTTTGCGGCATTGATTCTCTTTTCAGAAACTTCCCAGAATGCTTGCATCCAGTTCGGATCCTTCTGCATGAGAACCAAGTATTCCGCATCAAAGGACTGCGGAAGAGCTTCCGGAGCAGCGGCCTTGGCGGCCTTCTTTGCAGCCGGAGTTTCTACAACTTCGACATCGACCTTCTTAGCCTTCGTTACGGCCTTCACGACCTTCTTTGCGGCGGCAACAGACTTCGCGGTCTTTTCAGAAACCTTCGCAGCAGTTTTCGAAACTTTTACAGTTTCAGCTACTTCGGCCTTGGCGGCCTTCTTCACAGTTTTCTTTGCAGGAGCAGCCTTGGCTGCAACCTTTTCAGCCACTGCCGTAGGCTTCTTGGCCACCTTGGCAACAATCTTCTGTTCGGCAGCCTTTGCAGCCGGCTTCTTTTCAGCTTTCGCAGCAGTCTTCTTTTCTGCGGCGGGCTTTTCGGCCTTCGCAGTAGCCTTCGTTGCCTTCTTGGCCGGAGCAGCCTTCGTTGCGGCCTTCTTTACAATTTCTTCATTCTTCTTAGTAGTCATCTCGATCTCCTTCTAATTGAATCTTACTGACCACGGGTCTTGCCCCAATTTCCGACACCCACTAAACCCAAGCGAATACCAATAAACGATTCACTCCAGTTGCGGTCATCATCCGTCAGGCGCACCCCACCTTGAATGGCGAGATCCAGTGTCATGCCCTTTCTCCCAAGCGGGAAACCAGCACCAATGGATCCTCCAATTTCAGATACATCCTCTACATACCAGTTTTTGTACCAGAGACCAGCGCGATATGCAATGCGATCCCAGTAGGAATCATAAAAGACATCGCTTCCATCACGCTGATATCCAATGGATATATTAAAATCATTTTGCGTTTTTGTCACCTGTGACATGTTCCAACTACCAGCAACATTCTCGATATCGCGGGTCCAAGCACGCCAGGCAACATCGGCCATCACATTATGACGTTTGTTCAAACGATAATTGACACCCGTTGCAAACATGGCCGGCACCTTGATGGAACGAGTATAACGGGTCGGAGCAAGCGTATCCAGTTCGCTAAATCTGAAGTTGTATTCAAGTTCATTCTTGAGCGTATAAGGCGTCGTGAACGATAAGTAATACGAAGCCATGCGACCGCGGAACTGAGCAGCAACCGTGAAGTAAGCCGAACTCTTGAGATCCCAATCGCCACTCACATGATCCGTAACATCGGAATTATTTGTAGCCCAAACATCGGCACTGTCAATTTCGCTATTGTCCGGCCCAAGCGTAAGATTGCGATTAAAACTACCCATCACAAAATGCGCCGAAGCACCAAGCGAAATCGCTCGGTAAAACGGAAGCCTAATAGCGTAAGACGGCACCAGTTCATAAACACTGCTCTGGTACTCAATTTCAGCATTCCAGTTTTCGGCTTCGTTATTAACACTTTCGCGCATCGAAGAAGAATAATGCTGCCACAACGAAAAGCCGAGCGCACCAAAGTCATTCATCGGGAACGTCAAGTTCATCGAAGGGATTGCAACATTCGTCTTCGTGAAATGAGAATTCGAACGGTCCGCTGTAGAAACATCGAGCAAGAAGTTCAAGTTAAACGAAACTTTAGAATCAAAAGCCTGACGAGCTGGGTTCACAATGGAAACGCCTTCGGTTTCGCCCGTCTTCGCGTTACCCGCAAAACCACGACCAGCCATCGCAGCAGATCCACCAGCAATCTGTTCTTGACCAAGAGCATCAACGCCAATCATCGACGCAAAGGAAAAACTAGAAACACAAAGCAATGCACTAATAAACTTTTTCATTATTCCTCCCCACGCTTAGAAGCAAGCCAGAGCTTAAGCGTAGCGGGTTTGCTCTTGATAGTGCTAAAGTCGTAACGAGCGAAATCTACATCTGAGAAAAACACTTGAAGCGTATCACCACTAGCACTCTTGATTACATTTCCATTGGCAATTTCAGTAGAATCAGCCTTAACAAACACACGATCTCTATAAGTCGAATCCTTGTCCAAAACAACCGATTTGCCGAGACGCATGACCATCTTGAACGTACGACCATCGCTAGCCCTGTTAATGAAATCACGCATGCCATAAGTGACCTGCAAAGACAACGAATCACCTTCATGGAATACCATGTTCGGGTGGCCGCTAGCATTGATGAGGGGTTTATTCAACTTAGCATATTGTTCGCCACGAAACACTGGCACATCGGCACTATCCATATACGTACCAACAACAACCATTACCGGCAAACCAAGTTCACTTTGTCCCTTGGAATCATCCCTATAAAAAGTAACCTCCGCCATCACTACAGCCTGGCGCACATCGTTGCTATCACCTACAGTATAGGGGAATTCATCGCCATAAAAATCAGACAAGGCCTTCAAAATCGGCTTAGACGGGAACTCGACCAACAAGGAATCGTAAACACCGCCATGCAGCACAAGGCAATCCGAACATTTTTCGCGATTCGAATAAACCCTTGCAGAACGCATCGGAGCGTAGCTCTTCGCATACTGCTTCTTGCCCATAGCCTCCATCACCAATTGCGGATGATACACAGTGTAAGCAGAGCCGTAAAAACGATAAATATGCGAAGCCTCGGGAGCCGTGATACTCAGTTGCAAACGGCGATTTCCCTTACTCTTGCGAACATCTTCTACAAGGTCTTTCGGCATATCAATCGTCAAATATGAAGAAAGCGAATCTAATACAAACTTGCCTTTTTTATCCTTTGTTCTCTTGATAGACACGGAAATCGTTGTATCAGCAGAATACTTGGGATTCCAAGATTCAAGTTCATGGAACCAAACAGAATCGGTCACATTCTCCAAATCCTTGTATTCGCTATTGCTCATCTTTTCCGAAACAATCCAGCTAACATGCACCTTCAGTTGTTCTTCAATAGGGAACATTTTAGACGGAGTAGAAGCATCGGTATAATAAGAATCCAAAAGCCTCAAATGCAAATACGACATCACCGAGTCCGCAGCATTCAAGGTATCAAGGAATGATTCAAGCTTAAAATCGAAAAAGGCCTTGTACGACATGCCTGACACAGAGCCAAACAAGCCGCGAACTCTTGCATTTTCTGGAAGCGTATCACGATAAACTTCAGCAGACAAGGGATTCAAGTCACCAACAGTCACCGTTTGAACTTTATAGCTGCTAGGCATTCCCTGATCAGAAAGCCAGTTAGACAAGCCTTCGTCATCCGTATCGAACAGGCAGGACGACAAAACGAACGCTAAAAGCGGGAATAGAATAAATTTTTTCTTGTTCACTCAGAACTCCGAGTATTTACTTGTAATAAATTTCGTGCATAATATAGCAAAAACGCCTTAGGGAAATTAGACGAAAGAACGGACCTTCGGTCCTACAGACGAAAGACGAGAGATAGACGGTAGGAAGTAGGCAGTGGTTAGTAAGCAGGAAAGTCAAAAGAATGTTCTAATTGCAATCCTAACCACCAACCACTAATCACTAACCACTAAATTGCTATATTTGCCTCGTAAAAATTCAAGAGGATTATCATGTCTCAATTCAACGCTCATTTCAGAAACATCAACGGCGACGATACGTACCCGCTGACCGACGTCATTTACCGCAGCAAGGTCGATGGAAGCCTGCTCGAAGTCGAGCACGACCGCGCAGCACTCGCCAGCCGTAGTCCCGAAGAATGGAAGAAGCTTTTTGCCGAACGCCGCATGAGCTTCAAGCCCGAAGACATGAGCGGCATTTGGAGCAAGCGCGAAATGGTGCTCCCGGATATTCCGGTCGAAGACATCGTCACCATGCGCGAAGGTTGGAGCCCGCTTTTTGACGCCGCTCCGCTCGCAAAAGATCTTGGCATAGGAAGCCTCAAGGTAAAGCTCTGCGGCAACTCTCACACGGGTTCCTTCAAGGATCTCGGCATGACGGTTCTCGTGAGCCAGGTGAACCACATCATCAAGAAGAATATCCACCCGATCGATGCCGTCGCATGCGCATCTACCGGCGACACCTCTGCAGCCCTCAGCGCCTACTGCGCCAAGGCAGGCATCCCGTCTATCGTGTTCCTCCCGGCCGGCAAGACCAGCACCGCACAGCTCATCCAGCCGATTTCTAACGGTAGCATCGTGCTCGCCCTCGACACCGACTTTGACGGTTGCATGAAGATTGTTCAGGAAGTCACAAAAGACAACCGCATTTACCTCGCGAACTCCATGAACAGCCTCCGCGTCGAAGGCCAGAAGACCATTTCTCCGGAAATCTGCCAGGAACTCGGCTGGACCGTTCCTGACACCGTGATTATCCCAGGCGGAAACCTCGGTAACGTGAGCGCACTTGCCAAGGGCTTTGAAGACTGCAAGGCCATGGGTCTCATCGACCGCATCCCGCGCATCATCGTTGCCCAGGCCGAAAACGCAAACCCATTCTACCGCGCCTACACCCGCGGTTTCGACAAGCTCGAACCGGTTCAGGCCAAGAAGACTCTCGCCAGCGCCATCCAGATCGGTAACCCAGTCAGCTATCCGAAGGCTGTCCGCGCCATCCAGAAGACAAACGGCATGGTCGTAAGTGTTACTGAAGAAGAACTCGCTAACGCAGCCCACCGCGGCGACCGCATCGGTCTTTACTGCTGCCCGCACACGGGTGTCGCCCTTGGCGCTCTCGAAAAGCTCTGTGCAGAAGGCAAAATTGCGAAGGACGAAAACGTAGTCGTCATCAGCACGGCACACGGCCTCAAGTTCACGGAATTCAAGGTCGGCTATCATGAACAAACTCTCGCTGGCATTGCAAGCAAATACGCAAACCCGGTGTTCAAGGCTCCTGCTGAAATCGGCGCCGTCATGGACATCTTGAAGAAAGAAATGGCCGCCCGCCGTCGCTAATGCATAAGCATTAGCCAATGGCATTAAGCTATTGCTAATGCGTCATCCTGAGCGGTCATAGACCGCGAAGGATCCAGTTACAATTCACCCTCGACATCAGTCGAGGGTATTTTTTATGCTTCAAAAAGCCTTCGCAGTAGCGTGCAAAACGAGTGTTGCGAACGACTGGTTGACGCTTACAGCGTCAGTTCTTCGGCTCACAAATAGAAAACATAATGTTTTCTGCTTGCTTCGCCTTGTAGACTATTGCAGGCGTCCGAGTGAAGCCGCTGACGCCAAAGGCATCCACTCCGAACGCCCTCCCTTCATAAACTTTTTCTCAAAAATCTTTTTATAAAAAAAAGAGAAAGGGCTCTAAAAGAGCCCTTTCCTAAGAAGGAGAAAATATTGAGTGGTTTCCAGAACCTTGAACCTATCAGGAGGGGAGCAATGATAAAGTCGTTTCAGGATTTACCTTTCTAACCATTCTCAACGCTCTAAATATACCAATTTGATAGGGGCTCGGTTCTTTCCTTTTTCTTATTTCTTCACTCAATAAAATTTACCTTTTCAACTTCCATGCTCAATGTTAATTTTTTTTATCCTAACATTGGAACAACCGAAGTTAGTACAAAGTAATTCTATTCTTCTCTGAAGACAATTTTGCACTTCGGAACAAAGCGGAATCCACCACGACGGTGACGTTCAATCTCGAAGTACTTCTTTACGCCATCGCTCGGATGATCCGGATCGTCGGAGCCATTGATATGGGCGATGACGCGGTTCAACCTGCTCTCGAAGTTCGGGCGAAGCGGGTCCATGCAAATAGCCGGATCGCGCTTGAACTCGCGGTTCTCGTATTCTTCACGGCCAGTCACCGTGTATTCACGGAGAAGGTTGCGGAGGATACGTGCCGGAACGTTACGCATAAGGTGCTTGCTGTTCACAGAAATCGAGTCATCACTCTTATAATAAACTATCGTAACAGAATCGTTCATGGCATCGAGCAACTGTTCATGAGCCTTCTGGATCGGAGCCCATGCAGCAAATTCCTGCTTCACCACAGAGCTCATGAGCTTGAGGAACGGTTCAGAAGCATTCACATTAGCCTTGAAGTTGAATTCAAGAACGTAAGCCGGAGCACCGTAGTAGCAATCCTTTTCGATAAGGAGCGCACCGGTCTTCGGGTCGCGGATGTCGACCAAAGAACGTACACAGCCAATACTCTTTTCGACGTCGCTCTTCCATTCGAGGTTGTGTTCCTTGAGGCAATCGTTAAACGTTGCATGACGGCCAACAAGTTCACCCTTGATATACACACCACCGTCATCCTTCATTTCGGCGGGAACTCTGTTTTCAAGAGCTTCAATAAACGAGGTCTGCGTAGCGAGGTAGCTAATGTGTTCGTATGCTGGCGTGTTCAAGAGAAGCGGTCCGATGTTGATCATGCTGCGGATCCAACGCATGGGGTTCGCGGCAAGCACACCCGGAGTCTCGAACTGGAAGGTGAAGTCCACCCTGCGATTTCCGTCAATAATTTCGTTACGAAGAATGTTGGATTTCGTAAGGAAAGGATAACGTTTTGGAATGATTTCAAGGCAGAGTTCACGGGCATCTTCAGCCGAGTAGAACGAAGAGACAAACGGCAAGTAAGAGCGGAGCACGCTACGAGCAGGAACTGCTTCAAATGCAGCACAACGCTTTACGATACGATCGATAAAATCATCTGGATTTTCGCCGCGTTCGTACAACCATGCGACGATGTTGTCCATTATGAATCGGTAAGCGCTTTCATCTACGTAAGAATCTTCGAAGTACAAATCATTTAGAAGTTTCACGTTGAATCGCGAATCTCGTTTGACCAAGGTCAAAATGTCCTTGACCGGGTAAGACATCAGTAATTCAATGTGTGCTAGCTGAAGGAATAGATTTGAAACCATTTCACTCACCTCACTTGTTCATAAAAATTCATTAGCTATATTTATAATATAGCAATCAAGAAAAATGGCTGAAATTCACCTTTTATCCGATGAAATCATTAATAAAATTGCTGCTGGAGAGGTCATAGAACGTCCAGCATCGGCTGTCAAAGAACTTATTGAGAACGCAATCGACGCCGGAGCAACCCGAATTCAAGTCCAAATCGAACAAGGTGGAAAGAAAAAGATCCAAGTCACGGACAATGGTAAGGGCATGGGAAGCGCCGACCTGGAGCTCTGTTTTTTGCGCCATACTACATCCAAACTAACAAGCGCAGATGACTTATTCCACCTCCAGACAAACGGTTTCCGTGGTGAAGCTGTCGCCTCTATCGCCGCAGTTTCTAAGCTGACAATTACAAGCGCCACGCAAGATGGCGAAAGCGGCCGCATTGTCGTCAAGGGCGGAGAAGTCATCGAAAAAGAAGATATCCAGGCAAGCCGCGGCACGACATTCCTCGTCGAAGATCTTTTTTACAACACGCCCGTGCGCCGCACGTTCCTCGGTAGCGAAACATCGGAATGTTCACGTATATTAGATATAGTCATCAAGACCGCCATTTCGCATCCGGAAATCCGCTTTGACTATAAAGTCGGCGATAGAACCGTTTTCACAGGCGTTCCAGGCGAGCTCCGCAGCCGCATTGCCGAAGCCATCGGCTCCAAAGTCGCCAAAGGCTTATTGCCCGTCGATTACACCGAAGCGGGCGTCCATGTTTCGGGCTACATTTCCCCGACAACAGAGACTAACGGCAAGCGCAACCATCAATTTTTATTCATGCGAAACCGCCCCATCGAAAACAAGATGGTGAGCAAGGCGGTCTCGCAAGCGTACGAGCCGTACGGAGCGCAGTGCAAGCCCGTTACCGTGCTGTTCCTCGACATGCCCGACATGGAATTCGATATCAACGTGCACCCGGCCAAGCGCGAAGTGCGTTTTGCAAACGGCAACTTGGTGTTCCTCGTCGTGACGCATGCTATCCGCGATACGTTTACGAAGGATTTGGAAGCAAACTCCCCATTCATTGACTTGAGCGATGAATTTATGGGAGGTTCGGCTCCACAGGCTAGGCCAACGCAATTCACACCATCCGAGATGCCAGCAAAGCCCGAGCAGCCATCATTTACAGCACCGACTGCACCGGCACAGCCTCAAAACGATTTGCCTTGGGAAAATCCTTTCGCAAAAACAAACTATGCAGGCATTACCCCGTCGAACGCATCAGCAAATAAGCCATACGCAAAACCCGCAAGTGTAGCCAATACTCTTTCAGATAAAAAATCCAAGTACGACGTGAGCGACGACGTTCAGGACTTGTTTTCGCTCCCCGAGTACGGCAAGATTATTTCGCTGGAACCGGACCTCACGAAGCCCACGCCACCGCGCGAAACGCCATGGGCGCCGCCGTCATTCTTCCAAATTGCAAACACATACATTGCAGGAGAAGATTCCAACGGGCTTCTGATTATCGACCAGCACGCCGCCCACACGCGAGTGCTCTTTGAACAAGCGATGGAATCGCTCCAGAACAATATTTCTCAAGATAGCCAAGAGCTCTTGTTCCCAGAACTCATCGATCTTTCCAAACAGGAAAAAGAAATTTTCCGCAATGTCGATGAACAACTCCGCAAGCTGGGATTTTTCGTAGAGCCGTTTGGCGGTGACACATACCAAATCCGTTCCATCCCAAGCGCTCTCCCGCTTTCGCGTGCGGCCAAAGCTGTTCACGACTTCTTGAACGATGTCGATGAAAACGATACCAAGAATGACATGGTCAAGTTCCAAGAAGCCATTGCAAAATCTTGGGCCAAGACAAACGCTTACCAAGCAGGCGACAAACTCAAGCCCGAAGAAATTACAGCGCTTGTAAGTCAGTTGATGATTACGCAGGACCCGCTCAAGTCACCCTTCGGAAGTCCCACGCTCATGCGTTTAACGCTTGACGAACTGAGCAAGAAATTCAGACACTAGTTCACTAGAGGTCTTGCCGACATCTAGAATTTTACGGAGACGGAAAGCTATTTCGTCAACGGTTCCGATATCTTGCTGGAACAAGGCATCGACAATAGCTGTAGCCATTCGATCGTTCATCTTATGGCGAATAATAAATTCCGGTGTCACGCCACAGCCAAAGATGGCATTCGGTAACGACAGATATTCGGACTTGACCAACAATTTTCCCATCGCATACGTCAAGAAATCCGGTACAACGCATGCCGCAAACGGAATTCCGGCACATGCCATTTCAAGCGTACTTGTACCAAACGAGGTAATCGCCGCCGCATATGCCGAATAGAAATTCATGCGGTCACTCAAACGCTTGGGCGCAACCACAACCTTTAACCAACTCGGCAAACGTCCATCATAAAGTTTTTCAAGAGCGACCAAAAGCGGAACTTCCAAATGTTCACGCGACGCAACAACCGCGACATCTGGAAGCGGGCCAAAATTGTATTCTGCGCATATATTGCGGTATTTTTCGGCAACCTTGACAAAAGACGGCAGATTGCGCAAAGCGCTTGTACGGCGGCTTCCCGGCAAAAGTAACATATCGGACTTGGGCTCGACACGATCAAACGCCCAGCCCGTTATAGGGTGCTTGAGTCGAATCGTATCGCAGCCCATTCGCTTGTACGCATAAGCTTCGATGTCAAAGAACACGGCCAAACGAATATTGCTAGCCTGCTTGAACAAACTCGCCCGCTTGGATTTCCAGGCCCACACTTGCGGAGGCGCCACGTAAAGCATGGGTTTGCCCCACTTTTTAGCAAGGGCCGCAAGCCGCATATTAAAACCCGGATAATCAATAGCTATTATACCCAAGCACTTTTTAGATTCCGCCGCATCGCTCAAAACTTCAAAAACATTCTTTAACGAGAAATATTTGGGGACTACATCGCCGACGCCCGACACCGGGAGTTCGTTGTAATCCCACAAGGGATGAAGCCCTTTCTCCTGCATCAACGGGCCACCAAGGCCAATGACCTTGAAGCCAAGATTGACCGCCGTCGAGACCATCTCGGCGCCAATCATATCACCGGAATCCTCTCCTGCACAGAAGAGGATGTAAGGAGAGTTTTCTTCGTTAACGTTTTGCACGATTCGATACCCAAACCTTCAGTGCGCCCAAATCGGTTCTGAGCCACTGCAACAATTCCTGAGTATATACAACTTTATATTTTTTTAAGAGAACGACATGCTCAAAACCAGATTCTGTCTCCAAATGGAACACAAATTCGCACCCACGGGAGTATTCGTCGGCCAAATTGGCCTTCATTTCGACCTCAAGCTTATCCAAAAACTCGTCCGTAAGCATTCCCGAGTATAGCGAAACATGAATATGGCTTACCATATCGCAACGCACTCGATCTAATTGAATGACTTCTTCGACGATAATTTGGTATCCATCGCGGTCGCGTTGCTGCTCCAAAACGCCCTTCACAAGTACGCGGTCGTCAATCGAAACGGAATCGCGCAAGCGCTCCCACACATCCTTCTTGAAGAACATTTCAACTTCGCCATGGAAGTCCTGAATAGCGCCAGAGCCAATCGTATCACCGCGCTTTGTTTCGATGGAGCGCATGCGAATAACGACACCGCCCACAACGACCGTATCGCCCACTTGGCGCACAATTTCATCTTCCGAAAGCGAACAGCTCGTAAAGCCCATCAACTCAGGGCGGAACTCGTCCAGCGGATGGCCAGAAAGGAACAAGCCAAGTACGCTACGTTCCTTGTTGAGCATTTCCATCGCGGTCCATTCTTCGGCTTCTTCCAAGACTTCGGCAGTATTTGGCATGGCGGCAGCACCACCCAAATCAAAGAGCGATACCTGGCCCTTCACCTTGTCTTCCTGGCTGCGCATCGCAACTTCGAGAGCGCGGTCCACCGTTGCACACTGCACGGCGCGGCTTCCCGGCAGGTCG
The DNA here is from genome assembly GCA_902776765.1 of Fibrobacter succinogenes. GTDB lineage: Bacteria > Fibrobacterota > Fibrobacteria > Fibrobacterales > Fibrobacteraceae > Fibrobacter > Fibrobacter succinogenes_N. The sequence continues at coordinate 52,053 of CACYRP010000019.1, forward strand.
TCCAAGGCGCCAGCCATAATCAAGCATTCCAAGACTTTCTTGTTGAGTGGCGGACGCTTTTCCGGCTGCGCGGCCTGGTATTCTGTGACGCGCTTGCAGAAATCAAAGATATCCTTGTAAATACCGCGGCGTTCACGTTCAGCCACCACATCTTCGACAACGGCGATACCCACGTTACGGATACCCGCAAGGCCGTAAAGAATTTGACCTTTGGTATTGGCAGAGAATACACCCAACGACGTGTTGATGTTCGGCGACAAGACTTCAATGCCCAGGCGCTTGCATTCCAGAATGATGGTCACCGTATCTTCGGTCTTGCCCATCTTCGATGTCATGGAGGCCGCCATGTATTCCGGGCCGTAATGCGTCTTGAGGTACGCCGTCTGGTAAGCAACGTAAGCGTAAGCGGCAGCGTGGCTCTTGTTAAATGCGTATCCGCAGAACGGGAGCACAGCGTCCCAGACTTTCTGGATCATGGCCTTGTCGTAACCCTTGTCCAAGCACTTCTGGAAGAACTCCGGTTCTAGCTTCGCCATCTTTTCCGGCATCTTCTTTGCCATGATACGGCGGATGTTGTCAGCGCCGCCCAGCGAATAACCACCCAGAATCTGGGCCAGTTTCATCACCTGTTCCTGGTACACAATAACGCCGTACGTTTCGCCAAGCACCTGCTCCAAGTCCGGATGGTAGCAGTCGATTTCTTCCTTGCCGTTTTTACGTGCAATGAAGTGCGGGATCTGGTCAATCGGCCCCGGTCGGTACAGGGCGTTCATAGCGATAAGGTCAAAAATTCGCGTCGGCTTCAGTTCGCGCAGGTACTTCTGCATACCCGGAGATTCGAACTGGAACACCGT